>QWQG01000160.1 GCA_003670925.1 Planctomycetota bacterium | reverse complement strand
TGAAACGGTTTACAGTAGCCGGCGATCGCTGCACACTGCGGCAACCGGGAAGTCTGTTTTGTCGGCGGCATAAGGCCATTGATAGTAACGGATCCATAGGCTTGCAAAGTACGGTCTGGAATTTTCTACTTCAGATTCGGCACGAGTACTAGGTTCTTAAATTCGAGCTGGCGGCAGATTGTGTTGCGAAAGAGTCCATCGACGGAAACAGCTCTACTCACATGGATGTATTTCTCGCAGACGATCCAGCATGGCCGCCTAGAACGCTTGTGTCGCGTATCTCAGTCGCATACCCCTTGAAGTCGGATTCTGTAGAAGGTTTGATCCTAGAAGCGGAGCAGCTCCAGCAGCGAGGCATTCGGTATGTCTGCGTAAGACGTCAGCAAGTGCTGTTCATTGGCGAGCATGTGATCCACGACATTCTGGCTGATACCCAAATCACGGTTAGCTGCCTTGGTTTTGCTGGCGGTTTTACCGGGTCACTTGGTATGTCATACGAAGCCGCGACACGCGACGCGCGGCGATCCATTGATTTGGCGGCTGACCTTGGAGCGAGGTCGGTTGTGATTGTTCCCGGAGAACAGGGACTCCATACTTATCGTCATGCCGAAAAAACGATTCGCCTTGGACTGCTGGATGTCGCGCAGTACGCGAGCCAGCGAAACATCCGGCTATTGATTCCAACCGATACAGTACTCAGCAACTCACACGATTGCTTTCGGCCCAAGAAATGTCCGTTGAGCTGGCTAGATGGCATGGGGAATCCCCTGATTCGGCCCTTGATTGTCGTGCGTGGCAAGAGTTTTGCCTGTCGATTGCCAGCAGGATGGAGAGAAAGTCTGGCAGCAGGCGGAAGTTTGCGGCTCTGCCATCGCTGCGAACGCTACGAGGAAAACGCTCAATTGGTCGCTCGCGTGCTGACCTTCATTTCTCGTAGCAGTGGCATGAACGGATTTGACAGGCTGCCGTCTGACACTTAATCCATTAACGACCATGTCCCTCAAGGCTCATTCCATACCAGCCTTTCAGCAGCCATTCGCCTAGGACAGTGACAACACCCAACACGATGGTGCCCAACAGCGTCGCCACAACAACGACAGCGCAAAGTTCCGGCATGTTGAACGACGCTACTTTTCCCTGGATCAGCGATCCCAGGCCCGTCGGCCCGGCGCTCAGAAAGAATTCACCCACGATCGCACCGACAATCGCCGAACCGCTCGCAATCTGAATTCCGGAAATCAAATACGGCAATGCGGAGGGCAATCTCAATTTGACCAGCAACTGTCGTCGTGTGGCCCGATTCAGTCGAAACAGATCTACCAGATCGGGATCAATCTGCAGCAGTCCCGTCGTCGTATTCGTGATGATCGGAAACAGGCTGATAATACACGACACCAGCACGATACTTTGAAAGCCACGCCCCAACGTCAGAATCACGATCTGTGCAATGGCAATGATGGGGATCGTCTGCAACAGGACTGCGTAGGGATAGAGGGCTCGCCGCACGATGGACGATTGCGAAAACACAAACGCCGTCGCCGTTCCAAAGAGGATACTCAAGGACAGCCCTGTCAGGGCCGCAGCCGCCGTAAGCAAAGTTGCCTGACCGAGGTCACTCCGCATCCGCCATCCGGCTTCAACAACCGCCATTGGTCCCGGAAACAATCCAGCATTCAGACCACGCATCTGCACCAGAAACGTCACCACGCCCTGCCATAAGCCTGCCATTAACAGGAGGACTGCGACCGGAATCAGCCAACTCGAAAGCGAGAAGTTGCGTGAGCCGGGTTTGTGAGAAGACATGAGAACTGACTGGCTATCAGAATGGAATCGAAAAAACGGCTGTGATGATGTCATAAATTATGACACCGCCACAGCCAACAAAGCAAGGAAGTGACGACGATGCCACGGCTTATTAGTCGGCGAAGAAACGCCCGCTGGGATCAAAACGATCATGCACTCCTGTGGCTCATGATTCCACCTGTAGCTTCTCATAATGTCTGGCAGACGAATCGACGCATCACTCTATTTATTTTCGAAAAAAATCACCAGCGCCTCGAGGGTTCAATTGAAATTAATATGCGGCTACCCTCCCCATGAAGTATCCAGTGTCACCGTGGGAAATCCACTGGAAAACACAAATCCGTTCTTCAGCGCATCGAGGGGAAACACATTCGTCTGAATTGCGATGACCACCGATTCCACCACGAGATCTTGTGAAAATATCCGTCTCATCCCCTGAAGTACCAAATCCGGGGCAAACGACAACAATCGAACCGGAAAAGAATGTCTGACCTCCAATCTGGGCAGAGAAAATTCGGAAAATACTGGGCAAATGTCGTGATTGAGCGTAATTTCGAATTTCTTTTAATTTCATCTAAGCAACTCAGTTAGCCGGCGAATCACCTCCCCATGCTGCGGGAACTGAGCCCGCAAAAAACGTGTGGCACCCCGGTCAGGAGAATTGACATGCTGAAGAAAATCGTAGTTGGTACGGCGTCGCTGGCTTTGGCTGGTGGTCTGTTATTGGGTTCAGATGCGTGCAGCTATCTGCGCACCTTTGGTGGTCAGGTACGGCAGGCTGTGAAGTCGGAGATTTCGGTCGAGTTTGAACTCGATCGCATCCGCGATGAAGTGGACAATCTGGTTCCGGAGATTCGGCGGCACATGACGATCGTCGCGGAACAATCTGTCGATGTCAAAGATGTGGAACGTGATCTGACC
This sequence comes from Planctomycetota bacterium, assembly GCA_003670925.1. GTDB lineage: Bacteria > Planctomycetota > Planctomycetia > Planctomycetales > Planctomycetaceae > SXXK01. The sequence goes on along the minus strand of QWQG01000160.1, from coordinate 33,894 downwards.
GACAAAGAAGCGTCACTTGGCAAGCAGAAGGATGCCATCCTTGCTCTGCGAAGTGACCTCGAAAGCGGCGGCACTTCGTTCACTTACCGAGCTGTCTCATACAGCCGCGGTGAAGTTGAATCAGATCTGGCTCATCGCTTCCAATCATTCTGTTCCGTTGAAGAAGCAGTCAAACGCGATCGTCAGATTCTGACGGCACAACGTGATACACTGCGGGCTAACCAGACGAAGTTGGAGACACTGTTGTCTCGCAAGCAGGATCTGGTTGTGAAAGTCGCGCAGCTTGAATCACGCCTGAAGCAGGTTCAGGCTGCGGAAACGATCAATTCGATCGAGATCGATGACTCACAACTGGCTCATGTGGAAAAGATGATTAAAGATATGAATCATGCCTTAGATGTACGTGAGTCCGTCTTGGAAACAGAAGGCAGCATGCTTGGCGGGATTCCGGTGAATGAAGAAAACGCACCGCCAAAGGGAGACATTGTTGGAGAAATCGATTCACACTTTGGCTTGAAAAGCCAAGAGTCAGTAGCGGAAGTTAGTGGGCAACCGTCGATCTGAGCGAGATTCATAGTCGGCGAGCCGAGTGCCCCAAACTCTCGGGTTAACTGCAACAACTCAGGACGAACGTTGCGGGGGATCGCTGGCAAGAATTTAACAATCACGCGGAAGTGACTTCTGCAATTTGACCGGGACACACATCTCTCCGGGTTCGAGCTTCACTCGGGCCCGGAGTTTTTTGTTCAGCATGAGAAAGGTGAACCACGTTCATGTGCATCAATCGAGTTCTTGCGAGCGCAGGGTAAGACCAGCGTCACTTCGGCGGGCAAGCCCTTGGGTTGTTTTTAAAATGATGTGCTGGCCTTCATGCTGCTCGCTGGTTTCAGCCTCTGAAGGCTCTACAATAGGCGTCCTGCAGTTGACACCGTTTTTTGCAGAAATTGCGAGATGACGGGACTTAGCGGAACGCAGAGAATTGAAGTGGTCTATGCTGACAGATCGTTACATGTTGTGGATTGACGGAGTGGGCGCTTGGCAATTGTGCGTAGGTTCTCAGTTTCTGATCGGCGGCCCAAAGCTGCACGACAAGTCTGCTGACATCTGCTTGATGGCTAACCTGTCGCACCGTCATGCGTCACTTTTGCGAAATGGAGAAGATTGGTTCATCCATCCACACAACTCCACCGTTGTCTCTGGTCGAGCAGTCACCGGACCGACATTGCTGCAGACAGGCGACGAAATCTGTATGGCCGAACGAGTTCGACTGCTTTTTCGCATTCCCAGCGTCTTGGCTGGATCGGCTTTACTAGATTTTGAAAGTTCTCATCGTCCAGCCCACTCGGTCAATGGTATCATTCTGATGACGGACAGTATTCTCTTGGGGCCACGACGAGATCATCATGTGTGTTGTCCGGACTGGCCGGAACTTATTGTGATTTATCACCAAGAGGGTGGATTGCGGTGTCGCTCGAAAGCCGGACTGAGCATCAACGGAGTAGGTGTTCGGGATTCCGCTATCCTGAGCGACGGTGCCATTGTTTGCGGGGATGACTTTCGGTTTCGCATTGAGAAACTAAAAACGTCTTGAGTTGATTCGTTTTCGCGGAACGGCGCTAACCGCCGATAAACGTTTTAGTCGAAAGATTGTCATGAAATTTGCGCTTGCACCGGAATCTAGACCGCTGGAAGGTTACACCATTAAGCGCGCGATTCATCGCGGTGGATTTGGTGAAGTGTACTACGCGCTGACCGACGCCGGTAAAGAAGTTGCCTTGAAGTTACTGCACAATAATTTGGAAGTTGAGCTGCGTGGCGTGTCGCAGTGTTTAAATCTGAAGCATCCTAATCTGGTTACAATTTTTGATATGCGGCAGGATGCCGACCAAGATCATTGGATCATTATGGAGTATGTCGGCGGCAAGGGGCTGTACGAAGTGCTACAGGAGAATCCGACCGGCTTACCGCTAAATGAAGTTTTCCGGTGGCTGCACGGGATGACGGCGGGATTGAGTTTTCTGCACGATCGCGGGCTAGTGCATCGTGACTTAAAACCTGCGAATGTGTTCAGCGATGCAGACCAAGTGAAGATTGGTGATGTGGGACTCTCAAAGTATATTTCTGAAAGTCGTCGCAGCGCGCAGACGCAGAGTGTCGGAACTGTTTACTACATGGCGCCAGAGGTCGCTCGCGGACGTTATGGTCGCGAAGTCGATGTGTATTCCCTAGGCATCATCTTGTACGAAATGCTCACGGGACACGTGCCTTTTGAAGGCGAAACAACTGCAGAAATTCTAATGAAGCATTTAACGGCGGAACCGGATTTGTCGGTGCTGCCTGAAAGATTGCGGCCTGTGCTCGCGGCGGCGCTGGAAAAAAATCCAGATCGCCGGATCAGTGAAGTGGAAGAGTTAGAACGTCGTTTTCGTAAGGCGATTGAAGAATCGGGGTTTGCGGCCGAGAAGCCAACGCCCATTTACGCCTCAAAGCCGTTGACAAAAGGGACTGCGCGAAGAATTGAGACATCCTTGTTTGGCAATCCGCACATGGAATCGCCGCATGCAGAAAGTGGACTGACTGGTCAGTGGAATTCTGCATTGGAGTTCTGGAATACTCGAGTTCCGCCGCCGGTGAAGTGGGTGCTGAGCGGTGCCGTGTTGTGGGTGATTGTCCAATCTGGCGCGTTCCGGCCGCTCACGGCTGGCGGCGTGATTGGTGGGATCGCGTATCTAATTTATCGTTCCTTTTTTGGAAAGTCGTCCACCCGCCAGGTGGCTGAGGTCGTGACCTCCCCGTCACGGTCGCCCTACCCTGAAAACTTGCCGATCCCTGCGCAGCTGATGTTTCAGCCGATGCAGGACTCGCCCGTGGTGGTAGCTCCGCAGAGATCCCGGGCATCGGCTCCGCAATCATTCCCGGTTTATCTGGTCAATTCCACTCCCGCAACCATACGTCAAATTCTGGGTGGGCAGCGTGCGACTGATATCACGACATCTTTGACTATGGCGCTAGCAGCAGTGGGATTGGTCACAACAGCCGTGCATCTAGCAACCGACATGCTTCCGAATCCTGCCGACGTAGCATTCTTCGGAACGGTGACGCTGGTTGCGGCATGGGCGTTAATTGTGCCTGCCAAAGTCTGGGAGGGGCGTAAGGGCGATGCGCTTGTGAGACGTCTGATCCAAGGGAGTCTAGGTTTAGGAGTCGGAGCCATTGCGGCGGTTCTGAGACAGTTCCTCATGCTCAACCAAACATCACTCCTGCAGCCAAATGGTGACGGCGTCTTTAATGCCGGAACGATTGGGAAGATTCATATGTTGGAAGATGGTTTACCGACGATGTCGGGATTCATGATGTTTTTCGGCTCTCTGTTCCTGATGCGGCGGTGGTGGTGGCAGGCTGACAGTTTTCGCAAATCACGATTTCGGATTTCTTCATCGCTTGTCTCATTGTTCCTCGGGGTTATGCTGTCTGCATGTTTGCCATTTCCAGAACAGTTAGGCGCCATCTGGGCCTTGGCGATTTCCGCAGTTGTGCAATTGTCGTCAGGTTGGACGCCGCAGGAAGATCGTTTGCTGGCACCAGCCCCTGGCTCTGCTCAGGTAGCTCCGACGCTGACACAGGTGCGTCACCCGGTTGTATCAGTTCCGGCTGCTGCCGGTCAAAGAATGTAGTGGATCATGGTTGCCCGACTCTCCGAGGCTTCACGAGTTGGTGACCAGTGCAAGAGTATTAAGAACCCCTAACGAAACCTTCTACGTAGCTGGATTCGACGTTGCTTGGAATGTGACATTATGGAACAGACATCTATCGGTATAACCCTCTTTGGTGTGATCTTCGTTGGGCTCATTGTGATCACAATCGGGCTGGGCGGGCTGAAACTTTTGTCGCTGCTGGTGAACGCGCTGCTGGGACGCAGGACACCTCAGCAGGCGACAAAGGTGGGAGCGTGGTCGGGCGTCGTGACAGCCTTGGCTGTGACCGCAACGGTGTTCGTCGGATTGGTGATGGTTGCGCTGCTGTTTGATGTGCGACCAGAGTCAACGCCACGTACCGTTATCCAGCCGGGGAACCTCTACGCACACGCCGAAAGTCCTTTCTCAAACGCTACAGTCAGACTGGGACATCCGGAACGGCCAGGGCCGCTGGAAACTATCGACACGACACGTGTTCGAGAACTGGGAAACACGGCTGAATTGCGACAGCGACATGAGGCGGCAGAATTACTGGCGGAGGCTCCTGCGGATGCAGCAGTCGAGGCCACGCTGGTGGATTCTGCGGTGGTGACGGCGACGGACACGAACGTCGTTGCTACGGCGGAACAAGCGGCGTTCATCGAAGCACGGAAGCTTGAGCTTGAACTGTTGGTGTCAAAGATCGGCCAGTACATAAGTTCAAATCTAGAGAAAGTTGGGGAGCACAATGGTACGACAGTTCTTGGACAGGCTGCGAAATCGGACAATGGTGACGTGGTCGTCTTTCAACCGTCGGACGCAATGGTTCGACAAATCCTTGGCGCAGCCGGTCAAAACTTGCTTAAGTCCTTCAATTCCGAACTGCCGGGTCGCATTCGACAGACGTATGCCTTAATTCCACTCACTCCGCCGGTGGGATCAACATTTCCCGTCAGTCCATTGCTGGCTGCCGGTGGACTGCAGTCGATTGCCAATTCGATTGTGTCACTGGTCGAAAGTGCTGGCACCGTGAGCGTCCCAATTAGTCCCGACATTCAGGCTCCCGAATTGTCTGCTGCTGAGGCCGGACTCACTATTCCGCCGATGATTCCTCAGTGGGTGACCAACACGGACGGTCGCCGTATCGTCGTGCATACGAAACCCATCTTGGACGGAGATGATGCGGCAGCTCCTCTGACTGCTGCTATCAATGAAGGACTGGCACAGCACGTCCAAGCCATCACGGCCACAATGAATTCGACGCTGCACGAGCAGGCGAAGTTTGTCCGCATGGAATTGCCGCAGACGACCGCAAAAAAATTTGTTGTCGATACTTTCGAACGACGTGAAATCATTGAAACTGAAACTGAAGGGCCGAAACAATTTCAAATTCACTATGCCTTGCTGGAATTCCCTGAAACAGTGGATCAGATCGCCGTACGGCAGATTCGCCAGTCGATCCAGCGTGATCGGATTATGGGACTTGGAATCGTAGTCGGATTTGCGTGGTTGAGCGTGTGCTCAGCCGGATTCGGAATTCGACAATGGCAAAAAGGAACCCGACTGCGACGTATCGCTGCAACGCCCCTGTTTGTAGGCATTACGCTACCAACATTGCTGGTGTCCGTCGGCATGGTGCTCGCCCTCTCCAAAGGCGAAATGCCGCTCCGCTCTTGGAATTCACAGCCAGTCACGATTGATTTGCAGAACATGTGAACGCCACATCCTGAGAAAATCGCGGCGAAACTCACATTCCCTGAATTAAGCCAGCTTCCTAAAATGCCGGTCCTTTGCAGTGGATCCAGATCGCCATCGTGAACAGTGCGCTAGCTACTTATCGGTCTTATGCTGTCAATTTTCCCGCAACTTCTGCGCGTCCGTCTAGGGTTCCAGCCATGGCTGCCGATCCTCGTAGTTATCTGCGCGAGTGGTTGCGCGTGGCACCAGCCGACATTGCCTTTGGTATTTCAGGCGGCTCAAACGCTTGACGGTCGTACGCTGCCTCCCCAGCGAAACTACTGGAAGGCGTTTCGAAACCCTTCGAAGTCGAACGCGCCCGGATTGTATCTTCTAGAGCCGTATCAACCGGGTCGGATTCCGTTGGTGCTGATTCACGGACTGGCATCGGATGCTTTGACGTGGGCAGAGATGATCGTGGCGTTGCGGTCTAACCCGAATATTGCATGTCGGTACCAGATCTGGGTCTATCAGTATCCGACGGGGAATTCCTATTTGAAAGCGGCGGCCGATCTTCGCAAAGAGTTGGAACAGACGCGCATCGTACTGGACCCTGCGAGCCGTGATCCCGCGTTTGATCAAACGGTTCTGGTCGGACACAGCATGGGGGGGCTTATCGCGCGGCTGCAGGTGAGTTACAGCGATGATCGGCTCTGGCGCGCGGTCTCGGACAAACCTTTGAGCGAAGTATTTGCAACAGGGTCACTCCCGGACGAAACGGTGTCCGCACTCTTATTTGAACCGGTGCCGTTCGTAAACAAAGTGATCTACGTTGCCACTCCACATCATGGATCCAACTGGAGCGAACTGCCTTTAGGGAGATTTGGTCGCTGGCTGATCGATGTGCCACAGACATTGCAGGAAGATTACGCTGGCTTAATTCGCGGAAACCCGGGACTGTTTCGTAATCCTGCCGATCGACCGCCAACAAGCATCGATCATCTTTCACCCCGCAACAGCATTATGCAGGCTACCAGCCAGCTTCGTTGTTCAGATCGAGTCTCGACACATTCCATTATTGGGATCGGTTTCCTACTTCCAGATGCCCACTGGGGCGACGGTGTCGTAGCCATCCCAAGTGCTCGAATCTCGACTGTTCAGACTGAATTTTTCGTGCCGGCGACGCATTCCGGGATTCTTCGAAACCGAGCAGTTACGAGGGAATTCACGTGTATCCTGATGCGTTGACCGTACTTGAAAAACCGGGGGTTTCATGGCTCATTTGAGCAAATGGTGCGGCTGGTCCATACTTCACAATTGTCTGTAACTAAATCGTGAGCTTTCAGGAGCCGTTCGAGTTGTCCATTCTTAACCTCAATCAGCGTGCCACCCATTTAACGGAGCTTGCCAAGTCTCAAGCAGTGAGTCTGAGAATTGGAATTCACGAACAGGGTGGAATCCAGATTCTAGACTTTGGCGTCACATCCGAAGGTGGTCTGGAAGCAGGTGTGCTGCTGGCAAGAATCTGCGTCTCGGGTATGGCGGAGGTAGAAATTACTCCGTCAGACTCACGACTACCAGACGTGCCGCAGGTTTTCGTACGGACAGATCATCCGGTTGCTGCGTGTCTGATGAGCCAGTATGCGGGCTGGAAAATAGCTTCCGCTGATTTCTTTGCGATGGGTTCCGGCCCGATGCGTGCCGTCGTACGCAAAGAAGACATCTTCCAGCATTTGCCGCAGACAGAGGACGGAGGATTGGCTGTGGGAGTACTCGAATCAGGGTCACTGCCGACGCAAGCCGCGTTAGACTTGATCCGGGAGTCGTTGCCCGCAGCATGTCGCTTGACACTGGCCGTGTCTCCGACAGCATCGCAGGCGGGCAACATCCAAGTCGTGGCGCGGTCGCTTGAAACAGCTCTGCACAAGTTACACGAGTTGCAGTTCCCCTTGGAAAACATTATCAGCGGCACCGGAATCGCACCTTTGCCTCCGGTGGCAAAGAACGATCTGCAGGGCATAGGCCGCACGAACGATTCGATCCTGTACGGAGCCACGGTCAATCTGTGGGTGCGTTGCCCCGATGCTGTAATCGAAGCTGTCGTCGCAAAAGTACCATCGAATTCTTCGGCGTCATACGGCCAGACATTTCTCTCACTGTTTAAAGCTGCGAATCATGATTTCTATGCGATGGACGCGGCATTGTTCAGCCCGGCGGTTGTCGTGTTTCATAATCTCCTGACTGGGCGTTCGTTTCGGTCCGGAACGCTCTACCCGGAACTACTGCGAGAGTCGTTCGGAATGGCTTAATCACGTGCGCGGCGTCCTCGCTGCCACACCATCACGACTGCCTAGTTTCTGAATCTTTTTGGCTGTGACAAGCGGCCGCGCCGGCACACCATGGAAGTCTCTCAATGCGAATTGGTGTCTTTGGAAATCAAGACAGTTGGTATGTGAATGAGTTATGCCGTGTCGGCACGGCGCGGAGACACGTCATGCATTCACTGCTGTTCAATCAGTTCGTGGCCAAAGTCCAGACGGGCCGCGTCGACTTCTCGTGTGGCGATCGCGATCTGCGAAATCTAGATGTGGTGCTGGTGCGGACGATGCCGCCCGGATCACTCGAACAGGTAGTGGCACGGATGGACATGTTGGCAGGACTCGAAGCCTGCGGCGTGCGTGTCATCAATTCCCCACGTGCCTTAGAATGTGCCGTCGACAAATACCTGACCACACAGCGTCTCGCGCTCGCTGGAATTCCCGTGCCCGCTACGATCGTTTGCGAAAATTCTGACACAGCCCTCGAAGCGTTTGAGAGGCTCGGACGAGACGTCGTTGTCAAGCCGCTGTTTGGAGCCGAGGGGCGCGGCATCATGCGCGTCTCAGATCCGGAACTCGCGCTGCGGGCGTTTCGTACACTCGAACGTCTCGGGGCCGTGCTGTACCTGCAGGCGTTTGTCTCCGGGCCATGTTTTGATATTCGAGTCCTGCTGCTCGATGACCAGCTTGTCGGATCGATGAAACGTATCCCGAAACCCGGCGATTTCCGCGCCAACATTTCGCAACAGGGCACCGGCATCGCCCACGTTCCAACCGACCGTGAACTTGGATTGGCTTGCCAAGCTGCAAAGATCACAGGCAGCCTGTTTGCCGGCGTCGATCTGATGTACAACGCCGACAATGAGCCGCTCGTGATCGAAGTAAACGCCGTGCCTGGTTGGCGCGGTTTGCAGAAGACTTGTGACAACAACGTTCCCACGCGTCTGTTTGAATGGCTTGAACTTAAGCAGTAAAAACAATGCACCTCCCACAAATCATTCAGGCTCTGCAACAAGCTTTACCTCCCGTAGTTCGCTGGAGCGGAGCTGTGGCAAAACGACTCCGACAGTTTAACATTGCGGTGGACGGCAAGTCGTCGGGGAACGCCAACACCGATGCCTTGACCCTCGCGGATCTGTCGGTCCAGGAACTGCTGGTTGCCGCACTCCGAGATGCAGACCCCGTCCTGCGATCATGTCGCATTGAAGGCGAAGAAACGACAGGCGACATGGCCCACTTTGCAACGGACAGTCGTCTCGCAATTTCGATTGATCCGATTGACGGAACGAAACAGTATCGCGACAAAACCGGCAATGGCTATTCCATCATCGTGCATCTCCACGACGATGTAACACCGCACTATTCACTCGTGTTTGCCCCCGAAATGGGCGAACATGGAACATGGGTCGAAGTCACTCCGGAACGTATCGTCTGCGGTCCGGATGATCCATCACACACGGCTCGAGATGTGCTAGATGCGCTGCCGGATCTTACGCCGCGGCGCACAAACACCGGTCCAGGAGTCTATCTCATCGGCTTTCAGCAGCGCGACATTGAACGCGCGCGTGAAGTCGATCAACTCCTTGTTCGCGGTCGTAATCTGGCCGGTCACACGTCGGACGAAATGCCGGGCAGCATTTATCCGTTCATGGCGACAGGTGAGTACACTGGTTCACTTATTCACTCGCCGAACATTTATGACTTTCCCGTCGCGATGCACATCGCGCGAGTTCGTGGCGGAGACGCCGTCTGGGTCCACAATCGCCAGCCTGTGCATTATCGTGATCTGTGGATGGACGCGCGTGCCGGAATGCTCCGCTATCCCGGCATCGTGGCGTGCAGCGAAGACATCGACGTCATTGATCAACTATGCAGACTGTCGCAAGATTGGAGTCAGATTCGATACGAAGAATAATGCACGACTGGTCTACAATGGCTGAGACAGTGGACCACTTGTGGTGTGGCCATATCCGGGACCGTTGTGTCTCGAAACGGAGTCAAGCAGTTGCGCGTGGCGAAGCATGTCGCGCACAAAAATGACAAGATGCAAAATTAGCCAAGGTCCAACAACGGTCATGTTTGGGTGGGCTGCCGCGACACCGCTCACAGCTTGATTTACGGAATCTGCAAATCTAGGGGCAGCAATTGTTGGTCGCGGTTGATCGTGAGCGCCACTCGTTCGCCGCTGCGAAACGCGGCAATCTGCTGCTGAAAATCCGTAACGCTGGTGATGACGGCGTCATTCACCAACACAATCAGGTCGCCGCGTTGGAGGCCGCATTTCGCGGCGATTGAATTCTTTGCCACAGTATCGATCCATGCCGGAGTTCGTTCGACGACATTTGGCAACATGGTCAGACCAAAACGTGCTGTGAGCTCTTGATCAGAAATCACGGGAACTTTTGCGGCCGCGTCTTTCGGAGTTGAATCCAGTTTCTTGCCGGACAACAGTGTTTCAATTACGGGCTTCAGGGTCGTCAGCGGAACCGCATAATTGACCCATGTGCGGCTGGCACTATGCCGAATTTCTCGACCAATCAGGCCAATTGGGATACCTGCGGTGTCAGTCAGCAGGCCTCCGGCAGCACCAGAATTGTTCGTAATGGCATCGACCAGCCAGACGGGGGATTTGAGCGGGAACGTCCAGCGTCCTTGAGTTGCTTCTAGGGGGATTTTCGCCGCGATGACACCATGCACCAGCGATACGGGCTCGTTACCTGTCGCCACGTGAAACATGTTGCTGAAGGCAAGTACCGGCGTCCCGGGATCGGGATTACTTGCCTTAGTCAGATCGATGTGCGCGAATGAATCGCCGGGTTCTGATCGGAGTTTCAAGAGTGCCAGATCATACTCTGCACTGGTGCCGACGACATCGACACTAAATTTTCGACCATCCGCTGTAATCGCTGTGAGATATCCGGTACTGATCAGATGATTCCAGACCGTTACAACATGCCCGTCACCCGAAACCAAAGTTCCTGTTCCATACGAATCTAGACTGCCGCCTCCCGCACCGAACAACTTGACAATCGTCTGCTGCTGTGACCTCAGGACTTCGGCTGTTGCCCGAAAGTCTGACTGTGACGCACAGCACCTATCGGACGCGAACAACAGCGTCAGAATCAGAGCCTTCCAGCATACGCGTTTGAAAGGACGAGTGACACACATGCTCATGGTTTTGTCTTTTCAGGGGCTGCTGATTTGTTGACCGTCACGTTGTCGATGTTCAGCCATCGCACGTCTTCTTGGATGCCGGAGATCAGTCCAATCCGCCCCGGAAATACGACTCCATTCCGATCCGCCCAGTCAGCGAACAACAGGCGTACGTCGTCGATTCCCTGTGCGTATTCGAGATCGACGGCAACCGGCAGTGGCGAGCTTTCGTCAAAGTACCACCGGCACGTGCGAACACCTTCACGCGTCAGCAACACATCCACGTCTTTTTTTAACGGCAGATGAAAAGTGCGACCTGCAGCCTGCTGTTCTGTAAACTCAGCCACGTCACAGCTGAGCAGACGGCGCACTTGATTCATGGCGATGAGCAAACCGGGCAATTGAGGTGATTCTTCGTCAATCTGCGGATCGGTCGTACTCTGCAGGAATGGCCGGTTATTTAGATTCATACCCACAGCAGATGCGGCAATTGTGAGTTCGCCCGCCAGTTGCGATCCGGGATCAGAGGTGAATGTGACGCCCCACACTGGTTTTGGATCGCCGTTGGAAGCCATGCGTTCCTTCAGAGCAGTGAGCACACGCAGTCTTTGCATCTCGTTGAAGTAATAATTGCAGAAGCCGTCGCGGGCCACAAATAGGCTTTGGAGTGCTTCCGGAACTTCATCGGCAGTTGTGTCGAGCAGGTGCCCTTCGCTGTCCTGTTGTTCTGGATCCTGCGGAGGTCGTTGCCGGCGTTCTTCCGGTAGCTCAGGTGCTTTCTGAAATGCATGCAGCGGACGCAAACGAATGGTTCCTGCATGCAGTCCGTCACGATCACGCCATGTCAGCGGCAGGCGTGTGCCTTCTGGAAAAATACCCAGCACGTTCTGAAAATCATTGGCAGACGTCAACAATCGCCCGGCAAATGACAACACTTGGGTACCCGGTCGCAGACCTCGCCGATACGCATCTGATAGGGCAGACACTTGAGCCACCGTGACTTCACCGGCGTCCGATGTTGCAACGGTAAATTCAGCAACCCCGTGATCCACAATTAGACCACACTTGAGATGACCGATAAACTTCTGAATCTGATTCACAGAAATGGCATATGCCGCTCCCGAGTTAACTCGCCCGCGTTTTTCAAATGACGCACGGCCATTGATTCCGATCCAACGGCCTTCAATATCAAATAACGGGCCGCCTGAATTTCCAGGATTGATTGACGCATCAATCTGAATGCAATCGGTATATTCCAGAAACGTGTTGGCCGGGTATTGATAACGCCGCACTCCGCTGACGATTCCATATGTGACAGTCGGAGTAAAATCGCTTGCCAGCAGGAACGGATTTCCGAGTGCCATGACTTCATCACCGACTTGCACCTGATCGCTGTCTCCAGGGATTGCAAACGAGAAATCCGTGCGGCCCTGAAGCTGAATGAGCGCAATATCACCCGTGGGATCGATTCCAACAATCACCGCATCGTACAGCTTACCGTCACTGAGACCACATTTCATAAACGTTCCGCACCCCGACGTTACGTGGTAGTTCGTGATGGCGTAACCATCCGCTGAAATGAGAACGCCAGAACCACCACCCTGGCCCTTCGGGTCCATTACACACACGATGCTCGGTGAAATTTTGCGCAGTGTTTCGACGCGCGCCGTTTCGCGTTCAACAACGGTTTGTTGAGCAACAGTCGGAACGGCGATGGCCGCCATTGTGAGGGCGGTCAGGATGAATTGCAGCCACAAGTTGATTTTACTTGCCTGGCGGAAATTTGCGCCCAACTGCGATCTCAAGGAACTTGGCTGGATGACCTCACAATAATTTCCCCGTGCCGGAGCGGAATGATCCGCCTTTAGTGGAAGTCCGTTCTGCCAGAAAGGACGAACATTGACATGATTCACGGCTTTTCCCTCGCAATTACCAAGCGTGCGTCTGCAATGTCCAGCCAGTCGCACACGCTACTTCCGTCTCCAAAATCGACAAGGATTGTCAGCTTCGACACACCATCCAACGCTAATCGCAATGGCAAAGGATCGTCACTTGTCGCGATCAGTTTTTCGAAGAGTACATTGTCGTCGCCCATGATCTTCAACAATACCGCGTGCGATCCATTGAACGCCACTTCGTCATCGACACCGACTACGCAGTCCATGGCTGAAAATTGTTTTTTAAGCTCCCACTGCAGTTCAGAACGCGAATGGATACACAACCCTCTGGCAAATTCACGACCCCGAAGTCGCAATTTGGATTGTCGTTCGATCGTCATGTTTCGCTGCGGCCCAAACAATAATTTCTGCTGGTCAGGGGGAATCAATCCGGCGAAAAGGCTGTTTGCTGGATCGATCCCGTCAAAGCGTTCTACCAAGGCCGGCATTTCGGCTAAGAATTGAATTCGTCCGCTGCTGAGATCGATCTTCTGCAGTTGATTGAAAGGAACGGACACCATCTGTCCCCAAGCGGATTCAGCCTTCAATTGATCGCCTTCTAGGATCATTGTTTTCGCGTTGCACACATCACCCGCGATGCTCGTCAGCTGAATTGAAACGTCTGGCCCAGCTGTGCCTGTCTGCGATCCTGGTAGACGACCGAACACAATTCCGTAGACTCGTTCAGCCGGCACGGAAATCGTTTCACCATCCAACAAAAATTCGACATTCTCGGAGGTTACCTTACTTACAATCCCTGCCAGAAAATCGAGTCCCGAGCCGTCACGCTTCGCCACGACGAGATTATCTTTTTCTGAATTGCGTTTCAAAAATGTGTTCCACTGTTGAGTGTACGAAGGATTATCAGCCTGCAGCCTCACCGCATGGATCGCATCGACGTTCGCGTCAATGGCACCGCACAAGACGGTCTGGGCGGTCAGCGACTTTGCCGTACGCGCGATCGAGCTGCCATGTAACTGGCTCCCATCGAAAAAAAACAGCATCTGTGATTCAACTGAGGCAACTGGAGCGATCTGGGGAAATTCGATCGCCATGACATCTTCAAGCGGCAACTTGAACAACGCACCGTTTTCCGTGATCTCAACATCAGCCGCTGAAATGGCCGACAGTGCTCCGCCGTGTGTCTGCCCGTTCAGCATCGAGATTTTCGCGTCAGAGGGCGCAAGCAGGACTGCGAAAAGCGTTAGGATGAGCATGATTCACTTTCTTTGGGCGGCTACTTCTTCTGTTCGGCGATGCGGCGAGTATAACGGCTGATGGCGTCAAGGAAATTCGGGGGAAACTGTTGTCGAATAAGTTCTCGTGCTTTGGTTTCGGCCTGTTTGTCGAGCATCCCCCAGTTCCCACTCTCGTTCAGCTCCTTGCGATCGGCTTCGCCTTCAGCCGCCGATCCTTTGATCGCACCCTGAGTTGCTCCTTGCTGACCCGGCTGATTCTGCTGATTCTGCTGCCCCTCGCCATTTCCATCTGCAGCTTGTTGCTGCTTTTGTTTTTGCTGTTCCATTTCCTCTAACAACTTGTCCAGAGCAGCAACCACTTCGTCTTCGCGTTTCTGCACGGGATCATCAGACTTACCCAGATCCAGTCGACGCTGCACATCAGACATGAGTCGCGCTACCTGCGACAGCCCCTCCGTCGCCACTTGAGCTTCTTCCTTCATCATCTCAGCCACCGCTCGAAAACGCGATGGAACATCTAACGTATGATTGAGCAGCAACGTGATGTCATCGCCAGCATCTGCCGACTTGAGCAACCGCAGCCGGCAAACTGCCCGATAGAAAAACAGACTAGCCGGATCAACGACGTTTTCCGGATTGAGCGCCTCCAACATTAAAATAGCTTCGTCATAAAAACGATGCTGTGTCAACCAGCGCGCGTGATATAAAGTCACATGGTCCCTGAAGAACGCGTCGGAACGCGTCCCTTCGTAGTCAAGTGACCTGCGGGTCCCCGTCGAGCGGCATGAATCGACAAGCTGCTGCACCGACTTGTCAGCGATCGCCAATGAATCAATTAAACGGTCGAGCGTCTGTTCGGCAGTCAGTCCGTCAACCTGAGCGTAGTCAGACCAAAGTTCCATCGCCTGCGTCGAGATGGCTTCATCTGTACGCGAAAGTGTCAGCCAATGCTGCAGTCGATCTTTGAGTTGCGTCACCGGCATCCGGCCAAACGCAGCTGAGACGACGGCCGCGTTTCTACCAACAGCATCGTCGGCCCGAAACGAGACAACCGCAGCTTCGACGATAGTCGAGACAATGCTGCACGTCATGATGACGCTGGCGATTATTAGACTCAGGGACTTGAAATATCTCATCTTGGTTTTGCCTTATGCTGCTCATGCTGCGTCAAGTATAGTCATCTGCACGCTGCCTAGAAATGCCGAAGGAAACGAAAACGCATTAACCGGTCTGAGGCAGATCGAGGAGATGCGCAAATCGTGCCAAGACCACTGTTTTCAATTCAATGAACTGCGGCAAATCGAACCGTCCATCATCCACGAGATCCTGAGCCATCCGGCGTGCCACCTGTAGAATACTTAGATCCCGCAGGGGGTCCGCATGCCTCAACGGCATCGCCCCACTTTGCCGCAGTCCCAGTATATCGCCCGGACCACGAAGTTCTGCGTCCTTTTCCGCCAGTTCGAAGCCATCTGCAGATTTCTCCAAAGCGGTCAGGCGTTCTAGAGCCTCCGGAGCGTCTGTCGTTGATAAGAGAAAACAGTAGCCCTGATAACTGCCGCGACAAATACGGCCTCGCAGTTGATGCAATTGAGCCAACCCAAAACGGTCGGCCTGCTGAATAATCATGATCGTTGCGTTTGGGACATTGACGCCGACTTCGATCACAGTCGTCGACACAAGCACATCGACTTCGTGATTTCGATAGCGATTCATGACGTCATGTCGCCGTTCACGGTCCATGCGTCCATGTAGCAATTCGACGCGAAGCCCCGCCAGTTCCGTCCGCAACAACTGCGTGAAAACAGTTTCCGCTGCGGCATCATCGTCTTCCGACTGCCCCTCCACACGCGGACAGACAACGTATGCCTGTCGTCCTTTTTCAAGCTGCTGCCTGACGAAGTTCCACATCTTCGCCTGCTCCGCCAGTTCCATTATTTTTGCGGTCACGACCTTTTGCCGACCCGGTGGCAGATCCCGAATCACGGACACATCCAGATCACCGAACTGCGTCAGACACAGACTGCGGGGAATCGGGGTTGCAGTCATGACCAGCACGTGCGGACTGACATCGTTTCCAGTGAAGCTGGCCCGCTGGCGAACGCCGAAACGATGCTGTTCGTCGATCACAGCTAACGCCAGATTATGAAACTTAACGCTGTCCTGAATGACGGCCTGTGTGCCGATCACCAACTGCATTTTTCCGGAACTTATGCCTTCGAGAAGTTCGCGTCGTTTTGCTGCCGGGAGGCCACCGATCAGGAGTCCACGCTGCACGCGGCTTGCCGCCAGCAGTTCATTGAAAGTTTCCCAATGCTGTGTGGCGAGGACCTCCGTAGGCGCCATCAGCACTGCCTGATAACCGGCTGCGATTGCGGACAACATAGCGTGAACAGCGACTGCCGTTTTACCAGCGCCGACGTCTGCCTGTAGCAATCGATGCATGGGAGCGGACTGCTGCAGATCCTGCGTAATGTCGCGAATCGACTGATCCTGACCAGCGGTGAATCGAAACTCAAATAGGCGTCGAATGCGGGCATCTACTTTCGCAGACACTTCGATCGGTCGGGCCTTCAGCGTACGATTCCAGATCCGCCGCCGCAGCGCTAATCCAAGTTGAAATTCCAACAAGTCGTCCAGCAAAATGCGATACCGTCCGTCCTGCCACTGCTTCACCGAATCCGGCGTGTGCAGCCAGCGAAGAGCCGTGGACAAATCTGGAAGCCGATGATCCGTGCGGAACGATTCGGGAACACAATCGGCGACCAGATCGCCATAGTTTTCGACGGCCGAACGCGTCATCCTTTGCATGGCATCCAGCTTGATGCCGTCAGTCAGCGGATATCGGGGTAAGACACCTGCGGCGGCTTCAAGATCGTCGTCTGGTGCGAGAACCGCCACACGCGGTCCGTTGAATTCCCAGCGACCGGCTTTCTTCTGCGGCTTGCCACTGAAAACTAGGTGCTCATTGTCCCGATATTTCTTTAAAACCCATGGCTGATTGAACCACAGTCCCCGCACATAGTGCCCGTCGCAGTCAAGCATGATTCCAACCAGCGAGCGACCACCGGCAAGCTGCCGGACATCGCGATCCACTACGAACCCGTGTACAGATTGCTCAACATCGGCTTCCAGCTTTGGCACGGTCCGCACATCGCTGAAATCGTTAATGCCGGTGGGAACATGAAACAGCAGATCGCGGGCCGTCAGGATCCCCAGATTTTTTAACAACTCCGCGCGTTGCGGGCCGACGCCGCGCACAAACTGCACGGGAGTCAATAGCCGTTCAGCAGGTGACCCCTGTGGGGCGTTGGGGTTGACAGATTTTAGATCCGACATGGTTAGTCATCTCACTCATTTCCAACAGGCGATCTTGAATGGCGTCGCTTCCGTGTACGCAACACCTCATCGACAATGGCGGCAGCCTACTCAAGTTCCGCCGCCGCACCTAATAACTCAGCTGCCGAACGCAGTTCTTGGGCGATTCGATCTGCCAACGGCGGTGAATCGGAGGCCATCTCACCGGGCATTACGGGCCAAGTGTAGGTCTCCACTTCCAACTGCGGGGCGTACGTTAGCGTCGCAACTTTCCGTAGCGCAGCGGCAAGATCTTCGCGTGTTGTCGCTAACGCACCAAGCGTCTCTGCAAAAATTGGCACATGGAAATGTACGCGCCAACTAGCTGCCTGCATAAACTCGTCCGCCGGTTCACGTTGAATGTCCGCAAGCGTTAGATCCAGTCGCGTCTCGATTCGCCCATCGGCAAATCGAGCGTATGTCTGATGCAGATATCGCGGCTCCACGAACTGGCGAAGCACTTCGCGGCCTGCGGAATTTTCGGACGGGTTTAGGAGTTCCACCGCATTGGTGATGTGAACCTTGTTGATTCGAATCCCGCGCTGGACAAACTGCTCAATCGATTCAGCCACATCTTCATACTCAACCGCCTGATGACAGACGTCGAAACAAGCCCCGATGTACTCACGCACCAACAGTTCACAGCCCAACCCTTCCGCCTGCGCAAACAAACGCGCGAATACGGGCAATGTCCATGCAGCCGTGCCAGACATGTCACACAGCGGTTCCGGTTCCAACCCCAATCGTATGCGGCGCCCGGTTGTTTCAAACAGGTGATGCAGGTACTTTGCTAAGCGAATCAAATGACTGAAGCAGACAGCATGAAAATCGGGATCCCGTGGATTCATGCGACCACCCAGCGGAACGGTCGATAGACTTCCTTCACCACCCTCTGGCAAGAGTTGCCCCAAAATCGCCGCACATTGTTCGGTATAGTTGATGCGTTTCGACGAAGCCCAATCAGGCAGATAAACCTGCTCCTTGACTCGTTCGCTGTGAAAATCGCCATATGGAAATGTGTTCAGCGTGTAACAGCACAAGTCATGCTGCCATAGCACTTGAGCCAGTTGTTCCATCTGATCGGCGTTGCCGGTCAATTCACGTACGACGCTGGCTGATAACCACAGTCCCGCCGCCATTGGGAAATCCAACTGTCGCTGCACTTCGGCGGAGTATGTCGTCAATCCCTCAATGACCTCAGCGACCGTTCGCCCTGGATGAACATTAGTGCAATAACTGAGTGGCAGACGGGAAAGGGTCATAGGGAAGGGGACCGATCAGAGAAGTCGAGGGACTGGAACAAGTTGGTTGGGAACAATGAGGATGGCTTGCCAGCTTCAGTCTCTAAATTTATTTTCGATCTGTTCGCGAATTTCATCGCGCACCCGTCGAAACTCCAGCATCTGTTCTAATTCCGAACCTGTTGCATGAAACGGATCATCAAACGGCCACTGCCAGCGTTCGACACTCGCCGGAAACACGGGGCAGTTTTCATCAGCCGTGGAACAGACACTGATGACGACATCGGGCGGCGTGCCTTGCGGTGGCAGAAAATCACGAATCGACTTGCTCACTTGAGTGGAAATATCGATGCCACATTCCGCCATGACTGCGACCGCGCGAGCATGCACGTAACCCGCCGGCTTTGCACCTGCCGACAGCGATTCAAATCGATCGCCAAACAGATGTCGAAGAAATCCTTCCGCCATCTGACTGCGACAGGAGTTGCCTGTACAGAGAAAAAGAATACGTTGACGAGCCGACATAAGCCAGATACCGATCAATCGCCGGGAAACAGTGAATCTCGCGCGCCCGAAGTCTATGGCATCAAAGCTACGCGCGCCAAACGTATCGCATGATGGACGACGAACATTTATGTTCATTGGTAGTCAAGTCGGCATGACAGTAGAATCGCGACGGTTTAGTAGGGGCAAGGATTGCGGAGGCCGCTGACGATTTTTTGAGGAAACTCGCTCCATGGGACTAGGAATTGATCCAACGAACGACTTCGTGTTTCGGCTTGCATTTGGGGATCCCGCGAATTCGGATTTGCTTATTCACTTGCTCAATGCGATTCTAGAATTGCCGTCGCCGATCGTAAATGTCGAGATCCTCAACCCGTTCATCGAGCAAGAATTCGAAACCGATAAGCTAGCTATTCTGGATATTAAAGCTCGGGATTCAGACGGGAGGCTGCTCAATGTGGAGATGCAGAAATCTGTCACTCCGGCACTTCGCGAGCGGCTGATATACTATGCCGCTTGTCTTTGTTCGAGCCAACTGTCCGAGGGTGATGAGTACACTGACCTGCGACCGACCATAGGGATCTGCCTGCTGTTGTCGATTATGTTTCCCGAAGTTTCTCAAGGCCACCTGAAATTCACCTTAAGTAACTTGCCACATGGAATCCAATTTACCGATCATTTTCAGATTCACACCGTGGAGCTGCCAAAGTACAATGCCGGGTTGGCCGAAGGTCCGATCGGTCCGCATCTCGAAAAGTGGGCATGGCTGTTTCAACGAGCCGAAGAGCTCGACGCTGAAAAATTGCGTTCTGTGCTCCCGGAACCTCCCTTTCAAAAAATGATTGGTATCCTTGAAATGATCTCAAAGACTCCCAACCAACGCCACATTCACGATTCTTTGCAACGCGCTGCTCGCGACAAAGCATGGGAAATCTCGACCGCCAGACGTGAGGCTATGCTGACAGGACGCGAAGAAGGACGCGAAGAAGGACGCGAAGAAGGACGCGAAGAAGGACGCGAAGAAGGACGCGAAGAAGGACGCGAAGAAGGACGCGAAGAAGGACGCGAAGAAGGACTGCGAATCGGTCGTATTGGCCAGATTCGCTTACTGGAACAGTTTCTGAATCAACCGCAGAGCAGCGAACAACAACTCGCCGCCCTGACATTGACCGAGCTCGATGACCGAGTCACTGATCTTCGAACCCGATTGGATAGTCGCGAAAATCCATAAGTCATCAACGCCGCGGAGCTGCGATCAGGGACTGCAACTCTATTGTGTGAGCAGCTCCCAGGCACCTTTGCAAATCTTCCGCTCTAATTGGCCATCATCACAGGCCGCTGAGTATGACTCACAATTGGTCGCGTGCCTCAGTGGCAGACCCATTGAAAAACGCACTCGACTCGGAGTGAAACTTCTCGCACGATCTTCAGGCCGCGTCTGCACGTTTTGCAGCAGGCATTGCGCGCAATTCGTGAAGCAGCAGGCCGTTCAGAGTTTCTTCTAATCGCTGCAGAATGTCGGCGACGAGAACCCCGTCCATGATGCGATGATCGTAAGCCAGCGTGACTCGCGTAATGCCGTTTTCATCCAGAGGACCAAAAGTCAGACAACCAGTATGGATCGAGGGAGGCAACTGAATCTCAGCTCCGCGACCTGCCAACGTTGACAGAAAAAATGTCCCTAGCCGTTTCGCACGGGAGGCTGTCGCGACATTTAGATTCCACCACCAGATCATCCGGCGAAACAGCGTTGGGAGTTTTGCAAGCTGTAGTTGCTTTCGAAAAACCTGACGCACATCCCCATCGCGAAATTGATTGATCGCCCTCTGTAACTCCAACAGGGACTTCAGGTCTGGCGTTGAAATTTGCCCCCAGAACAACCACGGCTCGCCATCCATATTTCGCTGCACCGTCAACGTCGCTACGCTGGAGGAATGCTGATACAAATGAGCCCACGGCCAGCGATACCATGTCTGTCGCAGTTCAGGCATATCATGAGCCACAATTGCATACGCCTTTAAAAAGAGTGCTGGCCAAGACACTCGTTCATCGCATGCATTGCGGACCACTGAAACATCCGCAAGACTCATCCGCCGATCATGAGCGCAGAGTGGTACTGCCTGATGGAAATACAAGAGATCCCAACTCAACCGCCGACTGGCAGGAACGCTGATCCTCCGTCCATTCCGTAGATCCGTCATCCGCTGACACTCCAGTTTCCGTCCCCAAATTCGTTATACATCCTGCGTGCATCGTCATTCCTTTAACCACACACTTTACCGTCATCCTCAATCAGTCGGAAGATCGACTGGGAATGTCTTTCACTGATCCTTGAATCCTGACGATCGGACCGGACTGTTCAGCTCCGCAAACTCTCAGCGATGCGCACTCTCCAGGCCTGCTTTGTTACCGACTTGACCCAGATTTTTGCCATTAGGAGATTGTGGCATTCTGGCGATCGAGCCTGTGGCCTCAGGTGATGGACTATTGGTCAATCAACCTCTTTTGCGAAGTTTTGCAGGCGGACGACAGCACCGTTTTCAGCCTTACTGATTTCAGCAGCCCGCATCAGAGCAAAAATCTCTAGAGTTTCCGCAGGGCTGACGGGGGCCGGACCGCCTTTGAAGAATGTCGCAATTTCGCTAGCGAGTCCCTCATAGCCGACGTACTTGTCGTTCGTCGGCACAACGCCATTGACTGGGACGCCGTGCCCGTAGATGCCGGATGTCGAGACACCTTGATCTCCGAAAACCGTGGCGCTATATTTGACCGATCCCTCTTTAATACCACGATACGTTCCCACACGACCGTCATTCCAGAGAGCAGTGATCGACTCGACCGTCGGCGTGGCCGTACAGACGACCGAAACTACGCCTGGTCCCATGATCGTGTAGAGTGTCTCGATGCTGTGCAACGGACGGGTAAATTGATCAGATTCCGGAGCGTTAATCGCCCACCCACCATAGACATCGCAGCCGATCACGCGCCCCACTTCCGGGTGATTTTTCATCCCGCTAAAGCCGGTGCTGTAACGATGCTGAGAACTGCTCCAGCACGGTGTCTTTGTTTCCGACGCCAATTTTAAGATCGCCACAGCATCTTCCATCGATGAGGCCAGCGGACGACCGATGAATAATCGTTTTCCTGCCTTGAGAACTTGAGCCGCCTGCTCCAGATGAAGGCGTCCATCCATGCTGAAGATCATTACCCCATCACACATTGCTAAGAGTTCGTCCACCGAATTAACCATTTCGATCGAGGGAACAGCGTCTTTGGGATCCACTGGATTCTGGTAGAGATCCGTCAACTGTTTCTTCCATTGTTCAGTTAGCTTGCTACTGTCGGGGTAGTCACTGCTGCCAATCGGATAGGCGGCAACGACTCTGATCCCTGCAAAGACACCTTCCGCGTGCGGCCGATTAAGGAACTCGGTATAGGCCACCGATCCGAAATTGTCGATGCCCAAAATCCCGATGCGCACTGGATCTTCGGCAAGTACTCCAACTTCAGCCAAACCAGCGGCGTACAAAGTCCATGTGAGCAGTAACAAGTAGTGTCGAATCATGCGAGACTCCAAGAAAGGGAAAACAAGACTGCCAGTGTATCGAAAATATCTTCCGCAAAACGTCCGTCAGTGTTCACTTGCGACCCTCCGCGCTGCGAGCCGTGAAACGCTCTCAATTAAGCAATGATCTCCTGGATCGGCGCGCCGAAATCGATCTCCAGTCTTTTTTGTCCAGGAAATTCAAGACGACGAGAGTCGACCCCCAATTGATGTAAGAGCGTGGCATGGATGTCCGTGACATAGTGGCGATCATCGACGGCGTGAAATCCAATCTCATCTGTCGCTCCATGCACAACGCCACGTTTCAATCCACCACCCGCCATCCAGACCGAGAATCCATAAGGATGATGGTCGCGTCCGTCGGAGCGTTCGGCACCTGGTGTGCGCCCGAATTCCGTCGCCCAGACGACCAGCGTTTCGTCCAGCAGACCACTTTGCTTCAGGTCTTTCAGCAGACCGGCGATTGGCTTATCCACCGCCTTACATCGCGTGGAGTGATTCTTTAATAGTTCACTATGGGCATCCCAACCGTCGTCGTAAATCTGCACAAAGCGAACACCGCGTTCCACCAGTCGACGTGCCGTGAGACTGAAGCGCCCGACACGCTCTGTGGCAGGCTCGTGCAGCCCGTACAACTCCTGAGTCTGTAGGGTTTCGTCACTAATTCGCACGACTTCCGGCACTGACATCTGCATGCGGAATGCAAGTTCGTAACTTTTGATCCTGGCGCGCATGGCCGGATCATCGGGATATTGGATTTCAGCAAAACCGTTGAGTTCATGGAGCAAATCCAGTTGTTCCCGACGCTCAGCAATCGATACGCTTGCACCAGGCGTTCCAAACGGTAGCGGGTTATTCGGGTCCAAGGCCATGTTGACTCCGGAGTGTTCCGGACCAAGATAGCTGCCGCTGTGGGCTCCCACGCCCCCGCAGCAGTCTCCCGGACCTCCACCCATCACAACAAACTGCGGCAGGTTATCATTGAGAGAGCCAAGGCCGTAATGCACCCATGATCCAATTGACGGGTGAAAGCCATCGAAGATGTGTCGTCCTGTGTGAAACTGTAACTGAGCCGCATGATCATTGTCTGTAGTCCACATGGACCGCACGATGGCAAGATCATCAACGCAATCGCCCACATGTGGCCACCAGTCACTGACCTCAATGCCGCTGTTGCCGCGTCTTCGAAATCCCACCTGCGTAGGATACAACTTTGCCATCAGAGCTCGTGGAGTTCCCGCAAAATCGCGCACGTTTTTTCGATAGAACGGTGAGTCCAGCACGGATGACTTAAATGGTGACTCATCGATCGTGAGTCCGGCATACTTGTCCACAGCCGGTTTGGGATCAAAACTTTCAAGATGACTTGTACCGCCTAACATAAAATACCAGATAACACTCTTGGCCTTGGGGGCGAAATGCGCGATCGTAGAATCTGCTATCACCCTCGATCTGGCCTCGGCTGTTCGTGCAATCCCGTCACGGGCCAACAGGGAACCAAGTGCCAGTCCCGTGAAGCCCATTCCCATGTCGGAGAGAAAATATCGGCGACCGCATTTCATTTCGGCGGCAGACTTCACGCGCGAAGATCCTGAAGGCGTTGTTTCCATTGTGGAATTCTCTGAAAAATCAGCGGATTGTGACAAAATCATTGTGACTCAACAGCACATGAACCAAATTCTCACGAGCTCGCAGGTAAGCAACAGTCGCAGGTGCCCGCGGTAAGGACTCTCCTCCAGCAGAAAAAACAGCGAGGTCTGCGGTACCAGCCGTCGCCGTATTTCGTTCCAAAAATGTCTGACACGCGGCCACTTCAATCGCCGTCGGTGTTCTGTTTAGAATGGTTTCAAATGCAATTGTGATGAAGGCTGCTCTTGTGAACGCATGGTCCCCTTCACCCGCGATCTCACTAAGTTTCCCAGCCAGAAGCCGAGCCTGATCCAGCGACAGACGACTGTTCATCAACGCCAGTGCCTGTTGCGGTACAACACTTTCTTGCCGACGATAGCACTCGTTGGGATTTGCCGCATCGAAAGTTTCCAAAAATCCAGCCTTCTCATTGGGTGTGCTTCGGAAATAGAGACTCCGTCGCAGATTGGTCTGAGCCTCCGTTTCCGGAATCTCTGGGCCACCGCGCGCAGGGTCTAGCGCGCCTGCCGCGAACAGCAGAGAATCTCGAACAACTTCCGCTTCCATCCGACGAGAATTCATCCGCCACAAAAAACGATTGCCCGGATCGGCGGCTACATTCGCGAGACAAGATGCCGATTGCGGCACTGTTGCGGAACTCTGCCGATACGTCGCAGACAGTACGATCAGACGCTGCAGTGACTTCATCTTCCAGCCATTGCCCGTCAGCTCCGTTGCCAGCCAATCGAGCAGATCCGGATTCGACGGCTGTTGACCGTTGAGTCCAAAGTTGGCGACCGAAGGAACTAGTGCTTCTCCGAAATGACGGAGCCACATATGATTCACGGCGATCCGCGAGGCTCGCGGATTTTGAGGACTCGTGATCCATCGCCCTAGCGCCAGACGTCGTCCAGTCGAGGAACTCGGAAACGATTCTCCCAGGGCGGTATAAGTGCCATCGGCTAGATTCACGGCAACCTTCGCGGCGGCCAGCTTTTGCTGCACCTCTGAGAATCTTTGCTCAGCCTCGGTCACCGCTGTGGCCACAATCTCGGGCGTTGCTGCCGATGACGCGCGAACACCTACCAGAAACTGCTCTGCAGTCAGACCTTCTTCGGACAGCTTCCCCACGGCAACCTCCCGCTCCGCACGACTGGCAGCGAGAGCTTTCCCACGAGCGATGTCCTCAGGTTCGCCAAAATGTTTGGCTCGTTCCGCCGCAAGTCTGGCCTTAATCGCTTCGACTTCAAGCTGAGCTGTGGTCTGCTTCGCTGCAGCAAGCATCACTTGTTCCGACGCCCTAAATTGACGCTGTCTGAGATCAGACAGATCTGGAACTAGCTCACGAACATCAACCTCCAAAAATTCGGCCGAACCACTGTGAACCCACAACGCGAATTTCCCATCACGCCGGGCCACCGGCATTGTGTAATTCAGCTTGCGTTCCCCATTCAACATAATCGCGAGTTGCTGATCTCTTACCATGATCTCGACCGTTGTCACTTCTCCCACAGAAAGTTTTGAACTGACGATCCCAGACTGCGGATACACCTGCTGCCCATTGTCACGATGAAAAGCCTGCACCGACTGTGCTGCATCACCGGTGGACGTGTAGATATCCTGCGAGTTTCCGTTATCGATGTAATCAAAACTAAATCCCACCGATCGATAGTTTCCCGGCTGGAGAGTTCGATACCGCACACGTGCCTGAAAGTTCCGGGGATGACCGGTGCGGGTCACGACAGTCGCAAAACTTTCCACCGACGACTCAAGTAACCTGCCATCCTGCCACGACCAGTTGCCTGAGACAATATCCCAGACGTCTGATCGCGATTGGAAATCATCATGCAGCACCGGGGCAACATTGGCGGCTTCCGCTCCCTGAGCCTGCTGCTGTGCAAGTCTGACTTGATGTTCTCCGACCGCTTTTTCGGCGACGACTGCGTCGCCACGAGCCTTGATAACCTGCTCTTCAGCCAGCACAGCTTTTGATTCTGCGGCAGCAATTAATCCGTCGGCCACACCTGCACGTAATTGCGGATACCATGCCTCCGGCGAGAGCGTTACGACGTGAATATCGTCGGCTAGTTCACCTAACGCTTTGGGCACCGCCGGCAGCATTAACTTTGACTCATCCGGATAGCGGTTGTCGCCTCGTTCAAAGACAAAAGTCTGCGCCTCAACTACTTTATCAAATGCTCGCGCAACTCCTTCTTTCAGCACTGGTCCCAGCGTCGCATCGTTCTCTGTGGCGGCGTTTCCGCTGATAGGATCTGTGCGAAGATCATGCGGTTCGAAGAACGCGCGGAAGTGGTAGTAGTCTTCCTGTGTGATCGGATCAAACTTGTGATCATGGCATCGAGCGCACTTGAGTGTCAGACCCAGAAATGCTTGGCTGGTGTGTTCGACTGTGTCAAACATCCAGACATTGCGGTCAAACTTATACCAGTTGCGCCCCAGAAATCCTGTGGCACGCAGCACATCAGCATCCGCCGGAGCCAATTCATCACCTGCTAGCATTTCGACAACCATCTGGTCATACGGTTTGTCATCATTGAGCGATTCGACAATCCAGTCACGCCAGCGCCAGATATGTCGCTGGCTGTAGCGAATTTCGTTAATCCCTCGACTTCCATACCAGTCGCTGTAACGCCAGACATCCATCCAGTGGCGTCCCCAGCGTTCGCCATATTCCGGGCGAGCAAGCAATTCGTCAACGACTTTCTCAAAGGCATCGGGGGATTGATCCTGCAGGAATGCGTGCAGCTCGGTGCGTGTTGGTGGCAGCCCGGTCAGATCCAAGCAGACTCGACGTAACCAGACGGCCCGAGGTGCTTCTTCTGCGGGGGACAGACCGCGTTTCTCATGTTCGACGGCGATGAACGCATCAATCGGATTGCGAACCCAAGTCTGATTTCGAAGAGGCGGAACTGGGGGACGAACGGGACTCTGATAGGACCAATACCGCCCGGGATCTGCCGGGATTTCTTCATCGACCGGCGAAGTTGCTCCCTCGTCAATCCATCGTCTCAGCAACTCAACCTGAGATTCCGACAGTTTTTCGCCTTGACCTTCCGGAGGCATACGCATGCTGTGGTGCTGTGCCGTCACACGGTCGATCAGCACGCTGCGAATGCTTTGCCCTAGCACCACGACAGGTCCATTATCACCGCCCTTGCGAATCAATTCGCCAGCATCCAGTCGTAGCCCAGAGTTCTTTTTCAGTGCGCCATGGCAGGCGGCACATTTCTGAACCAGCAGCGGTTTAATCTCGCGTTCATAGTCGACCATGCGCTGTGGTTCGATGCTATCTTCTGCCGCGCACTGCGGCAACGCGTCTGTCAGGATCAGTAGAAGAACGCCCGTCAACACCATACGCTGCATGTCGGAAGCTCACTTGTTGCGAATAGATGGGATCGAATCGTGATGCCGATTCGCTGATTTCGGGGGCCGAGATGCAGCACGTGGTCGACAGGGTTATTTTCAGCCGCATGGACTATGAGCCTAACATTTGATCAGAATTCACGCGATGATCTCATGCACAGGCTCACCGCCGTGAGCAATAAAAATCGGACGCCCACTGCGGTCGGGTACAGTCAGATGAGGGTCGATGCCCATCAACTGATAGACCGTGGCCACAAAGTCTGCCGGAGACACGGGGTGCGAGTCCGGGTAGGCACCGATTGCATCCGTCGAACCATAAACCAAACCCTGCTTGACGCCTCCGCCAAACAAGAGACTAAAGCCACATTGCGGCCAGTGGTCGCGTCCCGCCGAAGCATTCACCTTCGGCGTTCGCCCCATTTCTCCCATCACGACAACCAGCGTCGAATCCAATAGTCCGCGCGAATCAAGATCCTGCAACAGAGCGGGAATGACTTGGTCGAGCAACGGCAGGTTCAGGTTCTTCAGCATCCCGAAGTTGTTCGAATGCATATCGTATGCATGACCATAGTGATCAAATATTTCCTGATGCACACTGACGAATGGCACTCCCGATTCCACCAACCGACGCGCAATGATCAGGCTTGCTCCGGGCAGATGTCGACCATAGGCATCGCGGGTCGCGGCGGTTTCCAAGTTCAGGTCAAATGCATCTCGGGTCCGCCCAGAGGTCAGCAGCAGGAAGGCTCGGCGTTGAGCATCACTCATCGTATCAATGCCAGCGGATGCTTGCGTGCGGGCGAATTCGCCGTCAATCTGCGAGATCAGCGAACGGCGCCGATCCAGTCGCTCCACCGTCATATCGTCCAACGCATCTGCTGTCGGTGGGACAGGCTCACCAATAGCCATCACGGGATCGTAGTCATTAAATTTCGGCTCGCGCGCGAACGTGGGCTTGCAGAGCGTGAACAATGGGTCATATCGCTTGCCGAGAAATCCCCCATACGGACCACGACGTCGATGCCCCTTCTGACCCGAACCTGGAAAGCACGGCATGCAGACAGCGCCCGGCAGGTCTTTCGGACCGAGTCCTAGATATTGGCAAATAGCACCGATGTCCGGCGGATCAGTGGGCAGGGCCTGAGCCGCTGGGTTGCCGTCCGTAAAGCCTGTCATGAACGGTAGCGGATCGTGTGAGTTGAACATGTGACTGAAGGTGCGAATCAGTGTCCCACGATGCATCCACTGCGCGAGCCGCGGCAAGTGTTCGCAAATCGTCAATCCGGGAACTGATGTCGCGATCGGAGAAAACTCGCCCCGGATCTCCAACGCCGCCTGCGGCTTCATATCGAACATGTCAATGTGCGACGGACCGCCCAATAAATTGAACATGATCACAGACTTAGCCGGTCCGCGATTTGTCACAGCGGCATTTGCCGCTTGTGCGACACGCGACCAATTCAGCCCGCTAAACAGCGACAATCCGCCCACACGCATGACTTCGCGGCGCGTGATACCGTCGCAAAGACGATTCGCTGTACCAAGGACACGCAGCATGTGGATTCTCTTTCGCTAACGGCCGCAATGCTTTGAAAATATTGCACCCAACGCACATCGAGTGAGCAGCAACCATCATTCAATGATCGCTTTTAGATAGCCAAGGGTAACGAGTATTATTTAGGAGAGTCAATGAGGAGGATCATGTTGCATGACCTACACGACTCTCAAAATTTGCTACTCATCAGAGAACCGAACAAGCAACGTGTCACAACGACGGAATGTTGAGCCGGCGTCTGCGACTGGGATTGTGGACCACTTTCGCGGTACGATGCCTGAGCTTGCCTTGAATTACGATAGCCTAACACCGACCCTTCCTTCCTCGATTCGCACCGGCACTTCAGGAGCCCAGTCATGAAACAGGACACGACCCGCCGTCAGTTTATGCAACGATCCACCGAAGCCGTAGCGACAGTCGCGGTGGCCGCGGCGCTTGGCAGAGCGCCTCTTTTTGCCAACGACGATAAGCCTCCAAAAGTTCGACTTGGGATCATCGGGTGCGGCGGGATCATGACGCATCATGTCCAAGGTCTGGTCGCGCGACGCGAGGCCGTTTCGCTCGCATGGCTGTGTGACGTTGATCCGGCGCAGATCGAGAAGATGAATGCGCTCGTCACACGCGAATTTCAGGCGGCGCAGCCAAAGCGGACATCTCGCTTTGAAGATTTGATTGAAGACAAGGATCTCGACGCTGTCATTATTGCCACACCGCATCACTGGCACGCACCGATCGCACTGGCTGCCATGCAAGCGGGCAAGGATGTATACATCGAGAAGCCAATCTCGCACGTCTTCAACGAGGGATTGCTAATCATTGCCGCCGCAAAGAAGTATGGCCGGGTCGTGCAGCAAGGCAGTCAGATGCGGAGCAGTCCCATGACAGAAAAGGCGGGGCAACTCCTGCAGGAAGGGATCATTGGCAAGGTCAAGGTGGCCCGCGCGTGGACGGCGGAAACCCGAACCATCGAAAAGCCACTCCCGGATGCGATGCCGCCGGCGGGAGTCGACTACGACCGCTGGCTCGGACCTGCCCCGCAACGTCCCTTCAACCCGCAGCGGTTTCACCAGACGTGGCGAATGTTTGCAGACTATGGGAATGGTGAAATCGGCGATGACGGTATTCATGATCTCGACATGGCCGCTTGGGGACTCGGCATCGACACCCTGCCGAAGCAGATCACAGCCCGCGGCAGTCGCATGCTACTCGACGGTCACGCCAGCGAGTATCCGGACAACATGAACGTAACTTACGAATACCCCGACGGCCGACTCTTGATCTACGAGAACTATCCGTTCACGGCTTATGGGCTACATGGCTTTGATAATGGCAACGTGTTCTATGGTACAGAAGGCTATATGGTCTTCTCGCGCCGCGGAGCTTTCAGCGTGTTCTTGGGGCCCAAGGGAATTCCGGGACCGACCGAAGGAAAAGAACTGCGCGGCGAACGAGGCTACGCTGAGCACATGGCAGAATTTCTTAATGCCGTTCGCAATCGCACGCCGACGCGTGCCGCAGCCGAGGTTGCTCATCGAAGTTGCGCGCTGGTGCATCTTGCCGAGATCGCGTTCCGCACGCGGGGCCGCCTAGATTTCGACCCTGTGAACGAGAAATTTATCGACTGCGACGAAGCCAATCAGCTGCTCAGCAAAAAATATCGGGCACCCTTTGGCCTGCCGGATGTTGTCTAACGCAGGCAGAATTCACATCCCAACCTTAAAACCACGACTCACCGCGTCTGGCCTCACTGTGCTCGGCGTCCTCGAATGCCCGCGTCCCCACGCAGCGATAGTGACTTCAGGCGTGTTGGCTAAACACTCACGCTCTATCTTTCACCCGAACTGGTTTCGAAACTACTGGAGTTGTTTGATTGCCATATCAACACGACAGCGTGAGTTGAAGGACCCAAGCTTGAGATGTAGGCTATCCACTTCAGAGACTGACTTGAGTCGAATGTTTGATCGGCCATATTTTAGGGATTTTTGCGATGCGACACAGGTTGATGCCTATTATGTTGGCCATTCTTCTGCCGGCCACCGCACAATGCGACGATGGCCTCATCGCGCACTGGCCTCTTGCGGAAAACGGTCAGGACGTTTCTGGCAACGGCATCCATGCAACCTCCCACGGGGTTGATTTTAACGCTGCCGGACCGACTGGCGTCCCACATACGGCAGCTGGATTTGATGGTCAGAGTGCCTTGCTGGAGATTCCGGCTCATCAACGCCTGCAACTCGGAACGCAGAACTTTTCTGTGAGTGCGTGGGTCGATGCGGATGCAGGGTTCGATGACGTGCCAGGAGATCTTATCAGCCAGTACGACGCAGCCACTCGCAGGGGATTTCATCTCGGACTAAAAACCAGTGCAGGAGTCACTTTCTCACAGGCCAACGTGCGGCAATTGCAGTTCGGAATGGATCAAAATCGACCAGATGAATCTTGGGAGGACTGTGGATCTCCCGGGAACGCCTTGCTGGCATTTGCCCTGTGCGAGTTTGACGGTCAGCTTTACGCGGGAACCTGTGAACCCGGACGCGATGACGCCGGTCATGTCTATCGCTACGACGGCCACGCAAAATGGACGGACTGTGGGGCACCGGATCTGTCCAACTCGGTGACGGCGTTGGCTGTGTTTGATGGCCAGTTGTATGCTGGCACAGGCAAGTACCGAGTCGCAGGCTCTTCATTGCCTGAGTCGGAGAACACAGTGCTCGGTGGTCGCATCTTTCGCTACGCGGGCGAATCAAATTGGATCGACTGCGGACGTTTAGCTGAATCCGAAGCGGTCGGCGGGATGGTTGTTTTCGGCAACCGTCTTTATGCTTCTTCGCTGTACCGTCCCGCGGGATTTTTTAGGTATGCAGGCGGAACGACATGGCAAGACGCTGGCTGCCCGCAACGCCCTGCTGATTTGCCGGGCGATACCACGCAGATGCGCGTCGAAGCCATGGGTGTTTACAACGGCTGGCTGTATGCCACAAGCTACGACGGTGGCCGAGTTTTTCGATTTAATGGCGAATCGTGGTTCGATTGCGGCCAACTTGCCGACAACACTCAATCGTATGCATTCGCGATTCTTGAAGGACGACTCTACGTCGGCACATGGCCCAGCGGTCGCGTATATCGCTTCGAAAAACCGCAGCAATGGACCGACGTCGGACGCCTCGGTGAGGAACTCGAAGTCATGGGCATGCTGGTCCACAACGGACGACTGATCGCCGGCACGCTGCCGCTGGCGGAGGTCTACGAGTTTGACAACCGGTCGTCGTGGAAAAAGCTGACGCGCCTCGATCACACGCCTGACGTCCGCTATCGCCGAGCTTGGACGATGGCAGAACATGACGGCCGACTTTTCTGCAGCACGCTGCCCTCCGGGAAAATCTATTCCTGGCGCGCGGGACGAGTGGCCATGGCTGACAAGGCGTTTCCTCCCGGATGGCATCATGTGGCTGCCGTCCGGTCCAGCGGTTCGCTCAAATTGTTCGTCGATGGTGTCCTCGCCGCAACACAGGCCGGATTTCAAGCTGCGGACTACGATCTCTCCGTTGCGCATCCACTCCAGATTGGTTTCGGCCCCAATGACTATTTCAAAGGGAAACTGTCTGACGTGAAGCTCTATGGACGAGCTCTGTCAGATGCCGAAATCGAGGCGCATGCGAAAGACAGGTAGCACGCCATGCCGCAAAGGTTTCCGTTCGTAGTCCCGCCTTTAGGCGGAATCGCGGCAGGAGTGGCCAACAGATTCTGGCTAAAGCCGGGACGACAAACGCGATGATTTTGTAAACTAGATACCAGTGGGCTGACGCTGCACTGCCCGCCGAGGTTCGGCTTACGACAGCAGCAATTCCAGATCTTCCACAGACAGATCCTGCAACACGCTGCCAGAATCGTCGCCAGCCAGAATCGCATCCGCAAGTGACCGCTTTTTCTTCTGGAGCTCAGCGATCTTTTCTTCAACCGTGTCGCGACAGATTAAACGATAGGCAAAGACCGTGCGAGTTTGCCCCACGCGGTGAGCGCGGTCAATCGCTTGTGCCTCGACAGCAGGATTCCACCATGGATCAAGCAGGAAGACGTAGTCTGCGGACGTCAAGTTCAGACCCAGACCGCCCGCTTTCAGACTGATCAGGAACACCTGACAGTCCTTATCTTCCTGAAAGTGTTCGACGCGTGCCTTGCGGTCGCGAGTTTTGCCGTCGAGATACTCGTAAGTAATGCCTTGTTTATCGAGGTGTTCACGCACAATGCTGAGCATACTTGTGAACTGCGAGAATACGAGCGCCTTGTGACCCTCAGAAATCAACTCCTGCAGGTGCGGAATCAAGAAGTCTAGCTTAGCATAAAGTTCCTGCTCGTCGCCACGTTTAAGCAATGCAGGATGGCAGGCCGCTTGCCGCAGACGAAGCAGTGCTTCCAACACATGCATCTTTGATCGCGCTAGCCCTTGTTCCTGAACTAGCCCCAGCAGAGACTCACGGTAGTGAATTCGCAGTTCGTCGTACAAGCGACGCTGTTCGTCTTCCATGTCGCAGTAGATGGTTTCTTCGAGGCGGTCCGGAAGTTCTGCGGCGACTTGTTTTTTAGTACGACGTAGAATAAACGGACGTAGTCCCTTCGCCACCATGTCGCGTGCTTCACGACTGTCGGGGTCAGCAATATGCGAACGAAACGCCGTGCTCCGACCCAACATGCCTGGGTTGA
>QWQG01000009.1 GCA_003670925.1 Planctomycetota bacterium | reverse complement strand
CGCTGACCATGTGGTTGAACGGATTCGTAACGAGATCATTTCGGGAGTGCTGGCGCCTGGGACAATGTTGGCTGAGATTCCAACGGCGCAGCGGTTGGAAGTTAGTCGCGTACCGGTCCGCGAGGCTTTTCGAGAGTTGGAGCATGACGGCCTGTTGGTGTTCGAAGCCAATGGGCGCTGCCACGTCCAAACTCTGACGGCTCGCGACTTTGACGAAATTTACAACGTTCGTCTTATGCTTGAGACAGAATCGTTTCGTTTGGCGGCACTTAATCATTCCGAACCAGACCTCAAGGCGCTCCGAAACAACATTCGTCAGATGGAACGAGCTCGCTCGCTAAATCGAATGACTCTTTTGGATATCGAATTTCACGACCAGGTTATGGAGATGAGCCGCCAATCACGATTGATACATCTCTGGGGAGTTATGCGCAGTCAGGTTCGACTATTCACGGCAACCCTGCAGCGAGAAATCAGCAGCATGATCACGAACGTACGCGACGTTTCGGTTGAAGCTCATGTGAAGTGTGTTAGTGGAATTGAATCACGTGATCCGGATTTGGCCAGACAGTGTGCAATCGAACATCTGGGGCCATGGAGCAAATGGTTGAAGACGACTCGTCCGGAAGGCGGTGCGGTATGAACGAGCTATTTGTGCGTCGGTTGCGAATGCGACTCTGCTCGCTCGGATTGGTCAGTTTGCTGCTGGGCGGAGCGCTCTTGATCCTCCCGACGGCGACACTAGCAAACTCCGACGAAGATTTTTTTGAATCGAAGATCCGCCCGATTCTGACGGAGCGATGTCTGAAGTGTCATTCGACCGAACACGGAAAGACCCAGGGCGGCCTTGCTTTGGATACAAAGCAGGGCTGGGAGAAAGGTGGTGAATCCGGTCCGGCCATTACGCCCGGAGATATCGAAAGCAGTCTGCTGATTCGCGCTGTGCTTTACGGAGATGATGGTGCTCAAATGCCTCCGGAAGATGCGGGCGGGAAATTGCCCGACGCAGAGATTGCCTTGCTCAAACAATGGGTTCAGCAAGGCGCGCATGATCCTCGAACCGGAGCGGCCAAACGTGGAGGCATGACGGAGGAACAGCTTCGCGCATGGTGGTCTTTTCAGCCTGTGAAGCCCGTGTCCGTCCCTGAAATTAGTCAGCTGGGACTAATAAACGAGATCGACCACTTTGTTAGAGCGAGGCTGACCGCGGATGGTCTGGAGTCATCGCCAGAAGCGGATCGACGGACGCTGATTCGTCGAGTGACCTACGATCTGACGGGGTTGCCTCCATCGCCCGAAGAGGTCGATGCATTTCTAGCTGACACGTCGTCAACGGCCTATGAAACTGTTGTGGATCGTTTATTGCAATCGCCTCATTACGGTGAACACTGGGGCCGGCATTGGCTGGATGTTGTTCGTTATGCCGACACCGCCGGCGAAAACACCGATCATCCAATTCCGGATGCGTGGCGATATCGAAACTGGGTGATTGATGCGTTCAATAAAGATCTGCCATATGATCAGTTTGTCCGCGAACAGGTCGCAGGGGATCTTATTCATGCCAATGATCCGGCGGAGCAATATTCGGCTGGAGTAGTGAGCACTGGCTATCTGGCGATCGCGCGCCGCTTTGATCATGACAGCGACAAGTTCATGCATCTGACGTTTGAAGATGCGATCGACACGCTGGGGCAGTCGGTTCTGGGGCTGACGATTGCTTGTGCTCGCTGCCACGATCACAAGTTTGATCCGATTTCGTCGAAAGACTATTACGCGATTTACGGAATTCTGAACAGCACTCGATTTGCATTCCCAGGTTGTGAAGCCAAACAGCAGCCGCGAGATTTGGTCCCCCTGCTTCCTCCGTCGGAATGGGCGCGTACGATCGAACCGTGGGACCGGCAACTGGCCGCGATCGATGCCGAGATCAAGTCGCTGCAGGATGCTCAGACTGGGCAGGCCGGTGAGTTTAAGAACGCCGTCTTTGCTTCGACTCATGCATTGGCTCAGGGCGCGATTGCTGATGGTGGCACGATGGCCTGGACCGACGCGGCGGATCATGGCCTCGGATCAGTCGACGTCAAAGCCGGCCAGCTGGTTCAACTGACCGTTGATCCTTCGGAAAACCACGGCGCGGATTCAACATTAATCGAGTTGGAAATTGCCGAGATCGGTGGGCAGGAACGCATTTGGAATTTGACGAAGGATGTCGTCTCCGATTTTTCCTTTGGAAACCCGCACGCGGATAGTTATGGCAATTCGGCCACGTGGCTGTTTCTGGATGGTCGCGGTGGTCCGCGCCTGTTGTCCGAATCGGTACAGAATTCGTCCGGAACATCCGGGCTGCATGTCTGGAGGACAGGTGACAATCCAGCGGTCTTTGTTAATTCGACCGATCAGCCGCTGCAAGTCTGGACGTCGTTGCCACCGAAAAATCTTTTTGTTCATCCTGCGCAGGATGGACCTGTGGCTTTGGGTTGGGTGAGTCCCATCGAGGGCAAAGTTCTGATTCGCGGTCGCATAGCGGATGCTCATCCAGGCGGTCCGAACGGAGTCGGCTGGCGAATCGATCATTATGTCGCTGACGTGTCTGCCGGAGTTCAGCAGATGGCGAAGACGAATGTGCTGAAGACTCAGCTTCTCGCAAAACGCGCGGAGCACATGGCCCACGCGCCAGCTCGTGAAACTGCGTATGGCGTCACCGAGGGAGCCATTGCGAATGTGCGGATGCATCTGCGAGGCGATCCGGAAAAGCCTGGTGATGAAGTGCCGCGGCGATGGCTGGAAATTCTCGGTGGACAGGAGGTGCCGCCAAACTCCGGCAGCGGCCGTCTGCAATTGGCGCAGTGGCTGACTGATCCTTCGAACCCGCTGACGGCTCGCGTGATGGTGAATCGGATCTGGCAGAATCATTTTGGCAAGGGGCTGGTACAGACTCCGAACGATTTTGGAACGCGAGGACAGAAACCCACGCATCCGGAATTGCTGGACTGGCTGGCGAATCGATTTATGGAATCCGGTTGGAGCATCAAGTCGATGCATCGACTTATCCTGCTTTCGGCTGCTTATCGCCAATCCTCGGGCACCATGTTGTCGGCCGGACACGCAAAGGCATTGGCTGTCGATCCCAATAATCATCTCTACTGGCGTTTCGATCGTCAGCGGCTGAGTGCTGAGGAACTGCGAGACAGCCTATTAGTCGCCGGGCAGCAACTGGATCCCAGTCCGGGTGGACCACATCTGATTCCGCCGACCAATACCTGGAGTTTTTCTCAGCACGTTCCGTTTGCTGGCGTTGCGGAGTCGAACAAACGCAGCATCTACCTGATGACACTGCGCAATCGGCGTCACGCGTTTCTGGGGTTATTTGACGGAGCTGATCCGAACGCGACAACTCCACAGCGGCAAGTCACAACCGTGCCGACTCAGTCGCTTTATTTCATGAACGATGAATTCTTTCATACTCAGGCGGCCAACGTGGCGCAACGATTGTTGTCCCAGCCCGACGAAACTGCGCGAGTGAATGAACTGTTCCGGATTGTGCTGCAGCGATCACCGAATTCCAGTGAGATGGAAACCGCTCAGCGATTCCTTCGTGAATATCAGTTGGCGGTCGCAGAATCTTCGGAGAGCGATCAATCGCTCGCGGTGTGGTCTGCATTGTCCCGTCTGTTGTTGTCGAGTAACGAGTTTCTGTATTTGGATTAGTAGAGTTGTGTTTTCTAATGCCGGCGGGATGTTGTTTGAATCAGCCTGAACGCGATAGCGTCCGGTTTACACCCATAAACCTGAACGACAACCGGGGGCTAGCGCCCGGCGGCTGATGAAGAATCATCCTGACATTTCCCACCCCATATAAGCCCACCTTTATGTCAATACCCCGCCGTCATTTCGTGAAATCCGCTGTAGCCAGTTCGATGCTGATGCCGGGATTGCTCAGCGAACTCCTGGCGGCCGATGCTGCAGACTCAGCCAATCCCGTGGCTCCGAAACAACCGCATTTCCCGGCGAAGGCCAAGTCGGTGATTTTCCTCTTCATGAGCGGAGGCGTCTCACACGTCGATTCGTTTGACCATAAGCCTCAATTGTTTGCCGATCATGGCAAGGAGGTCGTCTTCGACCATCCGGAAACTCGCAACAGGCCGGGCTATGAGAAGATCTTTCTGAAACGTCCCGACTGGAAGTTTACGCCGCGAGGAAAGAGTGGCATCGAAGTCAGCGACTTGTTTCCTCACATTGCTGAGCAGGCTGATGACATCTCGTTTATTCGTTCGATGCACACCAGCCATTCGAATCATTACAACGCCACACTGGGAATGCACACAGGCTCATTTGCGTTTGCTCGACCGAGTATTGGAGCATGGACGAGCTACGGACTCGGCACGGTGAATCAGAACCTGCCGTCATTTCTGGTCTTTGCGCCGCAGATGCCGTACGCCGGAACACAAGTCTGGGCGTCTGATTTTCTGCCGGGTGCTCATCAGGGAACGAGAGTCTTCCCGGGGGCGGAGCCTGTTGCCAATCTGGCTCGTCGCGTGCCCACGACACGTCGCCAGGAATTGGAACTTTCGGCGTTGGCTGCATTCAACGAATCGCATCGATCGACGCGGGCTGATGATCCGCAGTTGGCGACTCGGATTAAAGCCTTCGAGACGGCTCACGGAATGCAGACGGAGATGCCGGCGGCTCTGGATATGTCAGAGGAAACAGAAGAGACACTGGGGCTGTATGGGATGAATCGGGAAACTCGCGATGGCTTCGGTTGGCAATGCCTTGCCGCGCGGCGACTTGTGGAACGTGGTGTCCGCTTTGTGGAATTGATCCACACGGGCTCCAGCGGAAACTGGGACTCGCATGGAAATATGGCAGATCATGGCCGACTGGCTCCGCAGATCGATCAACCAATTGCCGGCTTGCTGCAGGACCTGAAGCAGCGAGGAATGATGGATGATGTGCTCGTTGTCTGGACCACAGAGTTCGGTCGCACACCATTTAACAACACGGCAGATGCTCCTGGGCGAGAACATCACAACTGGGCGTTCACCTCCTGGTTGGCCGGCGCGGGAGTCAAGCGTGGTTATGTTCACGGGGCCACCGACGAACACGGAATTCGAGCTGTCGAGCAGCCTGTTCACGTCAATGACTTTCACGCCACGATTCTGCATCTGATGGGGATCGACCACGAACGACTCACCTGGCGTCACGGCGGGCGAGATTACCGGCTGACTGATATTGCCGGGCATGTGGTGAAGGATGTGTTGTCGTGAAGGGACGTCACTCCGAATCCTCTGCCATTAATGTTGGCAATCGAGAACACCGGACTTCGACGATGAGCCTGAAACTTAACAGCATTTGGATCGGTCCGGTGAGAGAGAAGGTCGGCTGCATACGAACACTTCTGCCTGTTGTCGCCAGAGTTACTCAGTTCGCCGCTGTTTGTTATCTGTTGTGCTGCTGTCACGTGACCTTTGGGCAGGAAGAATCGCCGACGGATCATTTTGAATCAGCCATCAGACCGCTGCTGATTGCTCACTGCATCGAATGTCATGGTCCGGATCGTCAGGAATCCGGGCTTCGTCTGGACTCGCGGCCGGGATGGATAAAGGGCGGCGATCGTGGTCCGGCGATTGTGCCGGGTGATCCTGAAAATTCGATACTTCTGCTTGCGGTGAAGCATGCCGATCCGAATCTGCAAATGCCGGAAGAAAAGC
Source organism: Planctomycetota bacterium (assembly GCA_003670925.1). Lineage (GTDB taxonomy): Bacteria > Planctomycetota > Planctomycetia > Planctomycetales > Planctomycetaceae > SXXK01. Next base: position 5,755 of record QWQG01000009.1, on the reverse strand, counting down.
TCAGCGATGCCGACATCGCAGCGATCGAAAAGTGGATTCGAGAAGGCGCGGTGGATCCTCGAGAAACCGCCGAGGCGTCGTCGAAGCATGTCGTCTCCGATCCGCGGACGTTCTGGTCCTTTCAGCCTGTTAGGGACCTGGATCCACCGGCCGTCAGTCAGCCGGACTGGGTTCGAACTCCGGTTGATGCGTTCATTCTGGCTCAGCTTGATACGAACGGACTGAAACCATCGCCACGAGCCGATGCGAGAACCCTTGTTCGACGTGCGTACTTTGATCTGATTGGCCTGCCTCCGACTCCGGAGCAGGTTGCAGCCTTTGAGCGGGAGCCGACGCAGGACGCATGGGCTCGTCTGATCGACCAGCTGCTGGCATCTCCGCAGTATGGCGAGCGCTGGGGGCGTCACTGGTTGGATGTTGCTCGTTACGCCGACAGCGGCGGCTTTGAGACCGACGTTTACTATCGCAACGCCTGGCGCTATCGGGACTATGTGGTGAAGTCATTCAATGACGACAAGCCCTACGATGTGTTCGTGCAGGAACAGATTGCCGGCGACGAACTCTGGCCGGACGACATTACTCTGAATGGCAATTACACGATCGCGCCGGAGAAAGTGCGACACCTGGAAGCATGGACAGGCACCGGTCTTTACACGCTGGGGCCTCAGGTTCACGAATCCAATATGGACGGCAAGAAGATCCGTTACGAGACGTATTCGGACTGGGTCGACACGACCGGCGCGGCGTTTATGGGGCTGACTTTCAGCTGTGCTCGCTGCCATGATCACAAGTTTGATCCGATCACGCAGCAGGACTACTACGCCTTGCAGGCGATCTTCTCGGCCAGTCGGGAGATTGAGTATCCGATCATTGATGCGATGGGGATCACGGACTTCAAGCAGCATTATCCACGGATACTGGCGGTCGAAGAATCCCGCCGCGCTCTGCAAATGTTCGATGCACGAATGGCAGGAAAAGCACTGTCTGCGGAAGAACAGACCGAACGACAGAATCTGCTCAACGCGATTGCCAACAACGTGCTGGCGTTGCCCGAGAATACAGCTCTGGGAGTTCCGCTCGTCGGCCTGATGGAGACGCCGACCGTCAGTGTGCTCGGGCATGAACGTCCCGAGCTGATTGCGCCCGTCTATCTTCTGAATCGCGGTGAACTTTCGCGTCCACGTGACGCCGTGGCGCCGGGCTTGCCGGAGGCTCTGAAGCGGGCTAGTGGCTGGCAGGAATCGATGCCGGGGCATTTGAAGAATCGTGCCGCTCTGGCTCAGTGGCTGACCAGCCCGAAACATCCGTTGACTGCACGCGTGATGGTGAATCGCATCTGGCACGGACACTTCGGACGAGGTCTCGTGGGCAGCCTGAATGACTTCGGGCAAATGGGCGAAAGACCGACTCATCCGGAGTTGCTCGACTGGCTTGCTGGCCAGTTCATGAAGAGCGGCTGGAGCATCAAGCAGATGCACCGCACGATGATGCTGTCGTCGACGTATCAAATGCACAGCGTCGCCACATCGGAAGAGAACGCCTCCATCGACCCGCAGAACCGTCATTTCTGGAAGATGAATCGGCGACGTCTTGAAGCAGAAGTGCTTTGGGATTCGATCCATTCCGTGGCCGGGACTCTGAACCTGAAGATGGGTGGTCGCCCGGTCGTGCCGCCGCTTGAACCTGAAGCCGGGGCTCCCGGTTACTGGATTGTCTCTGCGGATCCGGCTGAACATACTCGACGAGGCCTGTACATTCTACAGCGACGCAATTATCGCTTCCCAATGTTTGATGTGTTTGATTTGCCGGTGAATGCAGTCAGTGCTCCGGCGCGCGATGTGACCACCGTGGCCCCTCAGGCCTTGTGGATGATGAATAACCCGACGGCCGTTCGTCAGTCTCAGGCGTTTGCAGCGCGACTCAGGAATGAGTTGAACGCCGACTGGAATATTCCGGATTTCGGCTCGGGGCAGTCGGGCTGGGCAGGCAACAAGTCAGGGATTCACGCCGGCTGGGCTCTGCGAGAAGACAACGGCAATTCTACTGACGCACATGATGATCCTGTTGGCACCGTGATGACTCATGGTATGACCAGCGTCGTGTGGAAAGCTCCCGCGGCGACAGATGTGTCGGGCAACAGTGGCTGGCCGGTGGAAATTCGTGGCGGGCTCTGGAACATTCGAAGACTGGGACGAAGTGGTCAGTGGAAGCTGTGGCACAACAACAAGCTTCTGAGCGAAGGAACTGTGGATGATCAGTGCGGAACATCGGCTTCTCCGCTGCAACTGAATACCGGCTCCGGCGGTGATGCGGCCCTGAAGTGTGTGGCGATGCCCGGTGATATGTTCCGTCTGGAGATTCTGGAAGGCGATTTCGTAGCTGTGCAGCTCAGCTTTGTCACGCCGCAGGGCCTGCGAGATATCGCAGCGGATTTCTCGCTCAATGCGAATCCCACGCCGCTGGGCTGGCAGTACAGTGAATCAATTGCCAATGGCGGGCAGCCTCTGACAAACGCGATTCGCGTCCGACGATCAGGCGATGATATGTCACAAGTTGACCGAGCCTGGAAACTGGCGCTGGGCCGATTGCCAACGAAGGACGAGAAAGCGGAAGCCGAGGAACTGCTGAAGTCCCTCTCGGCGACGGATCCAGTAACGTCCATGTCACTGCTCTGCCTTGCCCTGTTCAACATGCAGGAGTTTGCGTATGTGGACTGATTCTCTGAACAAAACTCACTGTCAACGATTTCTGCCGATCCTCAATCGTCGCGACTATTTGAGGACATCAGCCTTTGGGTTTGGGGCCTCAGTTCTGGGTTCACTGATTGCACAGGATGCAGCGGCCGGCGAACAGGACTCAAAGACCCCGCTGGCTGCTCGTGAGCCCCATTTTCCCGCGAAAGCGAAGCGAGTGATCTTCATTTTCTGCGCGGGAGGTCCGAGCCAGCTGGAGACGTTCGATCCAAAGCCGGCATTGATCAAGTACAACGGTCAGCCAATCCCGGAGAGTTTTCGAACGGAAGGACTGGCTCTGCAGTTTATGAAAGCCAGTGACGGCAAGCTGATGGCTTCGCAGTTCGAATTTCAGAAGCACGGTCAGTCCGGATTAGAGATCTCATCGTTGTTCCCGCAGTTGTCGAAGCATGCCGATGATCTGGCAGTGATTCGTTCGTGCCACCATGATTCTTTCATCCATGGTCCTGCATCGGCGGTTGTGAATACGGGATCGTCGTTGCTCGGTCATCCCAGTATGGGAGCCTGGGTGACTTATGGGCTTGGCAGCATGACGGACAACCTGCCGGCCTACATCACGATGACGGACGGAGGATTTCGCCCCGGGCCTGCGGTCAGTTATGGAAGCGGATTTCTTCCTGCGATCTATCAGGGGACCGTGTTGCGAACGGAGGGGACACCCATCTCCAACCTGGTAGCAGCCGGAGCACCTGGTCAGCAGCGGCAGATGCTCGATGTACTGAACCGGTGGAACGAACGATTTGCTTCGGCGCGCCCGGAAGATACTCGTCTGGCCGCTCAGCTGGCGAACTACGAACTGGCGTTCCGCATGCAGACGGCAGCACCCGACTTGATACGCATCGACGATGAAACCGCGGCGACTCGAGAATTGTATGGCGTCGATAAAGAACCGACGGCAAAGTTTGGACGCATGTGCCTGCTGGCACGACGCATGGCGGAAAGAGGCGTGCGATACGTCCAGATGTTCAACAATGACTGGGATGGTCACGGGGAGTGTGCTGCGAACCACAAAGCGAACGCTGATCGGACCGATCAACCCGTTGCGGCCTTGTTGACCGATCTGAAGCAACGAGGCTTGCTGGAGAGTACTCTGGTTGTCTGGGCTGGTGAGTTTGGTCGAACGCCGGTCATGCAGGGATCCAACGGTCGCGATCACAGTCCGTATGGCTTTAGCGCCTGGATGGCCGGAGGCGGCGTCAAAGGCGGCCAGGCCATCGGAGCCACAGACGAACTGGGTTTCCGTGCGGTGGAACGAAAAGTCCACGTGCATGATCTGCACGCCACGATGCTGGCCTTACTGGGTTTTGATCACGAACGTCTGACCTATCACTTCGAAGGTCGCGATCGACGACTGACGGACGTGTTTGGTCATGTCGTCAGGGAAGTCATTTCATGAAAGTGTTTCATGTTGTCTCGGTGACCTTCTTAGCTGGACTGATTGTGACATCAGCAACAGAGAAGGCGTGGGCTCATCCACCCGAATCTCGAGGAGTAGTAGCTGCGGCTGTGCAGGTCGGTAACGCTCAGGAGCAAGGTCCTGCCGATCCGGTTTCCGAAGCGGATCGGCAAGTAGCGTACTTTCAGTTTGAGTCTCTGAGCTGGCTCGCGACTCGCTGTCCGTCGCCGTTGCAGCGGGAGACGATTCAGCAGGCATTGGCGGAGTTGCAGACGGCCACACAACTCCCTCAGGCTCCTTCACTAAAGACACTTGTGGCAGAGCGAATATCGCTGCAGGCAAAGCTGCGAGAACAGCATCGTGTGGTTTCGTTGGAATGGTCGAAGTCGGGACTCGAATCCGCGATGGATGTCCCCGCGATTGAAGTTGCCAGGGGACTTTCTCGAGTTGTGATTGTGGAGGTCCTCAACACCGATTCGGAAGCGGCGAACTTGACGCTGGCCATTGGAGGACAGAATCAGAACGCAGTGCCCTGGACTGTGCTGCCCGGAAAATTACTGTGGTTTCCATTGATGCTCACAGCCGATTTGCCAGTTGTGAAGGTGACTGTCACAGCAGAAACAAACGCAGGTGCAGTGACTCACGATTTTTCGCTTCCCATTCAGATTGCCGAACCCGCAAAGCTTCGTGGCCGACTGTTCGATGGTGATCTCGGCAAAGTAACGCCGGGACGTGTGTGGGTTAAAGGAAGTGATCATCAATACCGTCACGCCGGACCGTTTGCCGCCAACAAGTCGTTTCTGGAGAAGCCAGTCCTGCTGTCCACGGTGCCTCGTTCGTATGGCTTGCCTTTCTTCTACGCAGATGGAACGTTCGAAATCGATGTTCCGCCGGGACCAACGATCGTGACTCTGGAACGCGGCTTTGAACATTCGCTGGCAAGCGAATCAATTGATCTGGCCGCCGGAGAGACTCGGGAGCTCACTCTGTCATCGCGTCGCTTTGTGGATATGAAATCTCAGGGCTGGATCAGCGGCGACACGCATATTCACTGGGTCACGAATGCATGGAATGTCGATTTGCCGCTTGAGCATTTATCACTGGTGCAGAAGGCAGAAGATCTGCGAGTCGTCAACAACTTGACGCTGCTGCATCGCACGACTGTCGACGCCTTCGTAAAGCCTTCGCAAGCTCCGATGGGGCCGATCAGAAACTTCTGCAGTGATGATTATCACATTGAGATGGCGGAAGAGTATCGCAATCAGAATCTCTATGGGCACCTGTGTTTCCTGAACCTGAAGTGGCTGGTGCTGCCCATTGGGACCGGACCGCAAATTGCCGGCGATGATTCACTGGACTACCCGATCAACAGGACCGCCAGTCTGCAAGTTCCTCGTGAACGGCAGCGACGCGAACTCGATGCACTCGCTCGCTTGAATGCATTACACCGCGAGCCGCGAGAAGACGACGACCGACTGAGCGCCCGCATCGAATCTTTTGAACTTGCATACCGGATGCAGACCGAGGCCCCCGAGGCGTTCGATCTCACGGGTGAAACTTCGGCGACCGGCCAGATGTATGGGCTCGACCAGCCGACGACGGAAGT
>QWQG01000081.1 GCA_003670925.1 Planctomycetota bacterium | reverse complement strand
GGTCGGGATCGTCAAACTGCTCGGCGGCAAACTCTTGAACCGATTTTCAAACGATACCAAGGCCTGGTCCAGCTGCGTGATCTCCGTGGAAACTTGAGTGATTCTAGCCCGAATCCGAGCGCCATTCAGAGCTGGCAGAATCAACGCCATCAAGATCCCGATGATCACGATCACCACGAGCAGCTCGATCAGCGAGAAGCCGTGGCGTGAGTGCCGGGGACTGGTGATTTGATGGTTGAGTTTCATGGGAGGAGGCTCAGTGGATTCAGGAGCGAGGATTTAGGATTTAGTTGAATCACAGCAATACCAGAGGGCTGACGCCCTCCGCTCGCCGGGGTGAAGAGATTTGAGATTTGAGATTTGAGATTTGAGATTTGAGATTGTTAGGACAGGTCATTCAGGAGCTTAATCAGGGGCATGAACAACGCGATCACGATGAAGCCCACAATCAGACCGAGCACGACAACCATGATTGGTTCCAGCAGACTCACCAGACTTTCGACGCGTACTTCCACTTCTTCATCATAAACGTCAGCAACCTTGTAGAGCATGTCGTCCAAGGCTCCTGTTTCTTCGCCGACGTCCACCATGTTAACCACCATGTCGTCCACAATCTTTGATTCACGCAACGGCACCGCGATCGTTTCCCCTTCGCGAATCGCCGAATAAATATTGTCAAAAGCCCGCACAAACACGGCATTGCCTGCAGTATCACGGGCAATCAAAAGTCCTTCCAGAATCGGTACACCAGACGCTATCAAAGTCCCGAGCGTACGTGTGACTCGGGCAATTGTGCCGATATGTAAAATCTTGCCTATCAGCGGGATACGTAACGAAAGCCAGTCGACCACGTACGATCCTGTCTTATTCTTCTTGACAATTTTTATAAATAGCCAGAACGATATGGGCCCTATAAACAGCATGAACCAATAACTCATCATCCAGTCCGAACACGCGATCAAGAGCATCGTTGGTCCCGGCAACTCTACGCCGAATCCAATGAAAATTTCTTTGAACTTCGGAATGATGAAAATCATGATGAACGACACAATCGTGACGGCCACCGTGATCACCGCACCTGGGTAAATCATGGCTCCTGTGATTTTTCGTTTGAGCGACTGCGCCTTTTCTTTAAACTCCGCCAACCGCTGCAAAATCACTTCCAAGGCACCGCCGGCCTCCCCGGCTTTTACCATGTTGACGTAGAGGTTATCGAAGGCTTTCGGCTGCTTGCCCATCGCCTCCGACAACGTGTTCCCACCTTCGATGTCTTCAATCACATCCATGAGAGCATTCTTTAACGCTCCAGGCCGATTCTGCCCTTCTAGAATTCGCAGGCTGCGAAGCACCGGAAGGCCAGCATCTTGGAGCGTTGAAAGCTGCCGTGTGAACGTACAGAGAAGTTTTGGCTTGACCCCACCAATCGTGAATGTCTTGCCTTTCTTGGCCCCTTTGGCCGTAGCCCCCTTAGCGCCCTTTTTGGGATCTTTTTTCTTCCGGTCCTTTTCCCGGATCTTCGTGACGTAAAAACCCTTCTCCCGAATCATCGTCTGCGCTTCGGCTTCTGAAGGGGCATCAATGGTGTCCTTCACCTCAAGCCCCGAGCTGTCCATTGCTTCATATGCAAAGGTTGGCATTGCCGATTTCTCCAGATAGTTTCGATGGTGACTGAAGTGACACCTTCAGTCAAAATTGACCCAGCCGAAACCTGGTTGCGATGATCAGGGCTTTTGCCCTTTTCGCAACTCATCAGGTATTCAGCCGCAAAGTTCATGCCGTTGAGCTTTTATGGCTCGCAGGCTTTCGTAATAAGTAAGTTTACCGCGATTTTTTAAAACGTCACGAACAGTTTGTGGATTCATTGCCGCAAATTGCTGCAGTGAAATAATACAGGGGAGAGTTTTGCGTCGTCAGTTGGCCGTCGTCAGTTGGGGCCTTTGCGTTTTACTGACTCCTAATAACTCCCTACGACACGTCTTCAATTACCGTTTCTCTGACAACTTCGTCAATTGTGGTCTGCCCGTCAAAAATCAGCTTCAAGCCCGATTCACGCAGGGTAGTCATGCCTTGCTGACGGGCGATATTGCGGAGGTCGTCGCCCGAGGCCTCAGCGGCAATCGCGTCGCGTAGTTCGTCCGACATAATCATCAATTCGTAAATTCCGACACGTCCCTTATAGCCTGAGTTATTGCAGCGAGCGCAGCCTTTGCCGTAGTAGAATTTGTACTTGCGTGCGGTGTCGAGCGGCAGTTGCAGTTCCATCAGCAGCTCATCAGACGGTGCAAACTGTGTGCGACATTCACTGCAGATTCGCCGTACGAGCCGTTGTGCAAGAATGGCTTCGACAGTCGCCGTGATCAGAAACGCGGGAACTCCCATGTCGCGAAGCCGCGTGATGGCCGATGGCGCGTCGTTGGTGTGCAACGTGCTGAACACTAAGTGCCCCGTGAGCGAACTTTGCACGGCGATTTCTGCCGTCTCGTAGTCGCGAATTTCCCCGACCAGAATCTTGTCTGGATCGTGCCGCAACACGGCGCGCAGCACATTTGCGAACGTGACCCCGACGTCTGGATTCACCGGAATCTGAATAATGCCCTCGATGTCGTATTCGATCGGGTCTTCGCTGGTGATAATCTTAGTTTCGGTGTCGTTAAGTTCGTTCAGGGCAGAATAAAGGGTGGTTGTTTTTCCGCTTCCCGTAGGTCCCGTGACCAACACAATCCCATTCGGGCGCTTAAGGATCTGCCGGAACTTGGCCAAAAGGACGGGGTCCATCCCGATTTTGTTCAGGTCAAGAGCCACCACGGTTCGGTCAAGGATTCGCATGACCACTGCTTCCCCGAAGAGGGTCGGCAACACACTGACGCGCAAGTCGACGCTGCTGCCGCCGACGTTGAGTTCAATGCGTCCGTCTTGGGGCAGTCGGCGTTCAGCAATGTCCAGATTCGCCATGACCTTGATACGACTGACGATCGCGTTTGCAAGGTGGCGTGGGGGTGGTACCATTTCGTAAAGCACACCGTCGGCTTTGACGCGGATCTTAAATTCGTCTTCGAACGGTTCAAAATGGATGTCGCTAGCTTGGTCGCGAATTGCGAGCAGCATCACCATGTTGAGCAGTTTTTTAATAGGCTGCGCGTCCGACATTTCCTCGGCAGATGCAAGGTCATAGCCGCGTGCGTGTTTTTCGGCGTCTTCGTCGGATGTCATCTGTTCGATAACGTCTTCAATACTCTCCTCGCGGTCCGCGTAGTAGCGGGCGATCGCAGCTTCCACGTCCGGACCGGAAGACACGGCTCCGCGAATTTCATGGCCAAGGAAGTTGCGCAGGTCGTCAAGCGCTCCCACGTTTTGCGGATCGGCCATCGCCACGGTGAGTACGTTGTTCTTCAACGAGACCGGCATGATCCGATAAATTTCAGCCATCGTCTGGGGAACCAGTTCCAAGACGTTTGACTGAATGTTGGTTTCCTCCAGGTTGACGACCGGCATCCCCCATTGTTCAGCAAGGGCCTCTGTCACTTGCGCCTGAGTGACCATGCCCATGCGGACCGCCACTTGGCCAAGAACCGTACCAGGATTTTGCTTCTGGTCTTCCAGAATATCCCACAGCTGATCGTCGTTGATGTAGCCGAGATCGATAAGTATCTGACCAAGTTTGCGTTGAGCCATAGCGGGAGTCTTCAGTTGGCAGTTTTCAAATTTCAAATATCAGATTTCAAATATCAATGGCAAGCTGAGCTTTCGGCTGAAAACTGAAAACTGCCAACTGATCACTCTCAACTCATTCATCATCGTCATCGTCTTCCTCGCTGTCGTCAAAGACACCCCGTTTGGCGCGTTCAATGCGGGCTCGAAGCTCGCCGGGGTTATTGGACTTGTACATGACGTCTTTTTCTTCGCAAATTCCGTTCTTCCAGAGGTTGAACAGCGAATCGTCCAACAGAATCATGCCGAACTTGCGTCCAGTCTGAATCGAACTGTTGATGCGAAATGTCTTGCCCTCGCGGATGAGATTCGCAATGGCCGGAGTGACCACCAGCTGCTCATAGGCGGCGACGAGTCCCTTCGGTTTACGCGGCAGAAGTGCCTGACTCAGAATGCCAATAATTGCGTTCGCCAATTGCGTTCGAATCTGTTCTTGCTGGTTCGTCGGGAACACGTCAATGATGCGGTCAACCGTGCCCTGAGCTCCGGTTGTGTGGAGGGTTCCAAACACAACGTGCCCAGTTTCCGCCGCCGTAATGGCCGCAGAAATAGTTTCAAGGTCCCGCATTTCCCCCACCAGAATCACGTCGGGATCCATTCGCAGAGCACGTCGCAAAGCTTCGGGGAAGCTCGGGACGTCCACCCCTATCTCGCGTTGATTGATGGTCGAGTGATGGTGTTCGTGATAATACTCAATCGGATCTTCGAGCGTAATGATATGGTGATCCATGTTATGGTTCATCCAATTGATCATCGACGCCAAACTGGTTGTTTTTCCGGAACCCGTCGGGCCCGTGACCAGAAACAATCCGCGAGGACGCTGAATCAGGTCTTTGACGACAGTTGGCAACCCCAATTGCTCGAACGTCAGAAACTCATTCGGCACGCGCCGCAAAACCATCCCGATCATCCCGCGCTGTTTGAATACCGCCACTCGAAAGCGCGCTTTGTCGCCAAACGCAAAACCAAAGTCCGTCCCGCCGCGTTCCTGAAGTTCCTGCTGATTACGTTCCGGCGTAATACTTTTCATCAGGTTGGTCGTGTCTTCGGCAGTGAGCGTACGTGTTTCGAGACGCAGCATTCGGCCACCAGAACGCACCACAGGCGGCTGACCGACCGTAATATGCAAGTCGCTCACTTTTTCTTTGACGACTGTTTCAAGTAGTTTATCAATCTGAAAACTACGTCCGCCGGCAGGTGTGGACATGGATGACCTTAAGTTAAGAGTTGTCAGTATTCACTTGTCAGTATTCAGCATTCAGTTCGGAGATATCAGGTGACAGATGCCAGTTTTTGGGCTGGTAACTGACAACTGATGACTGACGACTTCTTAATGTCCGCCCTTGGATAACTTATAAACTTCTGCGAGGGAAGTCATTCCCTGAAAGGCTTTGTCTTTGGCGTCTTCGACAAGCGTCTTCATACCCAACAGCCGAGCTTGGCGGCGAATGTTCTGAGCGGGTTCACTATTGAATGCCATTTCCCGCAGCGTGCTGTTCATGGTCATCAGTTCAAATACGGCGCGCCGGCTTTTGTATCCAGTATGCTTGCAATTGTTGCAGCCCTTCCCACGACACCACTCGCCTTCCGACGCTTCGTCAGGAGAAATATTGAAAACTTCAACTTCTTCGGGCGAGGGCTGATACGGCTCTTTACATTTCGGGCACACCACGCGCACAAGTCGCTGAGCCATCACCGCCATCAAGGAACAGGCCACGAGGAATGGTTGCACGCCCATGTCGATCAAACGCGTGATGGCCCCAGGCGCGTCGTTGGTGTGCAATGTGCTGAACACCAAGTGCCCGGTCAGCGAAGCCTGAATGGCCATTTCGCCAGTTTCAGTGTCACGAATTTCTCCCACCAGAATCACATTGGGAGCCTGTCGTAACATGGCCTTAATAATGCGGGCAAAGTCCAAGCCGATATTGTGCCGAACTTCTACTTGATTGATCCCAGGCAAATAATATTCAACCGGATCTTCGGCGGTAATAATTTTGCGGTCCGGGCGGTTGAGTTCTCCCAGCGCGCTGTACAGCGTGGTCGTCTTGCCGGAACCCGTGGGACCAGTACAGAGAAAAATCCCGTTGGGACGCCGAATGATATTTTGGAACGTGCGATAATTATCATCGCTGAAGCCCAAACTGCGGATCCCTACCTTGATGTTGTCACGGTCCAAAATACGCATCACCACCGCCTGTCCGTGGTTGGTGGGCAAAATGGAAACACGCAGGTCGAATTCTTTGTTTCCCGCGCGCGTCTTGATGCGTCCGTCCTGCGGGCGGCGTTTTTCCGAAATGTCCATCTTGCCCATGATCTTGAAACGCGATACTAAGGCCCCCAGCAGACGCTTGGGAGGACTGTCACGTTCTAAGAGGACACCGTCGATGCGGTAGCGAATTCGGACCCGGTCTTCAAACGGTTCAATGTGAATATCGCTGGCACGCTCTTTGACAGCTTCGGAGATGATCAGATTTGCCAAGCGAATGATCGGGGCGCTATCGTCTTCATCGCCCTGCATAGCGGCCGCAGCTTCAATGTCCGTAAAGTCGATCTGCGTTTCCGTGAACTCGGAAATCATCGAGTCGACGGATTCGGTCTCGGACTGCCCGTAGTGCCGGTTAATCGCAGCTTGGATCGATTCCATCGGAGCCATCACGGGACGAATTTCACGGTTGAGCACAAAACGAAGCTTGTCAATCACTTCGATGTTATTCGGATTGTGCATCGCCACCACAACCGATTCACCATCTGATTCAATGGGAATCACAATGTTTTCACGCGCCATCGATTCTGTCACCAGTTCGATGACCGAGTTCGGAATCTGGCGACCTTCAAGCTCGATATAAGCGTAACCAAATTCGCTAGCTTGAGCTTGCCCAAGGTCTGACGCCGAGATATACCCCAAACGAACAAGCGCGTCTTCAACCGGAATGCCGAGATTCGCCGCCATGTTGCGCGATTCTTCGAGCTGCGATTCGCCGATTGTGCCGTCATCAACAAACCGATTCAGCCAGTCATTCATTGAAGAACTCCGAAGCGACTGTGCTTCATTTCAGACAGGAAAAGAATGGATTATAAAGGTTGTTCTGATTAACAAGGTTGCTGCCAGATTCCCAGAAAATCCTCCGCAGCTTCGTTTCCACCAACATATCGGCTTTCGCTGGATTCTGTTCGGTTATGAATCGCAACACAAGTGTCAAGATAGCAGGAACTTCCGTTCGGAAGGGGATTCGTGTGGCTTGAACATGGCGGATGAATCATTCCTACCCTGCATCTGCTCAAGTCGCAGACTTCTTCCAGCGGTAGCTCGCCCGCATGCTTCGACAGCCAATCTAATCCTAGCTCAAGATCCTGCCTGCCGAATCGATAAACAGCAGCTTGAAAAGCTGAGGCCACAATTGTGAAGAGAGAAAGCCGCTGCATCCGGCCAGCACCCAGTCCAAGAATGTTCGTCAAAATCACTTGGAAATCTAGGCAAACTGTGGTGCCGCCGTCACATCACCGCCTCTCTCGCCTCCAACCGCGCGCTTGTTCCGGACATCCGTATTGGCAAACTCTATCGATTATGCGGGATTTCCCTAAGATTCCTGATTGCACGGTCCGATAAGAAGGAAAGGCATTGGAGCTTTGCTGCTCCGAGGCTTGTTCCTTGGCAATTCACTTTGAAACCATGATCGATTGCGATTTGGCAATCCAGAGCGATTGCGTCGGTTGTATCTTACGCTGTTCACCCGGAGACGATTCCAGAGCGTGCGAGTCTTGACAGTAAGTCCTGACAGATCCTACAGTTGTAGCCACGACAGGTGACAGCGGCTACGCAGGAACTCGCGCTTTGGAGGCACATATCGTGACCAAGAAAGAGATCGTTAAAGCGATTTCGGATGAATTAGGTTTAACTCAGCTGCAAACGAAGGAAATCGTGCAGAAGACTTTTGATGCCATCATTGAAACATTGGTGGAAGATCGCCGCATTGAGCTGCGAAACTTTGGAGTCTTCGAAGTCAAAATGCGAGCTGCTCGCAAAGGACGTAATCCACGCACCGGCGGTCAGGTCGAGGTGCCGGAAAAATTGGTTGTCACGTTTAAGCCTGGTAAAGAAATGGAAGCGAAAGTTCGCGAACTGGAAGAACGAGAGTGGGCGCGCATTAATACCTTGTCAAACAGTCAGCCCTCTCGCCCTGAATCGCTGGGACTCCAGCGGCCTCCCGGCAACGAAGGCGGAAGTTCAATCCGTTGAACTGCTCTGTCTTAACTGACCGTCAAGTCTTCCTGCATCGCAATGGATCATGGTTTCTGAGTGAATTGCCTGTTTTGGGCTCCGTAATTTGCGGCTCCCATGATTCAGGATTCATCTGATTCCAATTGCTGTGGTATCCATGAAAAGTGAACTTCATGGAAAACGGGTCCAGGGAAGGACGTTGCGATGAAGCTACGATTACGACTGATGGTAGGACTATTGCTGGTATCTTCTGCGTTGTCCATCGGATGTGCGACGCCGATCTGGAGCCCTAATCAGGATTCACGAGCTCGCCAGTTAATTTTCCAGTCGGAAAGTCTGCGGCACATCCCGGAAATCTGGGAACGCATCTGGTTTCTTGATCTCCCTGACTTCGAAACCCCGTACCGCGTCCATGGCGGCGTCATCTGATCTCAGTCAGCGGTCAAGACTTCGATGTCGATTCGGCCCGTCCAGGTTTCCCCTGGCGGGAGGACTTGTAAACCAGCGTCGATGCCCTGCTGTTGCAGATTGATCGCATTAGTCACGCACGTATAGGGTTCAAGGCAAACGGCTGTCGCCCAAGGCGGAGTAAACGCGACTATTTCACGGAACCCAGCCGAACATCTTTGTTCCACGCTGAGTTGCGCTGCAGGATCGGTAAGCCGACAGACCACTGCGCCATTGCTTTCAGCGACGTCGGAATAAATGTCATCGAGTTTGAGTCCGCCAAATGCTGGACTCGACGAGAGATCTGCCCCTCGTGGTGGTGACTGCATTTTTCCGGACGGCAAGCATTCATGCAGCTCCCAAGTTCGTCCAACTGGCGCAAAAATTGTGCACTGGTCTGCAGACGACATATGCCCCAGTGGTAACCTGAAATAGGCGTGCGTACCGAAGCCCCACGGCACCGGTTGGTCTGAGGGATTTCGAATCGTAATGACCGACAGCAGACAGGCATCACGCAGCTCGTAAGTCACTTCAATCTCGGCATCAGCGGGCCACAGCGCCAAGCGTTCCGGCGCATCCACGCTGGTTTTGAAAACCCCTGTCACTGATGACTCTGATTGCGCCAAAACTCGCCATGGGCGATCCAGACAAAAGCCATGAATCGCATTGCCGCTTTTGTCAAACGGGACTTGATCCGGAGTCAGTACATAATCCTGGCCGCACCAGGTATAACGTCCACCTGCGATTCGATTCGGGTAAGGAAACAGCAAAGGAATTCCGCTCCGACTTGCCGGATGGCCACCCGCTTCAAAATCGTCGGCTGCCGATAGGACTTCGACATTGGCCCCGGAGAGCGTCCTCACCATGAAAGAAAAACAGTTGAAACCGTGATCGACAGCGATCTTTGCGCGACAACCCTGTTTGTTGCTGATTTCAATGATCTTCATACCGTGTATTTCCGGGTGCAGTTCAGACGCAGGCGTTATGTTTAAAAATTCTGAGCGGCACTTTAACTGAATGCTGGACAAAAACAGAACCTGCTTCCAAGTTTAAAAATTCGCGGTAAACTTCGGGGCAAGAAGTCTCGGTAGCTCAATTGGATAGAGCGTCGGCCTCCGAAGCCGAAGGTTGCAGGTTCGACCCCCGCCCGAGACATTGAAAAAGAAGCCTGTTTTTTTCACTTTTGGACGAAAACAGGCTTTTGTCGTTTCTGTCTATTGAACGCCACGCCTAGGACTTTGATCGAGCGGTGACGCATGTTCGTCGTGAATTTCTTCCGTTTCAGCGTCGCCTGCCAAGCAACCAATTGCTCGCCGTCCAGCTTCGTCAGTTTTATGTGCCCGATAAACGGCGTGATGTACAGTCGGACGGCACCTTCGTATTCCTGGTACGTCTTATCCTCGCTGTTGACTTCGACATCATCGTCAAGCCATGGTTGTAGATACGCTGCGACCCTCCCCGGAAGGGACTCTCTTCATAACTTCCTAAAAAGTACGCGCCTTTTTCGTCGTTGCAAATCGTTTGTCGGCAATGCTTTACTTGAATCGCCATTTTGGTAGCCAAAATCACAGGCTGTTGATCGCGATGAGTTTCTGCACAATTGTCCGGATGTTCGTCAAGCATACGCCGCTCATGATCAGACTCCATCTAGGAAGTGACCAATCCGAAGGTCATCCGCAACGCATGACAGAGGCGATGCAACTTGGAAATTTGGCGAAGATATGTTGGGATCTACTCCGTCGCCAAACGGCTCCACGGAACCGCATCCTTCAGCAATTCCCAAGGTTCGTACCGGTGCCTAATTCGCAGTACCGTGGCGGCCTTCTAGCGGGGTATGAAAACTCTGATTCTCTGTGATTATCCAGATTTCCAACCCCGAACCACGGTACCTGCTAGTGTTTCTGCATCTGGGTTCACGGCACGTGTGGATTTCACCGCGTTCCGTGCAGCCAGATTCCGCATGGGTCAGCCTGCAGGCCAGAAACTTTCTGATGGTCGCAGAGGACATGGGCCTCACACCGGAATATGTGATGCGAGACAACGACGCGAAGTATTCGGCTCAGTTTGATGAAGTGCTGAAATCCAGCGGGGCGAAGGTGAAACGAAACACCCCGATGTCGCCGAACCTGTGAGCCCATGTGGCACGATTTATCCAGACGCTGAAGTTTGAGTGCCTCAACAAGTTCGTAATCGTGGCCGAAAAACATCTTGATCACGTCTGTCGGGTCTGGAGTCGCCATTACAACAAGGAACGACCACATTCATCTCGCGATTACCTTCCGCCGGAATTCACCTCGCCACCGGCGGAAGTCAACGTTGTTTGTCTCAGTGACATCGTCTGCACCTCGAAACTCGGTGGCGTCATCCATTCGTACTCGCGGCGAGCCGCATAGATCCGTCTTTCGCCTTTCACTCCGTAGTCGTCTGGAACGTACGCAGCGATGAGCGTACGCGCCGACTGTCGTCTCCATCTCAATCTGGCTCGCCATTATCGCAGTACCCCGCTTGACACGAGGAACCAACCTTAACCAAGAACTCATTGTCTCACGTCATCAATCACCCAATCCCCCTGAGTTCTAGGCACGAATTCGCAACTCAGAATATTCTTACCGGGCGGGCCCAATCACGCTGGTCCTCGACAAGACTCCATATCAGCGGAACGACGAAGTGATGGGCGTCGCCACTCGACTGAACATCACTCTGATGTTTCTGCCATCCTATTCACTCAATCTGAATCTGATCGAACGACTCTGGAAGTTTGTCAAACGTCGATCCATCTACGGCCGATATCATCCTTCATCTGCCGATTTTACAGCCGCTATCGAACAGATTTCAAACACCCACGCAGGAGATCTCGCCAGTCTTATGACGCTCAACTTTCAACAGTTCGAAAATATCTCACTTATGGCCGCGTGAGGTATAGTGGCCTTTGATGTTCCAATTGTGAATCATTGCGCGCTGCGGTGATCTCTCCTACCCAACAGCCGCAACGCCACTCACCAGCAAAGCTTCAATCTCGTGCATCGCACGCAAGATATCGCGTTCATGGGATTCGATGGTGGTCAATAAGTCGGCCGCTTCAGAGTCACCAGCATTGCGGAGCAACACCGCGGTCGTACGAACACT
>QWQG01000063.1 GCA_003670925.1 Planctomycetota bacterium | reverse complement strand
CCACGGGACCACATACTCAGGCGGTGTCCGTTCCATTTTCCAAATCGCATCGACCAAAAATCGTTGTGCTTTTGGCCACTCGTCAATCGTCAGGTTCCATCCCGGCGCACCGGCCTTTGATGTAAAGACCTGGTGAATCAGGGGGGGCCGGAAATCAGATTCCAAATTGGATGACCTGACAGCCAACTCAATCTCTGCCGGTTGCCGGACCGGAAGATCAACGCGCAGATGGTCAAGCATCAGGCTGAGTTCAGCCCTGGCCATGGCCATTTCCGAATTGCGACCTGGCGGAAGAACTGATACCTTTGGCAGCACAATGGATCTCAAGAGGCTGGGTGTATCGTCCGCCAACGCACCATGTATGGCATCCTTGCTGACAGGACTCTTTTCACGCTGGAACACGAATCTCCTGGCGCTGCGATCAATATCAAGCTTTAAAAAATCACCGTAATTCAACACGATTGGTCTGGATGAACTCAGCTGATCAAACTGGACGGAGTAATCGAGAGCCAACGGCAGGTCGCCGATTTCCTGTCCCAGTTCAGCTTCCCGCAATTTTTTTTCCGACGGACAGGTTATCGAGAACTTCCTCGGATCGAGCGATTCGTGGATTCGCGTCAACAACTGTTCTTGTTCCGCTGCGTCATCAATGGTGATCGTGTCAAATTCTCTGAATGCGTTCTTGAGTCGCAGCAGTTGACCGGGTGCACCAAGATCAAACGCGACGATTCCCACCGAAGTTCCCGGATTGTCATTCAATGCCTCAGCGAGCAGCGATTTTCGGGTCTCGTCCATGTCCGTGGCTTCCCCATCGGTCACGGCAATGACGATACCCTGCTTTCCCTTAAGCGTGACCCGGACGGCATCAGCAAGCGCTTTGGTGAGCGGCGTTGTTCCGGAAGGCTGTGAACACCTTAAGTTGTCCAGAATCTTCATGAACTCAATCCGGTCATCAGGCCCGCTGATCGTTTTCTTGAACTCTGTCTCGATATCGTCATGGGCCTTCAATCCTGGCGGTACGACTTTGTCAGGAAAACACTTCGCATAATCCGGGTTGGGAACGTGCGCCCCGTCAATCAACTTCGTGCGATGTCCATACACGGTCAGAATGACACTGGAATCCTGCAATGCCTCGTCATTGATGAGTCGTTTAAGAGTCGCAAGTGCCTCCATGAACCTCGGTCGATTTGTCCCGTTTGCCATCGGCTCCAGCATACTGACGGAATAGTCGAGAATGAGTACAATTGGGCGCGGATCAACTCCCGAAACCGTCACACTTGCAGTCTGGGGCCGAGCTGTTTTATCCATGACGAATTCTGTCGGCGCACACGGATTGACCGAGATTTGGTGCGGCGATTTTTCGAACCGCCCTCGAAAAAATATTTCGGGCCGCAGCCATACGGACTGGCAGCCATCGGTCCCCGGATTTCCGTTGCGTTTCAGCGCAAACACTGCTTCCTTTGCCTCACCACCGATCGGCAGTCCCAGCGAATTGTTTTCGACGACGAACGGAATGTTCGGATCAAGACGCACCAGAACTGCGGCCTCACCAGACATGTCTGCCAGCCCGTTCATCCTGACCATCCCTTTGATGGTGCCGCTGTCCTTTGACTGTTCGCTGAGATTCAGGTCCGGCTGCTTCGTCTCGAATACCGGCATCATTTGTTCGGACTGCGACAGACGGGTTTCAAGAAGCCGAATAGAATCTACAAGGATTGCAGGTGCTCCCAACGCATCATTTGACAAGCGTTGCAGACTGTCGTCTGCGGCTGTCAACCATGATTGCGCCGCTTTGGCATACCATCCGTTCTGAATGAACGGAGCGCTATCCTGAGGTTCGACCCAGTGCCCCGAGAGCAGGCGATCGACATGCATCAGGCAATACTGAATTCGATTGAGTTGACGCAACCGTTCTGTTAACGATTGCAGTGACTTACGCCGGGCATCAAAACCTGAAAAGAGTCGAGCCCGCTGGTCGGCTGATCTCAGCAGACGGTGTGCGTCCGACGTCGTATCCTGCAATGCCGACTCAACGGTGTCCTGATTTTGCTTCCAGAGTCCTCGAATCGCCTCCCCAAACCGAGCTGCCGCATCATGCTTTTCGGCTGACGCACTCACATCAAGCGAGTTTGCCGCATGCCAGGCGTCCCGGAGTAACGTCGAAGGCTTTTCCGAACTCGGCAGGAAGTTCAGAATCTGCAGCATCCACAGTGCTTCGTCGGCTGCGATCGGCTGCATCAGAGCAATATTCTTATCCTGAGCAGCCGCTGCGTCCGCCACGGGATCTGACTTCGACAACTTCCCGTCCAGTTTTTGAAGTGCTCGCAGCACCAAACTTCTGGTCTCAGCTTTTATGGCAGTCAACTTCAGCGTGGAGCGCAGAAAGTGGTATGCACGCACCTGTCCATATCTCTTGTCGGACCCTTCACCCAGAACTTCCGCACACATTTTCTCAATAAGTTCCATTGTCTTTCGCTGTGATTGCGACGCATTGCCCTGTGCTGAATCCAATGTTTGAGTCACCGCTCGAAGTTCATCGGCATGGAATCCCTGGTCCGGTTCTTTCAGCATAAGACTGTGCTGCAGGGCTCGACCATACACTAGGAGCTGATAAATCTTGGCTTGCAAATCCCTAGCCGTACGCTGGTAGTCGGCAATATCGTTCCCTTCTTCACTTCCGATCGCTTTCAGAGGATCAAACATCGAACTCAGGCTTCCTGAACCAACGTCTGTTTCCGGCGAATTCTGCGACAACACCTTTTGCCAGATCTTTCGATCAGCATCCGACATGCCGCTGCCTGACTCTGCCGCCCAGAGCGCCAATGAAGGTGCGATGTCAAGCACTTCAAAAAGAGTGGTCTCCGCGCGGTCACGGACTTCAGAAAACGCGGTGACGGCGTTAATCAAGGCATCGGGATTCGCATCATCCAATGCTCCGGGTTCGACCGAACCTGGGCGTGTGAAGTGGCGGTCTTCGGACAAAAGCAGCGAAGCTTCCATGTGTTTCATCGTTTGTGCGAGCTGATCTGAACATCCCAGCAGCTGAGCAACGGCAGTCTCAGCTGCTGCACGCCGTGATCGAATCGAATCCATGTCCGTCGGTGCAGTGAGCCCCATACTGCTGAATGGAAATCCGCGGAGCTGCGAATCGATGACGTCTTCAGCAGACGCATGTTCAACTGTGCCTCCCGTATTTGCCTCTTCCGTAGGAAACAGCGGCCGAATGCGATTGAGCGACGGCAGTCCGCTAAATTCGCTCAACGCTATTCCGCGATCGACGAGCATGGAATCGGACTGCGGGCAGATTTCATTCGTACGCATTTCCAGTTCATGCAGTGTTTCCGTCGCCTCCTTTAATGCGCGGCGAGCGAAATCACCTTGGCCATGGAGCGTGGCACTCTCCGCACGCAGGAGCTTGTCTGTCGCCGATTTCCAGAGCAGTGGATTCCAGCGAATTCCTCCACACGTCTGGAGCGATTGCCGCAGCGACCACAGTTTCTCGATCTGCGACCAGTCAGCATTTAATTTGCCATTGAGCTGCTCACGAGACACCTCAAATGGCATCAGATCGGTGATGAGTTTAAAATTCCGATCAGCCTTTGACAAAGATTCCAAAGGCGGCAGTACTGTCACAGCCTGGCCGGCTACATCACGATGATCCTGCACCCAGCGGTTTGTGCGTTCAGCCACATAACTGCAATACTCGCCAACGGTCAATTCTTGGTCTGAGTTCAGGTTTGCCAGACTGCTCAAACCAATGGATGCGAAGTGCCCAAAGATGGTTTTCCCGTCCGTATCAGGCGTGCCCAGCTCACTGGTTCCGTTCACCGGTGAACCCATGAGGACAACCAGTTGCGGAGAAGCCTTTGTCCATTGTTCAAAAGTGTCAGTCAGACTGATGTGCAGACTGCCGGCACGCCATTCAAAACTCGTAGGAGGGGAATCTACTAGCAGCAGGACATACTTTTCGGAATCCTTCTTCCATAGCGCGTCAAGCTCTAATTTCAGCTTCCCCAGTTCGGTGTACTCGTTTGGATTTTCAAGGTTCGGAGTGCTGTTGCGAATCAGGCATTGAAATTCACCCTTTGGTCCCGGAACAAAGGTGGTCTGCAGATAGATAACCACCGTGTCAGCATTGTCAAGGTTGAGCTGATCAGTCTTACTGGTCGTCGGCCACGTCAAAGAATCAGACGGGCAAAGAGTGGCGACTCGTGTGCTTGTTGCTGTTTCAATTCCTTCCGGCAGTGTCAGAGTCGTGGCAGAGTCAAAATCCTGAGAGTCCTTAAGCAATGATAGAACCAAAAAATGCGTTCGGTGAATTCGCGCAGGCCACATAAAAGCGATAATGGCTCCCACGAGGAACAGCAGCACCCCCCCCATGAGCCCCAGCCGCAACTTTGGCCAAAGACCTTTGGACCGCGATCTACCGAGCGGTGAATGCCGAGCCTGTTTCCACGTGGGAGTCGCTTCGGACTCGCGGTCCGAATTCCGAGGAATACGACCGCCACGCCAGTCCTGCCTTCCATCTGACGTCATGTGGCACCTGCAATTCGATAGATGTAGACGGCGATTGCTGCTGTTGCCATCAGCACGCCTCCGGCGAAAAAGCAGACCGAAAGCATTTTGGACCTTTGGTGCGAACGCAAGAGTTGCGGAGTCCACGCGACCATTCCCTGCGATTCCGGCAGTTTATCCAGCACGCCGCGAATAAATCCCTGCTCGGTTGACGCACGTCCCGTGGCTGAAAAATAGACACCGTGTAATCGTAAACCAGGTTGCACAATTCGGTACATTGAATCTCGCAGCAAAATCATTAAGCCCTGCCTTCGTTGACTGATTTCGCATAACATCTGAAACAGCTTTTGATTGTCACGGTTATCAATGTCAGCGGAAAATGCCGTATAAACCCAGCCGCGAAACCATTGCATCCCGCGATCGACAATCCATTCCGTATTTTTGTCGTTCACGTCCGCACCGGCAGCGAAGCTTGAGCCTGAACGAGACAGTCGAAGTCCTGGCTGCATCCGCTCGGCACGCAACAAAAAGTCACGCATTCCAGCCACGGAATCCATTTCGGTCACGACGGCGACGACAGGGAACTGAAGTTGAAATGTCTCGTGTACAGCGATCAAATCATATTTAATCGCTGGAGCCAGTTTTCTTGCATAATCCACCTCTGACGCCCATGAGAACGGAATCGCCTGTAACATCCCGTTGATCTGACAGAATGGCCGTCGAGCTTTCGTAATCAGTCCGCACAGAAACTGCATTCTTCGAATTCCTACTTGGGCCTCGACCTCTGACAGCGGCATCACACGCTTCTTGCCATATCCCTTCTGGTCACCTCGATTGATGGCCGAGAATGTTTCCATCGCCCGCTTTAAGCCACCGGGCGCCATTGTGCCGAAAAAGGCTCCCATGCCTTTGGGCTGTCCTGGAAGTTCAGCAGAAGGAGCGTTCATGGCTTGATTGGTTCCCGTCACCCCGACAACGGGACGCGGCATGCCTGTATCGCCTGAGTTGTTGTCGGTCACGTTGGTAACCTTGCCCTGCTGACAATTCGTGGCCCCAACTCCCGTGCAGCAAAGAAAGATCGCATCGTCTCTCGTGAAGACCCGCACCACAGCAGACGTCTGAGACAGCGGCGGCGCGATGACACGCCACTCAATATTCGATGCGGCTTCAAACGCACTTTGCTCCTGTTGCGGAGTAAATCCGTTCACAAGAAACAATGGAAGATCGTCTAAGAAAATTCGCTCGCGGCTGAGAGCGGCGAGGATATCCTTCCAGTCGGCTTCGATGTCCGGAAAATCAGATTCATCCTCGATTCCCAGCAGAAGCATCAGATAAAGTACGACTCGTATAATGGCGTAGCTCAGCACGAACAACGCACCACACAGAATGCGATCTAACGCAAAAAGGTGTACCATATCTGGTGGAAAACCTACCAGTCTTCGAAGACTATCACTGAAGACGGAAAACAGAATCGCGAGAAATGCCATGAATGAATAATGCACAATCAGGAAGAGTCTCGGCGATCCCACAGCAGATCGTGGTACAATCCCGAACATCCATTTGACCCATTCGATCATTTGCAACAGAATTGACATCGTGCGGCTGTTCCCCAAAATCACCTGTCCCTAGGTGCGCAACTATCTGCGATTGCGTGCTATCAGAATGTTCCGTCTCATTGAGTCTAAGATCTTGCGGCGAATTTTTCACGCCAGCATCGTCTATGTCATGTCACTTGCCCGGGCCGACGGTTTCCGTCTTCCCACTTCCAAGTTTCACTTTGGCAGCGCCTTCTCCCAGTGTTCCCTGCACTGGCTTCCAATTGACGGTGTAATCGCCCGGCTCAAGGTCAGCAAACGTGGCACTTCCGATACTTGCCGGAGCCGCCATGGAAACGCCTTTACCGGAGAGGGAAACGTCGAACGGGGACTTCGACTTGAACTTCACCACAATCGTGCCACGAGCGATGGGCATTGGCGCGGCTTTGCCGGGGAGAAAAAACGTCACAGGTTTCTTAATTAGTTGTTTTTCACCAGCCAAATTCTCGGCTTCAACGTAAAGCGTAATCGTCTCTTCTTCATCATTTTCCCCTTGTACCAGCTTCGGGAAACCTTTCGCAGAGTCCAGTTTGAACTCTGCCTTGACCTGTTTGCTACGCGTTATCTTCAGAGGTTCCATCATTTCTGGATTCAGTCCTACACGGACAGCAATCACATCAGACTCCGGATCTGTGACCTGAATAATGCCTTTCAGCATACCATTGATGTTCGTTCTGAGCTGGTTGAGCTGCACGTTTTCTGCAGTCATTTCCGGGCTCGTACGGTCGAGCGTGAAGCGCACACTGGAAGTGATTGGATCCTCATTTGAACTAGGCTGTTCAAGCTCGGCAATCAAGTCGTAGTTTCCATTTTTGAGCTGCTTCTGATTCGGTGTGAACGCAGCAACTGCGTACGGGTCGGTCGTCGTCGAAAACTGCCAAACGCTGTTTTCGCCCGGTGTGATTCTGACCGTTTCAACAAAGCGGCCTCTGACTTCAAAAGGTGCGTCAGTTGCGCGAATGGAGGCCTCAGTGCCCTGTCGCAGAAAATACAGACGCAATTGCTGTTCATTAGTGAGCGAACCGCCGTGAATAAATACTCGTGCCGTTAACTTTGCCTTATCCCAGTCTTGACCGAGCACCAGCGCGGGTAAACCAAGACGCGGCTGCACTTCTGATGCGTGGTCGACGTTAAGAAACGCACGAATCTGAGGGCGATCTCCGTCCAAAGGTTGCGGAATGCCGTCAGCCAATTTCCACCACCAAGCATGGGGAATACCCGCGATGGAAATGCCGAATTCTAAACCATCTTCGTTCAGGATATTTCTGATCCTTGATTCAAATGGAATTGTGAATTTGTCTCCATCCGCATTCAATGTCGGACTGGTGCCCGGCATCACGTATTGTTGCAACTTTGGACTCAGTTCAAGGTCTGCCTGAAGTTTATCAGGCAACATGACGGTCGAATCTTTTAATTGAACACGAATCAGCGGAATCGTCAATTCATCCTTCACAGGATCGTACGTTGGGATCGGTCGCCGCAGAATCTCTTCTGGCCTGAGCAGTCTCGGCGTCATTGTAAATCTGGATGTGATCTTTCTCGGCAGATCATCCGGCGTAATCTCAAAGATCAAACCACGTGATATGTCCAGCACTCCGGGAACTGAGGTCGCACCGGCTGCAGGCGGCACGGCTGGTGTCTGAAACGGAATATCGATGACCACAACGCCGTCCGGAAACACGAGCGGCTCAGTTAATGACCACGCCGCCGCGTCGCTCTCCGGATGCTCCGCATGAATCGCCCGGATTCGAACACTTCTGGAATTTCCTTTGATCCGCTGCAGTTGCAGCTTCAGTTGCAATGGCACATGGATCTGCGTCGCTGGATCCAGTGTCGATGGCAGAAGTGGCAACCTACAATTTGTCCGGCTCGGAACTTCCTCCAGTGTGATTGGCTTATCCGGCTTGCCCTCAGCGACCTGCACGACATTGATTTGCCATGAATTCTCTGCTGGCGGCAGCAGACTGGCTACCATCGTCTTGATGGGTGATCCCAGTGCGTCAACCGCCACAATAACCAGTGGTGTCGCAGCGAGCGGGGCATTCTGAAGCATCAACTCCAGTGATACATCGATCTCGTTCACCGCATCAACCGACAGCCGGAACCAGTTTCTGTCTGCCTGCGTCTTCACATTTGACAGTGTCACGCCGTTGTTGAGCACATAGAGTGCCGCAGCTCGACTCACCCGGACGTTCGTCGTGATCATGTTCTCAGGAGAAAATTCAGCCTCCGGATTCAGAACCCTAAGCAATGCGGGTTTTGGACGTGGTGCGGCATCCAGAAGTGTCTGTTGAATCTTTGCATACAAACTGAGATTTTCGGACGGTGTGGCATGAATTCGCCGAGTCACATCTTCCGACAACAACTGCAGAAGTTCCTGCTCCGGAACAAACACCTCCGAATCGCGGAATTTTTTTAGCTTATCGATGGCCCTGATCCAGCGACCTCGCAGCATTCGAGCCATCACGGCACGCTGTGCGGGAGCGGATGTTGCTTTTTTGGAATCGTCAGCAACTGCCGTGACCAGACTACTCCATTGCTGCCAGTCATCCGCCGATGATTCCTGTTCAATCGCATCCACCAGTCTCAATGACCAGAAGCTCGTCCAGATCCCGGACCTGCTTGCAGACGCATGAGGGTCTTGCGGAACTCCGCCCCGCGGCATCGAGAAACTGCGGAGGTGTTCTTCACGATTCAGGATCGAAGGATTCGTCAGGAACTGTAATCGCTCGGAAGCTGAGGCAGAATCGGCCAGTCGCTCCTTCAGATATCCGTCAAGGATGGCGTAGGACTGTTCATCATCCTGATTCACCTCTGACTTTGGTTTTGAAAAATCACGCGTCAACGCGAACATCGCTTTGATGTGTTGTTCCCGCGTGAATCCCACGGGCAACTGGCCTTCCGGAAAATCCTGCCAAGCCACCGTGCCGGCGACGGCCTTCTCTGCCATGATCTTCGCTGCAGCCAGTTCATTATCCGGCAGCGATGTGTCCTCAAGTCGCATCGCAAGGTACTGAATCCAGAACAGAATCTGAAATCGCTGAGCGTCCTGAATCTTTGTGAGCCTGCTTCTGACCGCCACCTGTTCCTTCAGTTTCGCCAGCGACTGCTCTGCTTTCTCCAATCGATCCATTGTCAACTTCTCGGCATCCGGCCCGATACACAGCCAGCGTTCGGCCGCATGAAGATTGCCGAGAACGTCATCAATGTCTGCCGCTATTTTCTGCCACTGCTCGCCACGGAGCAATTTCCCGCCGGTATCTTTCCCGGCGGCAAATTGAAGAGCTTGATGGCGAAGACCCAATAGCCGCACGAGAGGCTTCGTGGCTTTGGCCAGCCACGAAATGTCATCGCCATGTAAAACTTCCTTGATCGTTGCCAATTGTTCGGGAAAGACTTCCTGCGGCCAGCGGGAGGAAAGATTCTGTATCAGGAAACCAAGATCCTGAATTTTTCGCTTCTGTGCTTCAACACTTTCGTCGCCAATCGTCTCAGACAGCGACTTCAAATCCCTCGTCACGCCGGCAACAAACTCCTTGCGCAGATCCGGGTTGTCGATAATTTGATCGGGGAGACGCGACGGCGACTTGTTCGACTCGGTGCTAAAATCTTGCCGTGTCTGCTTCAATATCTTCTCGTCTTCTGGACTGAGTTCTGTCAATCTCGCGACGGCAATCCAATCGTCGATTGCCACAAGTTTTGGTGACAACGACAATTCCGCAGCGTCGCTTTTCAGTTTCTGCAATGATTTGCGAAGCACATCCTCGTCTAGCGAACTAAACTCTTCCCGGTTTCCGTTCATTGCGAAACGTTCGGCTGCCAGCAGGTTGGTATGAAGCTGCAGCCACTCAACTGGATACAGGACGGCCGCGTTTGTTTGATTAGCTAACACATCTCGGTCGGCGAACAATTTTTTCAGTGTCATAGCGGGTTCGTCATCGACAACGGACTCGTTCCCAATTGGAACTTCTGTTTTGCCGTTTGTTGATTTTGAATCCGATGTTGAAACTTCTTTTGATGCGACGTTTTCAAGATTTGGGGTAACAAGCTCAGACTTCATCTCCTTTGGAAGTGTGACTCCTTGCAAAAGCTCGTTTTTTGCAGCCATCGCATCTGAGGACACCATCCAGACAGTTTGCGTCTCTCCAAAATGCCCTAAGACCCACTCTTTGACATCTTTCCTAAGCGTTTTGTGAAGGTTCATAGCGCTGTTAGCGTTACCCTCCGCCATTGCCTTGAACAGAAAATGGCCAAACGCAGTGCCTTCAAAATGGCGATGAATGGATGCCTCAGTTCCTGAAGCACCTGCAGATGCGGCAACGTACTCCCAACTACGTTCTCCCTGATCACACGCGCAAATTAAAGTGAGACCGGGAATCGCAGCGCGTTTAATTTCTTCGCGAGCCAGCGTCGGAATATCATCTGCCACTGCACCGGAGGCCAGCCCTGGGTAACGTCCTGTCAATTCCAGCAGCAGAAGTGTTTGCGCAGATTCGCGTTTCTTAAGACTAACCAGCAGCTCAGAAAACCGCACTGGCTTGTCTGAGAATTTTGCGGGAAGAAGTTCGAGGACCGTTTTTTCAGGATTTTCCGGATCGGGAACACACCATGCGTCCGCCGCACAATAAATGACGAGAGTCACTTTGTGTGGCAGTGCATCTCCCTTGACGAAATCAGCAACAGACACATGTATTTCACCCGGACCAATTCGCTTGTCATTAACCTCGCGGAACCTTTCCGCTAACGCGAACAGGCGTGTCGCGTTTAGCGTGGTTGCACCAACTGGCAGCGGCGTGAGGGCCGTCTCATCAAGGCGAAATCCGCGCTCAGTCACAACCACGAAATGCAGTTGCGGGACCGCCGGTCCACTCAGTAAATAGACCAAGGCTCCGACAAGCGCTGCTAGCAAAATTCCGAGAGCAGAGAGCAGTCGACGTCTGGTATCCCGTTGGTGGCTTTTCTTTTCCGGACGCCATGAACGCCCTTGGTTGTTGGACACTCTGCACTCCCTGCCTCGAGACATGCGAAATAACGTTCGGAACGCAGCACAACGCACCTGCAAAGTGTCTCTCAGACTAACACAGGTAGGGTAACAAATTTCAACCGTGCAAGAAAGCTTGCCGCTTTGCCTTTAAACCTTTAAAAAGTGGGCGTAATTCTCCGCTCGTTGACAAGGCCCGCACTTCGGGTGCCGACTCGACTCGGATTCACCAGACGGGGCTCAAGCGGCCCGCCATTGGCGGTGATGCCGCACGCTGGTCAGGGCGAGGGCGAGGGATGAGACCTAGCGTCGTACCGCTGACAGTTTCGGAGCTTGAGAGCCTGATCAAGTTCCGAAGGGCGTGCAGGTCTTCAGCGATTGCTTCACTGCACATCTGGACGGGGCCAAGGCGGTCGGAGCCCCGTTCATCCAGCAGGCGTAACGATGGTTTCAGATAGGTCTTGAGTGCCAGTTCAGGTGTGCCATTGAGCTGAGCGGTGGTTAGCCGGTTGAACATGTGTTTCACGACAATTCAAATCGAAATCCCGAATCCGATTCGCCGACATCCACGGCGACGGATTTAATCGGGACGCCGTCAGCCATTCTTGAGAGAACTTCAGCTGACAACAGTGGCAGCAGGGTTCCTGTCAGAATTCGATCGACGTTTCTTGCACCGCTGTCAACTTCTGTACAGCGGTTGACAATATTGTCGAGAACACCTTCGGACCACGTGAACGGTGCGTCGTAGTGTTCGCGAATTCTGCGAGCGATTTTGCCGAGCTTCAGCGTCGCAATCTGGCGCATGATCGGATCGCTGAGTGGAAAGTAGGGGATGACCGTGATCCGCCCGAGAAATGCTGGCTTGAAGCTCTTGAGAAGCTCCGGATGAATGGCTTCGGCAAGGGCCTCCGGGGATGGCATCGTTTCCGGGTCGGCGCAAAGTTTCATCATTGCTTCAGTTGCCGCATTTGAAGTCATGAGGATGACCGTATTTCGGAAGTCGATGTCCCGTCCTTCACCGTCTTTCATGTTGCCTTTGTCGAAAACCTGATAGAAGACGTCCTGAACACCGGGATGAGCTTTTTCCATTTCGTCTAGCAGCACAACACTGTAAGGTTTGCGACGCACTGCTTCTGTTAGAATGCCACCTTCGCCGTAGCCCACATACCCCGGCGGTGATCCCATGAGTAACGAGACTTTGTGCTCTTCCTTGAACTCTGACATATTGATTGTGGTCATGTTTTGTTCACCACCGTACAACAATTCGGCCAACGCAATCGCCGTTTCGGTTTTACCGACGCCACTTGGGCCGACGAGGAAGAACACGCCTATCGGTCTGCTAGGGTCTGTCAGATTGGCTCGTGAGGTGCGAATTCGTTGTGCGATGGCTTCTAGCCCGTGCGACTGACCGACGACTCGTTCTTCCATGCGCTCATTGAGCTTGATGATGTTCTGGATCTCATCGCTGACCATGCGACCGACAGGAATTCCGGTCCACGATGCTACGATCTCAGCGACGGCCTGCGAATCGACACACGCCTGAAGCAGAGGTGCATCTCCCTGAATGCCGGCAAGTTGCTTGTTGCGTTCGCTAAGTTCGATAATCAACTTCGCTCGATCTTCATCGGACAGTGGTGGTGTCACCGTTTCGGCAGTTGGGACTACCAGTACGGCAGCAGCGGTCGCTGCAGGTTGTTTTTGTGTCGTGCCTGACGACGACGTCTTAGCGAGAATCGGCGCCAGCGGTGGAGCCAGTTGATCACGGAGAATTCGAATCTGAGCGATCAAATCTTTTTCTGCATGCCACTGGATCTTCAGCGTTTCATATCGAGCCAAAGCCTCCGATTTCTTATGGTGTAACTTTTTAAGACCATCAGTATGGTCCGTACCAATTGCAGATTCTCGTTCAAGAATTTCGATTGCGGTCGTCGTTAAGTCTACTGTCCGCTGACAGTCTTCAATCGCAGGGGGCACAGTGGTGTGGCCGATTGCTACTCGAGCGCACGCCGTATCGAGCAGACTAACGGATTTGTCCGGAAGCTGCCGACCTGAGATATAGCGGCTTGAAAGTCGCACCGAATCTTCAACCGCTTCGTTCAGAATTTCAATCTGGTGGTGATTTTGTAAAGTGTTCACAAGACCTCGCATCATCGCGATGGCTTTCTCTTCACTCGGTTCTTCCACTTTGACGACTTGAAATCGACGAGCGAGCGCGGCATCGCGTTCGAAGTATTTCTTGTACTCAGCCCAGGTCGTGGCAGCGATTGTGCGAAGTTCTCCTCGCGCCAAAGCGGGTTTCAGTAAATTTGCCGCGTCTCCCTGTCCGGCCTGACCACCGGCACCGATCAGCGTGTGGGCTTCGTCGATAAACAGGATGATGGGTGTCACCGAACTATTCACTTCCGCAATCACGGATTTTAGGCGATTTTCGAATTCGCCTTTCACTCCGGCACCAGCTTGAAGCAGGCTTAAATCCAGTGTTTTCACCGCGACATTCTGCAAGGCTGGCGGGACATCACCTTGCGCGATCCGCAAGGCAAATCCCTCCACGACTGCCGTTTTTCCGACGCCAGCTTCGCCCGTCATGATCGGATTGTTTTGCCGACGGCGCGTCAAAATATCAATGATCTGACGAATTTCGGAATCACGTCCAACGACGGGATCAATCTTTCCCGCGCGTGCCCGCGCCGTTAGGTCGATGGTAAATTGATCTAACGCCGGCGTTTGCGTTGATCTACTGCCCGCAGTAGCCGCCGGCGTCGAAGTTCCAGACGCTGACCTTGCCGCCGCATCGGCCCCAGCTTCAGAAGTGTCTGCCACGATCGCCGGAAGATCCCGCGCAAGTTTTTCAGCGGAGATCTTGCTGAATTCGGGCGAGATTTGGTGGGCGATCTGCACGAGTGATCGATCGCTTATCAGAGCCAGCAGGAGGTACCCCGAGCGCGCTACACTGGCACCAAAATCGATGGACCCAAGCACCCAAGCCTCGCGAACCATGTCCACAATATGCTGTGAAAGTAGGGGCTGGCTGGAGTTTCCAGTTTTTAGCCGATCAATCGACTTCGTCAAATCAGCAGTGAGGCGTGATACATCGACGTTGAAAGCTTTCAGAATGGCCTGAATATCCGTCTGAGAACCTTCGAGCAATTTCAAAAACCAATGCTCAACCTCCACGTTGTAATTTGAGCGAGACAGGCAGAGTCCCGCGGCACCTTCAAGCGTTCTGGTGCAGGTGCTGTTGAGCTTCCCAATTAAGGCCTTCAGGTTTACTGTCGCCATCTTGTAATTTTTCTTTTTTGAATGACCGTTTGAAATCCGTTCGAAGTATAACGAAGAGAACACTCAGAAACGAAAGACTGCATCACACACATGGTCCTGCGTGTCAGGAGATTTCCCTAGCCACACATTCCATCCCAGCATCGGGCGATAGCTGTCACTGTCCTCAAGTCGACAAAACTGTACTTCTTCCCGCAGCAGAATCAATTGAACATCAAAGTCAAGATTGACATCGACATACATCCGAACCATATCCCTGATACAAGACATACTTGCGGTTCCTGGCAAGAGTCGGGAGAACTGAGCCCATGACAATGGACCTAGGCGAATTCGGATACGACTTTGCACGTCCCAGACGCGTGATCCGGCAACCGCAGTTTGACCAAGCGCAAGATTCAGTCCACTCCGACACGCAGTTGAGGGCATCGAGGACTGTGACTCTTCCGGGAGATAAAGCCACTGTCCCTGAAATTGGACGACTTCCGCATTTAGGTTAAAGTTACCTGCAATTAGCTGTTGCAGTGATGCCGCGTTGCGAAAACGCGTTGCAAACAATCCTCCAAAATAGAGCATTGCTTGGTCGTCAAAGACCTGTTGATTGCGGAGATAATTTGTGCCAAGCCCGACAAGACTATACAGGCATGTCGTGAAAAGATCATCATCCTGTCGACCCTCCTGCTGGTTTCGCTCGTAGGCAAACGGAAAGCGATATTTCTCCCATGCGCGATAAAACAAGGAGATGATGCGATGATTGAATAAGTCAAAAAACTCCCGCAGCGCATGATCTTTATGGCGCTGGTGAGATCGCTCAATGACAAGTGAAGTATAGTGTTCGGGAAGAACCCCAGCGGGCCCTGTCAATCCCATGAATGGAACCGTCATCTCATGCGGCGATAATTCAAGTTTGGCAGTAGATCTTGCGACAGGTTGCGCGATGCTAGAAATCTGGCCCGCCGGGAAAGTGAGCGAGGCCAGCGCGCGAAATCTGATTGCCTCGTTGTGAGGACCATCGTTACCGCCGATTCGATTGAAACTTCTGCCGTGTGATTGTTCCAAAACCGCTCGCTCAATGAGCCGAACGGCCTGAAAGAATTCGAACTGCTCCGAGTTCTTCAGAAGTTCATCAATCAAATCAGGTTTCGGTTCCCCGCCCGTGCCGGCCATTTCCAGCTTTCTAGACCGCGTGACTTTCGGTCTTGGGTTGTCGCCGTCATTCGTGTAAACGAATTGATCGACGTATACATCGAGAAAAAATTGTTCAGAATGTTTGCGAAGATGAAGACGCTGTCACCCGCGAAATTCTCTTCATCGAATTGCAGGTTGATTTGCGTTCCCCGAACAAAGGCTCCATCCAATCGTTGCACGCATTTTTCGCTTGTGATGGACTTAAGTCCGTCGATCAGGTTCTTGGTTTGGACGGATTCCCGTGGATCATTCAGGGTCAGCATTTCACGAATCGCTACGACCGCGTCTGGACTGTCCATTAGAGACAGGTGGTTGAGCGATAACTGTGACACCAGCGGCCAAAGGTTACGCCGTCCCATATGCCGCCGCAATGTGGCCGTAGGTGCAACAAGACACTTAAGCTCTGATATCGGACCACGACCACCCACGATCTGTAATGCGATTTTTCCGGCATCCCGCTGTTTTGAGAGCTCTTCCGGAAGATCCCGATTGAAGCATGTCAGATCTGTGTAGATCAATCCTTGACCACTTCGCAACGGTGAAAATTGCGAATCCACGAGTGACACATACATTTCTGTCGCAGTCCTCAGAGAGCCCGTGTCACCCTCCACTGGACCTGGACGTCGTACGGCATGCCAGTAGCGACTCTCATCCGCCGTTGAAGCGTGCGCCACGGAATAGAAAGGTTGGAACTGATGCATTGTTCCATCCTGATCATCTACTCTCACGGAGTCGATAGAGAAGATCTCCATCGATTCCTCTGCTCTGGCATCCGGAATAATGCGATACTCCGTGTTTCGGAAATTCAGCAACACAGCATCCGCCGTTCTGCGAAACAGATTCACGATCGGCGTACAACCTAAACGCACGGTTTCACTGGAGACGACAGATTCGAGTTCTGGGGCGTGCTCACGCAGGAGCAGTGAAATTTCAAGACGATTGCCGAGGCGGGACAGGACGGCTGGTGATAAACCACTGATATCAAAAAACAAAAATTTCTGCGGGAGGACAAAGTACTCAGTCAGCAACCGGTAACCAGGAAAAGAACGTGGCGACTGAGGCAGCACAGCTTCATCTGCTTCAAAGCCAACAGCTTTGACAACCGATGCCGGAAGAACAACAGCCGCCGCCGTTGGATTGTCGCCGGTGATCACGACTTCCAGCGTTTGCGACAACACAAGTTCAAGCAACTTTGCCGCCTTTTCGAAGTTGGAAATATTCACGTAGAAACGCAGACTTCCCAACTCGAAGTTCGCGAGCGATTGTTTAGCATCGACGGGTTTGAACTCGAATCGGAGTACCGAAGATGCTTCGCCTCGTAACGGAGATGTCGGTCCGGAAAATGGACGTGGCAGCAATCGAACCGACTGCGTTTCCAGCGGGAAAAGCCTGACCGGGTAGGTAGTGCGGAATGAGCAACTGTATCCGCGAATTCGCTCTGTTTCGATGAGCGTTCCGGCTTTAATAACATACCCCGTTGTCTGATCTTTCTGGCTTGGATCCAGCTTGAGACTGAGGATCGACATCGAAGGAACCGGCGACAAAAGATGGGGATAAAGAATCCCAAGCATCGCATCGACAATTTCGGGAAAACTGTCGTCTAACTTATGTCGAGTGCGCGCATTGAGATAGGCAAACGCCTGAATTAAACGTTCAACATGCGGATCTTTAATTCCCGTAGTGCTGAGGCTGAGCCTGTTGGCGATCTTTGGGAACCGTTCGGCAAACTGCGAGGCTGTGTTTCGCAAATAGTCCAACTCACGCTGATACCACGCATCAAGCGATTCGCTCATGGACGACCTCCTGCTCGTCGCAAGATATCTCATAACGTTTCATAATAGTATTTCCGGATGCAGTTAAGTCACTGCAAATTTCCCCGTCGCCGACTCCATCGATGAGTCGAACTGAACTCGATGTCTTTGGTCATCGATGAGCAGCATCGCTTCAACGCGAAAGCGAAAGGTACGATCAAAAAAATCGTCATTGATTCGTTCCATTCGAATTTCTCCCAAGCGAGGTTCGAAGATTGAGATGGCGAGGCGTATGGCCTTGATCAGGATGTCAGAATCTTGGGCAGAATTCAGTCCGGCTGCAGTAAAATCCGGGATCCCGTAGTTAATCAGGCTGTCGTCTAGTTCAGTCATTTCCGGTGGCCATGACGCATATCGAAAGCGTGTATTCAAAAGATTTTCCAAGTCCCGCCGCACGCCAGCCTGCAGGATCCGTAGCTGCTGGTTGTCATCCAGCGGCGTTTCCTGAGAAATCTGAGGGTCAT
Source organism: Planctomycetota bacterium (assembly GCA_003670925.1). Classification (GTDB taxonomy): domain Bacteria; phylum Planctomycetota; class Planctomycetia; order Planctomycetales; family Planctomycetaceae; genus SXXK01. Next base: position 19,054 of record QWQG01000063.1, on the reverse strand, counting down.
TGTCAATCAGGCGGTCCAACAGGGACAGTCGAATGGTAGTTTTTGCGGCTCCGCTGCTCATTGTGAAACACGCCTTTCTGCCTTGGAATCTAGCAAAGTCAGACCATTCAAAATTTCATCCAACAGTATTGCGAAATGACAGCTTGCGGATTTGCATAATTGACACAACGTCATCATTTTCAAGGAATTCACGCTGTCCAGCACCTCGTGTTGGTCCAGCATCGTCGGCTTTGACCCATTCAGTCGCGCGACCAATACGAATTCGTTGATCCGTTGATTTCTCTGAACTTTCATAAAGTGCCGGGACGTGAATGCGTCCGTTGATCTCACCCACAGTTTCAATCGTCGCCGCGCGCCAGAGCATATCAGACAAGTGCTCTACAGCGCTAAACTCGAGATTGACAATCTGTTCAAATCCAATCCAATAGTATTTTCCGGTCGCCGTGTAGACTTCCAGAGTTGGTCCCAGTAAATCATCGAGGTCAATAAACTGCGTGAAAGGCCGTCCATCGACTTCCCCCGCAATCTCGTCATCCAGCTCGGATGCCTCATGCGTGAGACGGGCGGCTTCGCCAGTTTGCCCCATCCGGAGATACAAAAGAGCCTCGAGACGCTTCTTTTGTGACTCGGTGGGAGTCGTCAAAAACTCCGGAATTCGTCCTTCTCGATAAACTTCACGGCGAGATAGTTCGGAGCGAATCAGGTGCTTCAGAAGGGAGACACCTACCATTGTTTGTGGGTCTGTCTGTAATGCAGCATCAAGTTGCTTGTCAGCGCGTTCAAACTCACCGCAAAAGCAAAGCAGTTCGCATAATAGACTTCGCGCTTTGACATCCATGGGCTTCAGCCGAACGGCATTAGTCGCTGCGACTACAGCCTCGGTCAATTCTCCAGCCTGAAACAATTCGATCGGGTTTGTCACGGATTTTTATCCTTCAGAAGCTGGCGGTTATTTACAGAATTCCATGCGGCGGGCCACCAAGGTCACAGACGATGAAAGCTGATCCAGTTGGTAGTGCGGAAGCAGTCGGATTGTCAAATAATATTTTCCGGGTTGACCAACGACGTCATCAACCTGGACTTGAGCTTCTCGCAAAGGATATCTCGCCTTCATGGCCGGTGATGCTTTCTCGTCCGGTGTGACGTAATTGACCAACCACGCCCCCAGATCATTTTCAATCTGCTGGGCATTCGCGAAGGTACCAACTTTATCTCGGGCTTTCACTTTCAAATAATGCGCGACTCTGGAACAGCAAAGAACATATTGCAACATCGCAGAAACGCGGGCGTTTACCGTCGCCGCGACATCGTCGAAGATCTGAGGTTCATGCACAGACTGATTGGAATAAAACACAGAGTACGACGTTCCCTTGCAATGCGACAGTGGTACAAAACCCAAGCGACAAAGTTCGGCCTCGCGATGATCTGAGATGGAAACTTCCGTCGAACTTCGTTGAGCAACGCCGGCAGCGTCCGTTCCGAACGACAGCGAATCAAAACCGGAGACGATGCCACCACCCTCCACACTCCGCTCCGCCCCGCGAATGTCGGCGAACCATCCGGAAGAGGCAAATGCCCGCATCACCACGGTTGCAAGTGCCCATGCGGATGAACCCCACAAATAATGATCTCGGTTTTTACCCTCAACCCGTTCATCAAAGCAAAACCCATGTTGAGTCGAACCGTCATTTCGATACGGACTTCTCATCAGAATCCGAGGAACGGTCAAACCCAGAAACTGCGAGTCCGGTTTTTCGCGAAGACTTCTCCATTTACGATGCTTCGGCTGTTGAAAAATTCGATCCAGATCAGATGGTTGCTCCAATGTCGAAAAATCGTCTAACCCCAAGAGAGCAGGCGCCGCAGCGGCTATCACGGGTGCAAATGCGGCCGCGCCAATCCCACTCAATTGCCCCAGCAAATCGATGTCTTCCGGATGATTGGTAAATGCATAGTTTGCCACTAGCAAGCCATAAGGATGCCCGCCAGCAGTCCCAAACTCTTCTTCATAAACTTTTTTGAAGAGCGTGTTCTGGTCAAAATCAACCGCATCTTCAAAGTCTTTAACCAGCTCTTTTTTGGAAACATTCAGGACGCGAATTTCGATGTCCGCGGCTTTATCATCAAGGCCGTGTTCCATCAATAATGCCTTGCGGGTGGTCCACATCAACCGCAGACCTCGCCAACCCGATTCAAGAGCCTGGAAAGTTGGGTCATGTAGGATTTGATTCACCTGATCCGTCAGCAGAAGATCTATTCGGCCGATGTCCCGCGATATCCCCCGCCGGGCCATTTCTAGATCGATTTTCTCGAGAGGAACTTTGCCCTGCCAAAGACAAATGGCGTCAAGCGTCGATGTCGCATTGAGGAATGGTTGAAGTTTTTCGCGCCCGGCAAGCGATCCAGTGCCACCCACCTGCATGATCGAATCTAGCAACTCCGTAGGGATTGCCCGTGCTTCAAGCGGATTGGCCGCGTGTGTCAGCACAGCTTCACCCCGTGTGAAATGAGACAGTTCTTCAGGCATGAATTGCTCCTAGAATCAGCCTGAAATCGGTTTTGAACTAGAATCAGGCAGTCCTGCCCGGAGACCGGACAGGACGCCGTGAAACGTGATGTCATGCTTTCTTCGGAAGCTTGGCCACCATGCGCAGGGAAGTCGAAAGCTCCTCAAGTTGCAGCCAAGGTCGAAGCATAGCCACCGCATTGTATGATCCGGGGGATCCTGGGATCTCCTCAACTCGGATTTCCGCCTCAGCAAGCGGGTAGCGCGCCTTCATTTCCGGAGTAGGCTTCGAATCAGCAAGCACGTAATTGGAAATCCATCGTTTTAGGAAATCCTCCATGTCCTGACGTTCCAAGAACGAACCAATTTTGTCGCGGGCAATGCACTTCAAAAAGTGGGCGATGCGAGAAGCAGCCATAATGTATGGTAGCCGAGCTGAAATCGCAGCATTCGCTGTTGCATCCGCATTATCATAAACCACAGGTCGCTGACATGTTTGTGCTCCGAAAAACACGGAATAATCCGTGTTCTTGTAGTGACACAGCGGGAGAAAGCCTTCTTTGCTGAGTTCCGCTTCCCGGCGATCGGTGATCCCAACTTCAGTCGGACACTTGGAATCAATGTCACCGTCATCGCTCAAAAAGTTATGAACTGGCAGCCCATCAACTTTGCCCCCATTTTCCATTCCACGAATCGCCGTACACCAATTGGTTTCTGCGGATGCACGAGTCATATTCGTACCCATCACATACGCCGCATTCATCCAGCAGTACTCGTTGTGCCCCGTCTTTTTTGTTTCACCGGTTGCGTCCTGTACACATTCTTCGTAGCCAAATGCGTCAATAGGTTTTGTTGAAGCGCCATACGGAAGTCTTGCCAGAACTCGCGGGAGCACCAGAGTCACGTACCGGGAATCCTCCGAATTCCTATACGAGTTCCATTTGGTATACTTTTTCCCCATGAAGATTTTTTCGATATCTCTGGGCTTAGTTAGATCTGTCCAAGTTTCAAAGCCAAACAACTCAGGATGAGCCGCAGAGATGAACGGACAGTGTGCGGCAGCACACACACCGGAAATCTTCTCCAAGAGATCTATGTCTTCGGGATGATTCGTAATTTCATAGTCACCAATCAACGCCCCGAACGGTTCTCCGCCGGGCATGCCGAATTCATCTTCATACAGCTTCTTGAATAACTGACTCTGATCAAACTCGACCGCCTTATCCAGATCTTTAAAAAGATCACGTTTTGACAGATTGAGCATTCTCAGCTTCAGCTGTTTACTGGTCTCCGTATTCATGACCAGATGATTTAGACCGCGCCAAGAACCTTCCAATTTTTGGAACTGTTCATGATGCATGACCTCTGCCAATTGACGCGACATTCGTTCGTCGATTTGCTTGATCGCCTGCCGAATGGTTTTCGTAACACTCTTATCCCAGACCAGTGTTCCGTGCATGGCGGCACTGATCAGATTCTTCACCATATCCTGCGCTTCATTCCGCTCGACTGCGCGCGGCATTGCTGATGTGATTTGGTCTAGGAGACTCAATGTTTGTTCAGTTGCCCCGGTGGTGACTATTTTTTCCCGTTCCGTACTCATTATTCACCACCTTTGTTGTTCGCGTTTTCAGACGAAGAGACGCCCAATTCACCAGCTGCCTGCTGGACCTTTGCTGTGTCCTTAAGGATACTCTCGAGCTGCGCCTCAAGGTCTTCTGACTGATCCATCGTCGTTAACAAGTCACGCAGTTTATCACGTGAATCCAAAAGGCTTTTCAAGGCCGGGACTTGTTCGACAATCCGAGCCGGCTCAAAATCACCCATCGACTGAAAATTTAGCTTCACTGCAATCTCGCTGTCGTCACCTTGGAGCGTGTTTTTGACGCGGATGTTAAGTTCCGGACTGATGTTCTTCATGACGTCATCAAAGTTATCTCGATCAATGGAGACAAACTTTCTTTGACTCAGCGCTTTGGCGGGAGTGGATGGATTTCCTGAGAAATCACCCATCACTCCCATCACAAAAGGCAACTCTTTTTTAACAACGGCATCACCAATTTCAACGTCATAAGTGATGTGGACCCGAGGTTTGCGAACTCGGTCCAGCTTGTGCTGGATTGATTTTGCCATCTCTTGAACCTCTCTGATTCAGAAATAATTGGGTACGGTGGGTGGTCAATCGTTTTGTGGCATTGGCATGCCAACATCTTTGTAGAGTTGTCGCCGCACGTCAGCGTCCGTAATTAGATCCATGTACAATTCTTGCGGCGACATTTTTCCTCGGCGAATGGCCTTCCGGATTTCCGATGGCAGAATGCTTTGCGGCTCGTGAATTTCAAACCATTTTGCGACGGTTTCCAACAGATCAAACGCGGCGGATCGATTTCCGATTTGTCCAGGTACGGCGGAGACAGCAACTCCGGAGGAGCCAGCAGCGACAACTGCAATTGGAGCATCGTTTCTGGCGATTCGATTTCCCGCAACTTGTGTCAGCACAGATTCGGCATCATCAATGGCCTTCTGAAACTTTGACAAGTTGGGCGCAGTCGCCTCGTCGACGCGTTCGTGAAGAACGGCACTCAGTTCAAGAACTGCCTCGCGAGCATCCTGAATCTGTGAGCGTAGATTCAAGTAAAATTCATCCGACGATTCTGCGACTGCGCGGTTGAACTGCGGGAGTGTCACCGCACCAGACGAAACTCGGCGCTCCTGTTCATCGCCAGAGAGCGTTTCCAGCTGCTTGGCCTGTCCATATTGCCAAACTACCATGGTGCCTAGGGTTGTATCTTCCGTCATCGGCACGCGCATCAACGGGTACACGATCACATCGCCGTTCAGTCGGCTAATGGGGCGCAATGTCGTCTCGATACCTTCTTCATCCGGAGTCGGAAGTAATTCACCCCAGAAAGATTTGAGGAGTTCGGTCGTCAGTCGGAGTGAGCAAGCTAGCCCACCAAAACCGCTCAAACGTACCGACCCCTCGATCATGTAAGCGACGATCTCAAGATCTTTTGCGTAGTTTTTTAAATATTCTTGGCCGCTTTCCCAAACTTCGCGCCAGAGGCGTATCGTTTGGCTAGCCGTTTCTCTTGCAATGTCCGATTGCCGCTCTTCTTCCCGCGCTTCGTTGCGTGCATCACGGATTCGCCGGTACGCATTGTTTGGATCATCGTCTGATCGCAAATCTTTGCCGCAGCGTGAGTCCACGTCAAATGGTTGCAAGAGAGCAGGAATATCAAGCACAAATGTCATTCGAGGGAAATCTTTGCTTTGTCAATCGATCTAAGTATCGTATCCCGTCATCTGCCCAAAGAAATGGTATCACCGGGTGGGGAGATTTTCAATCACGGAGAACAGCTTGAAAGCTGAAGCCCTAGATTCTGAAGAATTCTAGCGTGTAATCGGCTTGCCCAAGCCTTGCTGATCCCGATGTGTTCGCCAGCGTCTTTAATCGACAAACCTTGAAAATAGATGCCTTTGACTAAGGTTCGCTCCTGCTCAGTGAGTCGATCGAGTGCCTGATCGATGATCCGCTTCAAATCGTCTGCTTCGGCGGCGGAGGAGGGTGAGACAACGTCAGAATTCTGGTTTTCGATACAGGCACTAGCATAATCGCTAATCAAAAAGGCTGCACTGAGAGAACGCGTTGTGCTGACGAACCAACTAAGTTCCCCCCCAATTCCTTCTTCTGTGGCAGATTCACACAAGACTGCATTCGCAGCTTGCTCATACCGCCCGTGGCTATAGTCCGCTTTGGAAAACCAAGCCATGGTTCCAAGCCCATCCAACACAGCACCCCTTACCCGGTAATAGGCATAAGTGGTAAATTGAACGCCTCGCGTTAGATTAAAATCACGGGCTGCTTCAGCTAGCCCAACTTGTCCGTACCCAATCAGGTCGTCAAGCTCAATACGGCGTGGTAACCTCTGATGGATTTTCCATGCGATCGATCGGACTAGACCCTGACAGCTGTGAATTAAGTCCGCTGGCGAAGGACTCGTACCCGCACTATCGTCCATTTGCTGCCAGCCCTCTGAGTTGTTCCCACATTTGTTGCAGGCGTCCAAAAGATACATGGTCGTCAGCCAGCGATGCTGCCATGGCCCGTTCCATGGCAAGGAGCCGATTGTCAGAGAATCCCGTCATTCGACGAGTCAGCACTTGAATCAGTTCAACCAGCACAGGATCTACGCAGAATTCGAGGGCAGAATACTTGGCCGCGACCGCCAGTAATTCCGCCTGACAACGGTCCGGATCTGCGTTGCTGGTGTCCTCTGTCGCCGACAGAATCTGTTCCAAAATTACTGTTAAGCGGTCGTGCGGCTGCCGCCTAGAGGCTGAGGAGATGACATCCTCTGCAGCAGGATTGACTGGTTCAGGGGGAGTTTGTTCGGCATTGGAATCTCGAGACACGAACACCTCTTTGATTTGAAATTGCGGAACATCGATCCAATCAACCGGGGAAGTGTATCATGTGTGACGCTGGTTGCTATTTGCGCAGCCATGTACAAAACACGAAACATTAGATGCATTTCCCCAGCATAACTGAGGGTGAATGCCACCTTCTGGATATAGAATCCTAGCTCACGTTCGGTTGCAATTCAAAAACTAGACACAATTTGATATACGGCCTGCAAGGGATCGGCACACGAGTCTATGAATCGCGATTTGCTGATGACAAAAAACCTCGAATAAAGAAATTGTTATGCCGTCAAATTCACTCATGTGGGGCGAAGGTCTTTTTCTCCGTCCGCACCATTTTCAGCGAATCGAAGCTCATTTTCATGAATCGCTGCGTCTCTCCGAATTTTGGGGAACAGCATATCACTACGGCATTCACATGATGCATGTGGAGCCGGAGTCTTTTTCAAACTGGCGCATTTCTCTCAGCGACTGTCATCTGCGATTACCCGACGGAACCCAAATACGTTTTCCAGAAGACTGTCACATTCCGGCGGCAAGTATTCCGCGCGCCCTGTTTCGAAACAGTGACTCGCGTGTCAGGGTTTACCTTGGTGTAGCTGAACTTCGTCGGGGCATTAACAATTCGGAGCTTTCAGAGGGGAGCACGCCAAGCCGTTTTGTCGTCCACGAAGAAGAAGTCGAAGATGAGAACAGATCCGGAAATCCTCAGCAGCTTCAGTTCCGCAAACTGAATCCTCAAATTCTGATCGGCGACGATGCGGCACGTGGCTTCGACGCAACTCCCATTTTTCAGCTCCGGCTTGGCAGCAGTGCGGAGGCACCACCTCAGATTGATCAGGACTACATCCCGCCACTTCTAACACAGGAAGGATGGTCGCCACTGGCATCGATCATCCGATCCATCACTGATCGCCTTGGCGCCACTGCCGACCAACTCGCGCGGCAGATGATCGATCGAGGGGTAGCTTTTGCCAGCGGCCACAAGGAAGACCTTGAGCGGATCCTGTATCTTCACGCAATCAACACGGCTCTGGGAGGACTTTCGTGGCTGCCCACGTGCCGCGGCATTCACCCGTTTGTGCTTTATACGGAACTTAGCCGCGCAGTGGGCCATCTTGCAATCTTTCGACGACCACGAAAGATGCCCGAACTTCCCGTCTACGACCATGATAATCTGGCGCTCTGCTTCAATGGACTGAGGAAACTCTTGGAGATTGATGCGGGCGCAGAAGAGCCTTACGTTCGAACACCGTTTTCTGCTCAAGGACTTCAGATGTCTGTGCGTTTGCAAGCAGAGTGGCTCGCAAGTTCTTGGTCATTCTATATCGGAGTGGAAGCCAATTTAAAATTCAGTCGCGTGATAGAGCTGTTGTCCGAGAAAGAATTAGGAATGAAAGCCGGGAGTAGCGAAGAAGTGGATAACATTTATCGCTTCGGACGCCGCGGTGTCCGCTTCATGTCGGTGGGCGATGCGCCACGTGCATTCCCTCAAGCCAACTGGCATTATTTTCGAGTGGACCGCGATGAGGCATGGGGGATCGTGGAACGCAGCCTGAATTTAGGGATCCGATTTAATGAACGGATGGTGGTGAAACAAGTCAACGGTGAAAATCGGATGGACGTTTCGGACAGGGAGACGAATGGCCTAGCGTCTCTGGCATTTTCTTTGTTCGCGATTCGCACGTCTGATCCAGCAGGAGCATCAGCATGACGGTGCCCATCATTACTTTGGCAGAACCTTTTTTTCTTAAGGTGCTGGACCTTGTCAATCAACCTGCCACCGGTGTCGATCAGTTGCCCCAACTCCAGCGACATCTCACCGCCGAACTTCAGGCCATCGAGCAGAAAGTTAATTCTGGCATCGCATCTGTTGCGAGCGGTGAGTGGCAATCCCTGAAACGAGTTCTGATCTATTGGGCTGACGAGATTCTCACCACACACGTCACTGATTGGCAGAACTACGTCCTAGAACAGGAATACTTTGGCGAGAAAAACCGCGCATGGAAATTCTATGTCGAAGGCGAACAATGTATTCCTACCGGAAGTTCAGAGGCCGCAGAACTGTTCTACTTAGCTGTCGTCCTAGGATTCAAGGGCGACATTGAAGGCGCGTTTAAGCATGAACTGAATAGGGAGCTTCCAGGGAAAAAAACCGATATTAACCAAGCTAGACGTTTTTGGGCCACGCAAGTTCAACGACGAATTCGTCACGAGTCTTCCGGGGATTTGCAGGGGGAACCGCTCGAGGGAAACATTGCACCCCTAGCCAGAGGCGACGCTTTGAATGCCGGATTTGCAACGTTTCTGCTCGGCACGCTCGCCCTCATTGTTGTGTCAGGATGGTGGCTATTGCAAGAGGCAAAGAAGCAAAAGCAGCCGACACCAGACGTCGTTGTGGATGAGGCCCATTATTCCCTCCCAATGGCTCAGCAATTCAAATGCTGAATTCGACTCCTCGTCCTCGACATGTCCCGCGAACGCGAGGTGCATTCTGGAGTCCAGCTTGAATAGCTGAGATCGAGGCGCGGAGCCAGACCGTGGCAAGCTTGCTTTGGTCTAGACGATTTCCCCTACTGATTTAAGGCCACGCGATCAGACTGCATTACCTTCGGCGTATATCGATCCGAGTTGGCTTTGAAGATGTCAAAATTTTCTTGGGTTGCAAACATAAAGAATCGTCCTTCGTGTGCTGCCAGAAATCTGCCTTCGACTGCTTGCTGTGTCAGCACAAAATGCACTGGATCGCATCCACCGAATGAGACGGCATAGCGCTCTGGATTCTCGACAAATGTCCGCTTGGCTGATTCGCTGGAAAAGTAATACATTCGACCGCGATGTGTCGCTGAAATTTGTGGATTAGGTTTGATCCGTTGACCGTTCGCCCAAGACACAATACACAGATTTGTAAGTCTGGTAATCGGTGTCACGACATTTGTCACTGCTGGTACCGGGCTACGAGCAGTGTCCGGAGCCTCTTCTGCTTGCGGAGGTTGATCTCCACCATCATTTGATTTCGATGGCTGGTCCTGCCCTCGTCCAGGACCCGTTTTCTGAGTGGCTTCGTCAAGTGGCGAAGGACCCGGTTCTGCGTTGAACTCGCCGTAATAAGGTTTATAGTGACAAGGGACACCACATGCTTTAATGGCTTCAACTGCCATCTCGCGAACCCGCAGCGACGGTTCATAGCAGCAACCTTTTTCATTCATTTCATAAGCCGTTTTCGCCAGCTTATTCAGCGTTTCTGCGTCACAGCAACTGGTGCAGTGACATGCCGGTTCCTGTGCTTTCGTGCGTTCACCGCGAACACGTTTTCCTACAGACGCTGACGAATTACAGCACTGTTGCCACAAAGAGTCGCCGCAAGCATCCGCTTGGCGACTCGGGCAACTGCCGGAATGATATTTCGAGTTTTCACCCTTGCTGTTCGCTTGAGAGTCTGGATTGCAGGAATGCCGAGCCAGCATATCACGCAGCCCTTTTGCTGCTTCGAAGCGTACGTCTTCCCACTTTTCTTTATTAGGATCCAGCAGGCTGACCAGCATTTCTTTTGCTTCAGGAAACTGCGTGCAGTCCAGATCCTTGAGATATTGAATCGCGCGTTTACGATTGGGAACATCTAGTTCTCTTGCGCGTATCTTTGAGGAAAGGCCTTTCACTTCAGTCTCTGGAGACATGTGGAACGGCTTCTTCAGCAACGGGTCCTTGTTAAACCTTCGCAAAAACTCGCCCCACGGAGGCGCAGCTTGGTCTTGGGCAAAACCTGCAGGTGTAGCCGCACAAAACACGGTGATACCCACAATCAGAAATTTTGCAAAGGTGTGATGAGCCCTGCTACACATCGCCGCAACCTCCATGTTGGACTTAAATGAGTCACTGGACTTGATATCGGCAATTTACAATTGCCTTTTGCATTCCCATGCCTGATGAACGGAAACTTTTATCCCGCTTTGAGCGGTCGCGACGGATTGGTAGAATCTACGGCTCCACAACACCGTCGACGGGATGATCTGGCCGCGATACTGGGCATTTTTATATCATGGTTTCGGTAGAATCTGCCGCAGCTTATCCTGGAAGGTTCCGCGATTCTCCCCGCAATCATGAATCGTGCACCTCAGTTATTTTTCGCTGGCCATAAAATGATATGGCCCTTTTCATCTGCTGTCAGTAATTGGCCAGCCGCGGAAACGTCTATCGCTGTAATCATAGCTTTGTGGGTGGATTCACTGTCTGAGCTCTTTTCACCGATGTAACTCAGAGACGGTACTGATCTGTCATCTGCGCTTGGTAGCTGCCATCGGATGAGACGCTTATCCGCTCCACCGGTCACGATTTCATGTTCCCGGTCGTCAAACGCAATCGCGGTGATCCCATTTCGCGAAGTACCTTCGCTTTCCATGGAATGATTCCGATCAGATCCGTCGATCGTCGCGATAAGTTGTGGCGCGTCATTCGAGACATCCCACACTGCCGCGAAACTGGAGAGATTACCCGTGTCCTCATTCCACGCAACACCACCCGCCGTCAGGAACGAATTCTGTTCTGAAAAGTCTACTTGATTGAAACGGCACTGGAGTCCCTTCGGCAAGGGCAGGTTGATCGTCTCGGGAATGCCGTTTTCAATTTTTAAGATGGAAATGAGTCCGGACTGAAGCGTGGCCAGCGATTTTCCTCTTGGATTCCAGAATGCGGAATTTTCGAACTTTTGGCCCGCTGCCCAATCCGGCGAATTTCTATGGCCCGGGACAGCGTCGAACATCATCGTCAAAGGCGTTGGTGCTCTTGGATCCCATTGCCAGACCGCGAGGGTTCCATCGTTGTCGATCGTCGCTAGATGAAAATCCTCTGAGACTGGTGAAAAAGACGTGTCAGCAAGTGGACTCTTGTGCGGGATACCGACCGGCAAACGGTACAATGTACTACCATGATTCGGACTTGTTTCATCTGCGTCAAAAATTCTGAGAGTCTCACTCGCAGTCGCGACATATTTCTCGTCGGACGAATATGCGGCTTTTACCGCGTATCGGGCGTGTGATCGAAACTCGGCAACATGCACGCCACCCGTGCCATCCTGCGGCAGATCCCACAAATGCATAACTCGGCCGTCAAATGTTGCGATCCGATCCAATCCAGCTTTGGCAGACGGCGAAAATGCACCTCGAGTAGGCCGAGACCCACGTTCATCGTTCTTAAATTTGCGAAGAAGTTTCCACTTTTCCGTATCGTAGATCGCAATGATCCCGTTATGTACGAGCATAAATTCACGGCCATCCGATGACCAAGAAACATCATGCCGAAACGCAATTTCCTTGTCGTCTTCAGGAATAATAATCGGTTGGTCTAACAAGGTGCGGGTGCTACCGTCGTTTGACCAGATCGTGATATTCAGCTCGCTGGATTTCAACCCCTGCGTATCATTTCGTAGTGAAACCTCTGATGTCGCAAATCGCTGACGATCAGGAGCAGGACGCAGCCGGATAATGAAGCTTGGATTAGCACCGGCACTTCGTTTGATTTCACTTGCTGTGATGGAATTACCGGAGACGTTCGACCGCAGCACTTTTCCGTCATATCCTGCGCTGACCAGTTGCGATTCGTTTTCAAAAAATATGCCAGCAACTTGGTCCCTGTTGTGCTGCTGATCGGCTTCAGCAAGGACACTTCCATCTTCGATCTTCCAGATGACAATCTTTCCGCGCCGGCCCGCTGTAACGGCCTTTGCCGAATCCGGAGAAATCCCGACTGCAGTGATTGCAAAGTCCGGATGATGGTCCTTCAGTTCCCGATAGGTATCGGGAGTCGGCGACTTTAGGATGTCTGCTTTCCGCCATAGAATTCCTTTATGGAGCAGTTTGGCTTCGTCTAGCTTACTCGTTGCATTCGTGGTGGTCGCACCTCCGACGAGTACGAGTTGTCCGTCATCCGATACGACAAACTCACTGAACGAATACTCCGACAAAAGTCGTGATCGCTCGAATGCCACACCGTTATCATCCGGGAGTGAATCCCACACAGAAATTGAACCAAAATAGTCCGCGCTTAAAACTAAAGCACCGTCCGGCGGCAGAAAACGGATGGCTGAAATCTCCGCGACATGCCCTTCCAAAAACATGTTTCGAGAAGGATCAAACAGAAGGTCGCGGCGCCCAATCCGATCCATCGGCGCGATCATTATTTCATGGCCAGTCCTACTTTCAAAAGCATGTGCTGCCAAATCATCCGCGCCAATTAAAAATCTTTTGGCATCCGGGCTGAAACGCGCTGAATACACAGCGTTTCCCTGTTGAATCATGATCGGATCAGAGGCTGATGGCGGCTGCAGCGTTGGTCCGGCAGTGAGGGTGTACTTGGGAAATTCTCGCATTGGAGATCTGTCAATCATTGACGCTGGAGACCTAAGCTTGTCTGCAATTTCACCAACACTGTCACCAGTGTTCGGTCTTACCATACGTGCGGAGGGTATGCTTGATGCTGTTCCAAACGCCTCACGAATTTTCTTTATCTGGGTGGTGAGTTCCGCATACGTGGAAATCTGCCATGTGCGGATTGATTGATCCGCACTGACTGAAACCAGATGATCAGCATCCTCGCCGGCAAACGTAAACGCTTTCACTTCTTTGGAATGTCCTCTCAAACATGCAGCCGTGTCTCCGCTTTTTAGACGGTGCTCGAACAACCCATCAGCCCTGCACGGTTCGTACTTATGGCCCTGCAGATCCCATAGCTGAAGAAACCGTTTCCCGTGCCCGGTTGCGATACGCCGCTGCGTGTCGAGTCTGGAGAATCGCAATTCGTCGATCGGATCAGTGGCTTTCAGGATTTCGAAATCTGAGGACTCATCCGGCGTCGCAAACGAGAACTGATCCGGCGTCGGATCTGAAACTCTGGGAAGAAACACAACCGTATCATGACACTTCAGCGCCAGTCGCTGTCCGTCAGGTGAAACGAATAGTTTTTCTATTTGGCCCGACTTCTGATTCAACGCCGCGATCTCGCCTGATTTTAGAGTCGGCGCTTTCCTTGACAGTCGGTCTTCATCAAATGTCGGTTGTCCGTCTTTTGACCAGCTCATGCGAAATTCATAACACGGCTGACTCTCGAACTGCACAATCAGGGCCGATTCATTCGGCGGCAACAGGACAGCGTCGCGAATTCGGAAGTCGATCGTATCGCCGCCGGATAATTGCTGTTGCCACAACAACTCGCACACTCCGGAACTCAGGGAATAGATATCAATTGTCGCGTGCTGGTCATTGCCAATCACGTAGAAATGCTTACCGCTTTCAGAAAAGAAGATCTTGCTGACCGGTCCGATCGGCTTAATTGCGGCGTTGTGCTTTGGCGTCAGTTGTTCGTATCGCTCGTTCTGCAATTGCCAAAACTGCTTTTCTGCGGCTGATGCAAGACAGAAGTAACGACCGTCACCTGAAACGGCGACCTTGACACTCCCCTTGATCGTCACCGGAATTTTCAGAGGCGTCGAGAGATTTTCCCGAAATTCCCGAACATTTCGGAATACCGCGACAGAGGTTTCGTCAAGATGGTTGGAGTAAACCACAACCGTACATCCATCCGCACTGATGGAAGCCGAAGTCGGCGGACCAGGCAATGGTATCTCAGAATTACCCCTATCGTCTTCGGCATTTTTGAGTTGCTTTCTCAGCACTACTTCCTTCGCCTTGATCTCAGGATTCTCCTCAGCCTTTCCCAATGCCTGATTTGCAAGGCGAATGACTTCATTGAAATCACTCAGTTCTTGAGCGGCCTCAATTTGCTTCTGGATTCCTTCGAGCTCATATTTGTACTTCTCAGTCTTCGCAGCAGCAGCGCCCGTCTTCGCTTCTTCAGCAGCTTCAATGGCCATTTTTTTTTCAGCGTTGGCTTTTGCCACGTCGGACTGAGCCGCGACGGCCTCTGCTCCTGCAGTCTTGGCCGCTTCGTTAGATTTTTCAGCTTCAATTCTAGCGACTTTAGCTTGATTATCGGCCGCGGCAGCTTCATTTTTTGCTTTTCGAGTCTCTGCTACAGCCATCTCAGCATCAATGACGGCTTTTGCTGCGGCAGCAGTGGCTGATACCGCTTTATCTGTCGCTTTTTGTGCTTTGACTTTTTCTCCTTCCACTTTATCCTGAACTACCGCCAAAACGCCGTTTTGAGACTCGAGATTGTCTTTGCTTTGCACAGCCTCGATATAAAGTAAGTAGCAATAGAAGGATAACGAAACCGCAGCCACTGTTGTCACTCCCCATGTTCCTCGCATAATTTTGCGGACCAAGCGTGTCTTTTTGAGCTTGGCAACTAAAGAAGAAAATTCGGAGGCTGTCTGGCCAGCGACAACTTGCAGGCCGAGGTCAATGTCGCCTTTTTTTTGCGCCAGTTTCGCGTAGGCGAGCCGTGCATTTCGATCGCCGTTGAGGGCCCGTCGGTTGTCTGGCCATTTTAGCAACGCTTCGCTGTAGAGCGCAACCGCGCTCTGGTAAGACGTGTAATCCGAGACCTGACTTGCATCAATGGAATTCATCAGTTCTTCGGCACGCCCGGTGATGCGATATTCCCGAATTGCGTCCTGCAATGCCTCCACCGTGGGATATCGATCTGCCAACTCCGTGGACATTGCCTTGCGGGCAATCTGCATTAACTCACCCCGATGACTCACGTCCTCTTCGATCTCGTTGTACATGACAGCGCGATACACGGCGTTAAACTGGTCCTCCGGCTGCGTAAGATTCCAAGTGCTTTTTAATAAGTGTGGCGGAAATCCCTCCAAAATCTCGTACAGAATGGCCCCTAGGAGGTAGATGTCACTCTGCGGCCCAACGCGGCTTAGATCCTCGTCCAGAAGTTCCGGCGCCATGTAAACGGGTGTACCTGCCCCGCCGCGAAAATCGACGAGCACGCTGCGGCGTTTTTCAAATCGCGCTGTCGTGATTGCCAAACCCCAATCCAGCACAATGACTTCACCGTAGTCACCTATGACGACATTCTCCGGTTTCAGGTCTCGGTTGATCACGCCCCGCGAATGGGCGTATGCAACCGCGTCGCTGAATTTCATGAAGATGTCCAGATTTTCTTCCAGCGTCCGTTCACGAATGATTTCGTTCCACGGAACGCCCGTCACTTTCTTCATCGAATAGAACAACTTCCCGTCATGTGTGCGACCGAGATCATGAATCGGAATGATATTCGGATGCACTAGATTCGCTGTCACAACAGCTTCTGACACAAACATGGCCTGATCATGTTGCGCCTGATTGGAGTTTGGCTTGAGGGTCTTGATGGCTAATTCACGATTGAGTGATAACTGGCGAGCGTGGTAGACGATACCCATACTGCCGGCACCTAATTTCCCGAGGACTTCGTATTCCGGAGCATCGTCATCAACCGCGAAGGCGGACTGCAGTCCGGTTGTCGCGTCGCCACTGGCAGGAATCTGATTGATAATTCCAGAAATCTGTCCTTGCACATCTCGCCGGTGGATTCGTAAATCCCAAGTACTTTTGCCGCCTAGATGATCTGTGTTGCCTGAAGCCTGTTTCGGCACTAGCGTCTTCTCAAACTCATTCAACGAATGAGAACTAATTCGCGATGCTAAAATTTGATGTGCTGCTGCGCCATTCAAAGTTTGACTGAGACGCTGTATTTGAATCGGATCAGCCCGTCTTGTCTGATTCACCGCTTGAAAACTGGCCTGTGACGGCAATTGCTTTCGCTCGTCCGTAACAGGGGCTTCCTGGTGATGAATTGGAGCGGCAAATTGAGTGCCGAAGCCAAGGCGTGCAATATTTCCGGGCGGGCTTTTAATATTCGCCGGGGGGGACGTCTTCGCTTCGGGTGGCTTCGGTGAATCCGTGTCGTTCCCGAAGGACGGAACCTGAGTTCCATAGTGCTTTGGGGCTTTTTCGGCACTCCGGTCACTCTCTTGGGAATTGCGCTGCGTCATGAGCGACGTCTCTTAATCTGAAACACGGCTAATAGAACTTACGGGCACAACCCATTGGCTGTCCCGGAGGGATTACTCTGTCGAGCATGTTGCAGATTTGTGACCCAGATTGCCACTCAGACTCAGTGTTTTTGCAGATTGTTATCTTAACTCTGACGGTTCAGGATGCGGTTCAGTAGGAGTCGGCTTTTTGAAGGTGCGATTGAAGTAACGCGGGATTTGTTGAGAACCGCTGCAACTACCACGCTGATCAGAATTGATCGGCCTGCACCTGAGGCACCTGTCACCGTTGGATAATCATCTGATTCCGTGTCTCCGCGTTCTGTGTCAGATGGGATAAATTGTGACTGTCCATCCGCACTCAGATGGTTGTTGTCTTCGTCCTGTGGTTGGCTCTCAGTGTCGAGAGACTGATCGTCAATCGGTGCCGCGGAATCTTCGGGTATCGGTGTGCTTGGATCGTTCAGATTGCCGTCGAGTGGGATTGGTAACAGTTTTAGGTCTTCGAAGACTTCCGGCATCAGTTCTCTGGCAGGAAACGGACGTCCATCGGCAATGTCAAATTTCAATACAGGTCGCTCCACGGTGACGGCACCGTTACCAGTGTGTTTGGTGGTGATCAGCCAGAGTTCGAGTTCTGTCTGATCCTGAAGTTTCTCTTCAGTCACCCACTGTCTTAAGCGGGTCGGTTGCAGCAATAATTCGCCGAACTCATCAGTAATGTGTTCGTAGTTCGGGATAACATCGCCCGTCACTCCATCCCGCAACTGAAAATAGTCCTGCGATTGAGTTGAGGCGAAACTGAATGGCATTTCCGCAACTTCCACTGCCGCCACATGCACCAGTACAGTCACGACCGGGTCAAACACAACGACCGGTGTTGCCAATGGTGCAAGTCGAGGAGGATCAGGGACTATCGGTGCTAGAATGACTGTTGGGATCACGATTTTAACGAGCCCGTCGTCGAAGTGATAGTCGTTGTTTGAAGCGATATCATCCACCACGATGTTTGGATCACCGTTAATAGGATTCGCAAATGGCCCATTGATGTTCGGAGCAGGCTCATCCAAATCTGTTGTAGAAAGCATCCCATCCGCTTTCGTTGCAGAACTACCATCTTGGATTAGCGTGCCCCCGACTACTTGAATCGACTGGTGTTGTGACACACTGAAATCAACGAAAAAAATCGGTTTATTGTGCCCTAAAAAAATTAAGAAATCCGCGTTCGTATAAATATGCGAAATCGTTTGCGTGCCTGCATTCAGATACAGAGACTCAACTCGAAAAATGGTGGGATCACGCCAGTCAATGTCCATGCGGAGGTTTTCTTCTAGTGTACTCCCAGGAACTCCGATTGTAACCTGAAATGTAACCGTAAATTCATTCACTCCAGTTTTTTGGACCAGCGACGGAATCGCCAAATAAGTTACACCTCCGACCGGAGACGGACTGTAAGTTGTAGCATTCCAGACAAAAAGTGATGTGCCAGTAAGACTTGGCGCAACGCGATCGTAGAAGTGAGTCGCTACACCGCCGTCAGTACGTATGACGACGTTCACGCCGACCGTGACAGTACCCGTTCCGCTGCTGGCGTTGAGAGAGATCCGATCGCCAGAAACAACAGAAGACTGTCCTGCAGTCGGATCGTCGTCTGTGCTGATCGTAATATTATCCGCAAGGGTTATCTTTCCAGTTTGCGTTACGAGCAAAATCGTTTCTTCCGAAGACACATTCCCGTCTAGACAAGTTACATTCATGTTAATCTCTAGATCTCCGGTCAGCACATTGATTTCAATGCTATTTCCTCCGGCTCCGAGATTCGACAGTGCGCCTGTTTTGAGGCCGTTAGATTCTATAATTTGAATATTATTGAAACCCGTATTACTCGCTTTCAGTTGCGTGATGTACGTTTCAATCGCATCACCGCTGCCAATCCCGTTGACGGCATTCAGAGTTGCCGTGCCGGCCGTGATATTCAGCGTCGCACCGTTGCCATCAGTGATGGCGCCTGCTGCCGCTGTAATGATGACGTCCCTCGTCCCGTTGTTGACCGCACCCAACGCAATGTCCGTACCGGCGGCCACTTCCGTGATCTCAATCAGACCAGCTGTCGTATTACTCGCTTCCAATTGCGTGATGTTCGTTTCAATCGCATTGCCGTTGCCAATCCCGTTGACGGCAAT
>QWQG01000031.1 GCA_003670925.1 Planctomycetota bacterium | reverse complement strand
CTGGAATGCAGTGCTGAGACGTGGGTGGATTTCGTGAAGAACTTCCGGAAACGCTTTCGGAACGAGGCTGGCCTTCCCAAAACCCGCCAGAATTTCCGCACCACCCGCCGCGCATCCCGGTCCTTAGTCAAAGCTTTCTGAAGGAGGAGTGCGGAAGACTTTCGACGCAAGGCACTCGGGTTGTTGCACTTATAGTTTTATGGTGGATGGCACGTTAACCCGCTCAGATGGGCAGCGTCTTTGAAGAACTGATTCGCAAGTTTGCTGAACTGTCGAACGAAACCGCCGGGGAACACTTCACGCCGCGTGAAGTCATCAAACTGATGGTCAACCTGCTGTTCATTGAAGACGATGAGGCTTTGAGCAAACCGGGCGTCGTGCGATCCATGTATGATCCCACAGCCGGTACTGGCGGAATGCTGTCTGTCGCTGATGAGCATCTGACCCGCCACAATCCGGACGCTCGGCTGGTCATGTACGGGCAGGAACTCAACCCCGAGTCGTATGCCATCTGCAAAGCCGACATGCTGATCAAAGGGCAGGACATCAGCAGCATCATTCTGAACAACACGTTGTCGAATGACGGACTACCGGGCAAACAGTTCGACTATATGCTTTCCAATCCGCCATTCGGCGTGGAATGGAAAAAGATCCAGAAGGAAGTCACGAAGGAACATGAGGAAAAAGGTTTCAATGGCCGCTTCGGTCCGGGCCTTCCCCGAGTCAGCGACGATTCATTGCTATTCCTGATGCATCTGATTTCAAAGATGCGACCTGCCAAAGACGGCGGAAGTCGCTTCGGTATCGTCCTGAACGGTTCGCCGCTGTTCACCGGGAATGCCGGCAGCGGGGAGAGTGAGATTCGTCGCTACGTGTTGGAAAATGATCTGGTCGAAGCCATCATCGGATTGCCGACAGACATGTTCTATAACACGGGGATCAGTACCTACATCTGGATACTGACCAACCGCAAACTGGAACATCGACGCGGCAAGGTTCAGTTGATCGACGCCAGTAGCATGTGGCAGAAGATGCGTAAGAGCCTCGGCAGCAAGCGGAAGGAACTCAGCGAAGACCACATTGCCCAGATCACGAAACTGTTCGGCGAATGTCAGGAAGTCACGACGAAAGATGCCAGTGGCTCCGACGTGCCGATCAGCCGCATCTTCAACAACGCCGACTTCGGCTACCAGACAATCACTGTCGAGCGTCCGGAGCGCGACGACGCAGGCAAGATCGTGAAGGAGACGAAGGAGACAAGGAAAGGGAAGCCGAAGCCGGACACCAGTCTGCGCGACACTGAGAACGTACCGCTGTCGGAAGACGTGGAAGACTACTTCAAGCGCGAAGTCCTGCCGCACGTGCCTGATGCGTGGATTGATCATGAGAAGACGAAGACCGGCTACGAAATTCCGTTCAATCGGCATTTCTACGTCTTCAAACCCCCGCGAGAACTGGCCGAAATTGATGCCGAACTGAAGGGCGTTACGGACCGGATCGTTCAGATGATCGGGGGATTGTCTAAATGAGTTTCCCGAAGTATCCAAAGTACAAGGACAGCGGGGTGGAGTGGCTGGGGGAAGTGCCGGAGCATTGGGAGTTGAAGAAGATAAAGTATTTGTCGTCGCGAATCTCAAGCGGAAAGACCCCACTTGGTGGAAGTGAAGTCTATGTCGATGAAGGGGTGACATTCTTGTGGAGTCAAAACGTGTACGACGAAGGACTTCGTCTCGACGATGTCGTGTTCATTACGACGTTGGTTGACGAGTCGATGGCCGTTAGTCGTGTGATTCCCAATGACATTCTCTTGAATATTACCGGAGCGTCCATTGGGAGATCTTGCGTCGTTCCACGCGATTTCCCCTCGGCTAACGTCAATCAACATGTTTGCGTAATTCGATTGAATGATCCTTCGCAAGTTCCGGCTGTCGGATGGACCTTCAAGTCTGCACCGATCAAGAATCAGATAGACCATGCTCAGAATGGCGCCGCACGTGAGGGTCTGAATTTCGTGCAAATTGGGGAAATGGCTGTTCCCCTGCCACCGCTTCCCGAACAAACCGCCATCGCCAGCTTCCTCGACGCGGAAACCAGCAAGATCGACGCATTGATCGCGGAGCAGCGGCGATTGATTGAGTTGCTGAAGGAAAAGCGGCAGGCCCTGATCTCCGCTGCTGTCACCGGCAAGATCGACGTGCGTGAATTTGCCGATGTGGAGGCCGCATGAGCATCGTCGCAGTCGCTTCCCGAGTGCGGTCTGCGGATCACGCAGACCGGAACAACAGCTTCGGCACCCTGCATGTGCCTGCTACTTTCGATTTGTCACAGGTACAATTCACAGTTCTCCTGTCCCCTGAGATTAGGCCCGCATTTTCGGGAGCATTTCCATGATTGCTATTCGTCAGATTCACGACAACCTTGCGGACGTGATTCCGGTGCCCCCGGAACTGCGCCATCGCAAAACCGAAGTCATTTTTATTGCCATTGATGACACATCGGCGGACAACTCCAAGTCCGTCTCGGGCCCGTTGGTTGCTGAAGTCAACAAAGCCTCGCTGACAGAACTGTTCGGTTCCATTGGCGATTTTCCTGACCGCGATCCTCAGGGTGAGTTCGACTCGCGTCTGGAACTGCCATGATGTACCTGCTCGATACCAACGTCTGCATCCGGTTTCTCCAGGGGCGCAGCGTGTCTCTGCTGCGACGTTTGGAATCCGTCGCGGACTCCGACAAATGTCTGTGTTCTGTGGTCGCAGCGGAGTTGCTTTATGGTGCCGCCAAATCGCAACGAAAGAAAGAAACGCTGGAACGGCTGGAACGGCTGAATCAGTTTATTGGCTGCTTTCGTATGTTCGATTTCGACATCGCTGCCGCGCGGCATTTCGGTGAAATTCGTGCCGAACTTCATCAGCGTGGACTACCGATCGGTCCGTATGACCTGCAAATCGCGGCGATTGCCCGAGCGAATCAGTTGATCCTTGTCACCAACAACACATCAGAGTTTTCCCGAGTTCCTCATTTGACCTGTGAGGACTGGGAAACCCCATGAGCCTGCACAATGAAATCAGCTTCGAAGTCGAAATCTGCGAATATCTTGCCGGACAGGGGTGGCAGTACGCCGACAAGGCTGCTGCCGAGTATGACCGCAAGCTGGCACTGTTTCCTGCTGATGTTCTGGCATGGGTACAGGCGACGCAGTCTGCCGCATGGGACGCTCTGACGAAGAACCACGGGGCCGCTGCGGGTGACACGCTGCTGAGCCGTCTGCGGCAGTCCATCGACCAGCAGGGCACACTGCATGTCCTGCGGCACGGCTTCGATGTCCTCGGCCTGCGGAAGGAAATCAAACTGGCTCAGTTCAAGCCGGCGTTGGCCATGAACCCGGACATTATGTCACGCTATGCCGCGAATACGCTGCGAGTCATCCGACAGGTGCGGTATTCGCTGCACAATGAGAACAGCATCGATCTTGTGTTGTTCCTGAACGGCGTTCCCGTCGCGACGGTAGAACTGAAAACTGATTTCACGCAGGGCATCGACGATGCAGTGGACCAGTACCGATTCGACCGCAACCCGTCACCCAAAGGCCAGAATCCGGAACCTCTGCTGTCGTTTCCCAATGGCGCATTGGTTCACTTTGCAGTCAGCAACTGTGAAGTGCGCATGACGACGCGGCTGGATGGCACAAAGACTCGTTTCCTGCCGTTCAATCTGGGCGACAACGGGGCCGCTGGCAATCCGCTGAATCCAACCGGCCATCCGACAGCCTACCTGTGGGAACAAGTCTGGGCGCGAGACAGTTGGCTGGAGATCCTCGGGCGCTATCTGGTGGCTGAACGTGACGACAAGAAGAACCTGAAGGCCATCATCTTCCCGCGTTACCATCAGTTGGATGTGACGCGCAAACTTCAGGCCGCGATCCTGGCGGAAGGTCCGGGTCATAAGTATCTGATTCAGCATTCCGCCGGGTCGGGTAAGACAAATTCGATTGCATGGTCGGCGCACTTCCTCGCGGATCTGCATGATGCCGACAACAAGAAAGTCTTCGATACCGTCCTGGTAATCTCTGACCGCAATGTGATCGACGGTCAGTTGCAGGAGGCGATCTTTGGCTTCGAACGCACAACCGGCGTCGTGGCGAGGATTAAAGGCGATGTCGGCAGCAAGAGTTCCGAACTTGCCGAAGCGTTGTCCGGCGATAAGAAGATTGTCGTCTGCACGATTCAGACGTTTCCGTTTGCGATCAAGGCCGTGCGGGAACTGGCAGCGACGGGTGGTAAACGCTTCGCCGTGATTCCCGATGAGGCGCACAGTTCGCAGACCGGGGAAGCGGCGTCAAAACTGAAGCAGTTACTGTCCGTCGAGGAACAGCAGGAACTGGCCGACGGTGGTGATGTCAGCAGTGAAGATATTTTGATCGCGACGATGACCAGCCGGGCCGATGATCAGGGAATCACGTACGTCGCATATACGGCGACTCCAAAGGCCAAGACGCTGGAACTGTTTGGGCGTCGGCCTGATCCGTCGAAACCAGCGAGTCCAGGGAATCTGCCGGGACCATTTCACGTCTATTCCATGCGGCAGGCGATTGAGGAAGGATTCATTCTGGACGTCCTCCAGAACTACACGTCGTACAAGCTGGCATTCAAGCTGGCCAACGATGGTAAAGAGTTTGACGATAAGGAAGTCGAACGCAGTGCCGCCATGAAAAAGTTGATGGGGTGGGTGCGTCTGCATCCGTACAACATCGCTCAGAAAGTTCAGATCGTTGTCGAGCATTACCGCGAAACCGTCGCACCGCTGCTCGACGGCAAGGCGAAGGCAATGGTGGTCGTCAGCAGTCGTCTGGAAGCTGTCCGCTGGCAACTAGCCATCAACAAGTACATCAAAGACAAAGGGTATCCGCTGACGACGGTGGTGGCATTTTCCGGCGAAGTCGATGACAAGGAATCCGGGCCTGAGCCGTTTAAGGAGATGAGTAAAGAACTAAACCCGAACCTGAAAGGGCGTGACATCCGCGAAGCGTTCAAGGGCGACGAATACCAGATCCTGCTGGTGGCGAACAAGTTCCAGACTGGCTTCGATGCGCCGCTGCTGTGTGGCATGTATGTCGATAAACGCCTGGCAGGCATTCAGACTGTCCAGACATTATCACGCCTGAATATCGTCGGCTTCCAGATCGGGATAATCGGCCAGAAGATCCTGTGCCGTCATTCCCGATCCCAGCAAGTCCAGAATCATCGTCACCGGATATCGCAATCCCCGAACGCACGGTTTTCCGTGGCAAACGTCCGCATCAATCGTGATTCGTTCAGTCCAGATCATTGTGTGTGCTCCATGTTCAACTCGGTGATTGTGCCCCGATCGTTCAACGGCAAGCCGGAGGCGTCGGTGCCGCTTCGCCTACGCCTTCGCCTACGGCTACGCCTCGCCGTTAAACGAAAATTCCAACTTTGCCGACTAAAGATTGTACCCCAGTTCCGTCAAAAAGGCGTCGAGCTGAGCGGCTTCACGGTCTCGTTCGGCGAGGATTTGTTTTGTGGTGACAGCGTATTTCTGCCACACGTTCTCCACAGCGGCGATGAAGGATCGCTGGTACTGCCGGAGATATCCGTCGAATTGTTCATTCAACAAATTGCGGAATCGTTCCAGGATCAACGTCTTCGCTTCGTCCTCAGTGATCTTCGCACGAGCCGCTGCGATCATTTCGTCTTTCTGCTTCTCCACTTCTCGAATGTTGGCTTTCAGCTTCTTCAGTTCCGCATCCAGAGCGGCATGGCGTTCCAGTTGCTGATCGATGGCCTGAATGCGTTCCTCTGCAGTGGCGGTCGACGATATACCAACCCGAAGCGCCAGCGAGGCTCTTGCAGTGTGGGCCTCGCTGGCGCTTCGGGTTAGTGTGGATGCTCGACCGGTTTCTTTGCGATGCTCGGTCTTCGTCAGTCGTTTCGCCTCCTTCACTTCGCCAGCCAGCACTTTGCGTTCATCCTTTAAGGATTTAACCAACGCCTTGGGCAGGACGCCGTTTTCGGTGTCTACGTTCTCCAGATCGGCGTCTTCTTCATCGGTCTCATTGGCGGCAGCGAACAGTCCTTCCAGTTCGGCGATTCGAGTATGATCCTTCTCTATCTGAGCCAGCACTTCAGGGAACTGCGATTGCAGGATCTGTTCTTCAGGAATCAACTCGGCTCCCCAGCCGCTGGCGGCGATGGATTGCAGGTCGCTTTCCAGTACTTTGATATATCCAGCGACTGAGCCTCGTACCTGATGCCCGGTCAGAATGCCCTGCGATGTGAATGTCTTTGCCAGACTGTCGATGCAGTGCCGCCGGAGTTCAAACACGTTCTTCGTTTCCGGCAGACGTTCGATCTCAGCAAGATTCTTCTTCCACCAGCCTGCGAGGGCTTTCTGAAACGCAGCGTGTTTTGTTTGCAGGCCGGGGGCGGATTCGATGGTGGTTTTGATTTGGTCTTTGGTGGTGATGGTTGGGGAGAATGCGGCGCAGGATGGGCATTCTTGCCCGTCGTTGCGTTTTGTTTTGGATGGGGTTGAGGAATGGGAAGAAGATGAGTCGGACAAGAATGTCCAACCTACGAAAATCGCATCCTTCACGCCTTCGTAGTTCTTGAAAAAATCGGTAAGCGAATCAATCTCTGCCATAGGGATGCCGCCGTGCAGGTGGGCTCGGACATCGTGGGGTTCCGGTGGTGGGCTGTTATCGACGTAGCGGCGAATGTTGAGGTTCCACTCT
Source organism: Planctomycetota bacterium (assembly GCA_003670925.1). Taxonomy (GTDB): domain Bacteria; phylum Planctomycetota; class Planctomycetia; order Planctomycetales; family Planctomycetaceae; genus SXXK01. Next base: position 30,130 of record QWQG01000031.1, on the reverse strand, counting down.
TCCTTCTCCAGTTCCTCAAACGACACAACTCGGGAATATTTGTCGAGGTTCTGCCGAGTCCGATAGACCTGAGCGATCTTCTCTATGTCTTCCGCACGCAGCGAGTTCTGGTTCTTGCCTTCCTTGAATTCTCGATCCGCATTGATGAACAGCACGTCTTTGCGTTTGGCGGCTCCGTGCTTGTTGATCACCAGCACACAGGCCGGAATGCCGGTGCCGTAAAAGAGGTTGCTCGGCAGACCAATCACGGCTTCCAGAATGCCGTCTTTGATGAACTGCTGACGACAGGCTTTCTCTTCGCCGCCTCGAAACAGCACCCCGTGCGGCATGACCACGGCCATTTTGCCGTCCGACTTCAGTGATGCCACCATGTGCTGCACAAACATCAGGTCCGCCTTCTTGCCGCTTTCGGGCATGAAGTGACGGAACCGTTCTTTGAACTTCATCGTCTCCAGACTGTAGTTCTGGGAGAACGGAGGATTGGCGATCACTCGGTCAAATCGCCGCAGTTCGCCGTTCGTGTCCAGATGCAATGGTTCTTTCAGAGTATCGCCGTGCCTGATGTCGGCACTGCGAATGCCATGCAGCAGCATGTTCATTTTGCAGATCGCCCATGTGCCGCCGTTGAGTTCCTGCCCGGCCAGTTCCAGATTACGGGGATCTCCGCCCGTTTCCTGAACGTACTTCTTCGACCGAATCAGCATACCGCCCGAGCCTACGGTCGGGTCGAGGATACTCATGCCTTCCTTCGGATCAATCGGCAGCACCAGCAGCTCGACGACTTCGGTCGGTGTATAGAACTCGCCGCCTTTCTTGCCAGCACTGTCGGCGAAGTACTTGATTAGATATTCGTAAGCGGCACCCAGCAGATCGGGGAATTCGAAGTCATCATTCGCCAGCAGGATGTTGGAGAAATGCTGGATGAAGTTGACCAGTGTGCTGTCGTCGAGCGTTCGCTGACCGACTCGCCGATTGAAGTTAATGCCTTTCAAAACATCCTGAAGCGTATTCGGATTGGCATCCTCCACCGCCGCCAGAGCCTTGTTCAGCCCGGAATCGACGCTGGTCTTCAGATGAGCCAATCCCTTGTTGCGGCCTTTGTCGTCGTTTTAATCCCAGCGAGCGTCATCGGGGACGTAGAAGTCGTACTTGTCCGGGTTGGCAAGTTGCTTTTCGATGAGGTCAGGTTTCAGCTTCTTTGCGGTGTATTCATTCCGCATCCGTCCCTGATCTTCCTGAAACTGATCGTTCAGGCGTTTGAGGAACAGGATGCCGAAGATAAATTCTTTGTACTCCGAGGCATCCATGTTGCCTCGCAGAATATCACACGCTTCAAACAGCTTGCGTTCGAGCTTCGGCAGCGTCAGCCGTTCCGCTTTCTTCTTTGCTGCGGCAAATGCTGAAGCCATTGATCCGTTTTTCGCTGTTGCCTCGGACGGCATTGAGTGACTCCGCATCGACTGATCTGCCCATTGTTGACTGTTTAGTGCCAGTACTCTACATTGGGGGTGGGCAGTTGGGCAATCAACAGGAGGACGAGCCTATGAGGTTCGGCGAGCGAGTCAAAGAGCTTCGACTTCAGCGAAAGCTGACGCAACAAAAGGTGGCGGAAAAAGTCGGTGTGACGGTCGGCTATATCTGCAAGGTCGAAAAGGAACGCCTGCAGTTTGGCGACTATCCATCCGAGAAGTTCATCCACAAACTGGCGGACGCACTTCAATGCGATGAGGATGAGTTGTTGCTGCTCACGGATCGGGTGCCACCGGCAATTCAAATGCGGGTGCTGGAGCGACCTCAGGCATTTCGGAGAATTGCTGAGCTTGATGACAGAACTTTAGATCGGCTTCTTGATCAAATTGAATCAAACAGCGTACACGTCAAGACTCCATGAAAATCCTCTTCCTCCACGGCTGGCATTCGGTTCCCGGTGGCGTCAAACCAACGTACCTGAAAGATCACGGCCACGAGGTCATCAATCCCAAGCTGGATGACGACGATTTCGCCGCTGCCGTTCGTACAGCACAAGCTGAGTACGATCAGCATCAGCCTGATGTCATTGCCGGCTCTTCTCGGGGCGGAGCAATCGCTCTCAATATCAACTCCCAAAACACACCACTGGTACTGCTTTGCCCAGCATGGAAGAATTGGGGAACGGTCAAGACACTCAAGGCATACTCTCTGATCCTGCATAGTCGCAATGATGATGTGATTTCTTTTGCGGACTCCGAAGAACTGGTCGGCAGCAGTGGCCTGCCATCAGAGACGTTAATCGAAATCGGCAATGATCATCGACTGGCGGATGATGAATCCCTGTCAGTGATGCTGTGGGCCTGCAACTTGCTGGCGTCCGGCGAAAAACTGCCGTGGCTGGACGATGAGTCACAATCACCAGCGAATTTAGCCAGCAATAGCAAGGCAACATCGCAGGAAGACGCCAGTTACATCTGCGATGCGTGTGGTGAAGAGATCATCATTCCGCTTGACGTCACGGAAGGCACAAGTCAGACGTATGTCGAAGACTGTCCGGTCTGCTGCCGAGCCAACACGATCCACGTTCAGATTGATGACGAAGGGAATGCTCAGGTCTGGGCAGAACCAGAACAGGACTATGATTGATTTCTGGACGATTCTGAAGACCAACACATGGCTTATCGGTTTGGAAGCCTTGATTGAGGCAATTAGTCCTCAGCCTGACGACACAATCATTCCACTTGGCGACTACGTTGACCGAGGCATTGATTCGAAAGGCATGCTCGATCAACTGATTGAGCTTCGTGATCGCTGCAATCTTGTCCCGATTCTTGGCAACCATGACCAGATGATGCTTCACGCACGGGAAGGCCGATCGGACTTTCAATTCTGGCTGAACTGCGGTGGTGATGCGGCACTGGATTCTTACGGGTCAAGTGGCAAACTTGATCTGATACCACGAAATCACATTCGGTTTCTTGAATCATGCCGATCATATTTCGAAACCGACACCCACATCTTGCTTCACGCCAACTACAAACCAGATGTCCCGCTTGAACAGTTGGACGATCACACAATTCGTTGGCTGTCACTGAGGGACTATGTTCCGAGTCCTCCCTGTTCGGGAAAAGTTGTTGTGGTGGGCCACACGCCGCAAACAGAAGTTCTCGACTTGGGATACTTGATCTGTCTTGATACAGGCGTTTGGAAGGGCGGATGGCTGACAGCATGAAGGCTGAATCGCCAGTTGTTATGCTGCTGACGTTACTGAAGTAAGATGCCTCACAACAAACCCAATCTGCCAACGAAGATATGCCCGATCTGCAACCGACCGTTCGCTTGGCGGAAGAAATGGGCGAAGGTCTGGGGGCAGGTCAAGTATTGCTCGGAAACGTGCAGAAATGGGCGAGGGTCGAATCAGTGATTAAAAAAACCGATTAGTAATGTTCGGTCCAACGCTCTTCCGCATGGAAGAACGCTACAACTCAGGAAAAGAGCGAGTATCACCCGGCACTTCCCGTGTCTCAGTGGTCGAGCCACCGAAGTCTTGGTGGATTGGAACAAATGAAAGAGGGCAAGAACCAGCAAAGATCACAGCATGGGCGTGGACGCTGGGAGTGCTCAAAGACGAAAAGTCCACGCTTGCATTCATCCCTGACGTAACTGACAGCGAAAAGGAATTGACTGGCATCCAAGTCACAGGCAGCGTGGATCCGGCGATTGATATGTATTTCGACCAGAAGACACATGAACTTGTCCGTGTGGATTGGCGAAACGACATCTATCGATTCAGTGATTGGAAGGAATACGACGGAACGAAGTACCCATCCAAGTGTGCCATGTTTCGCAGGAACTCAGGAGAGCCGTGGTTCTTCCATGAAATCGTCACCATTGAGCGTTTGAAGGAACTTCCAGAAGGACTGAAACGGTAATCATGCAAGTAGGCTATGTTCTGTACTCGCTGACAAAATTCGAATTCTGGTATGTCGATGATCTGGACTGCTGTGGGCCGAAGGAAGCGATCCCGCATCTGGATCAGGAAGTGGCAGCACTACTATTGATGCTCGGCAATGCGATTCGTGAACCATCGACGTAATTTGTATGTCTGGTCAAGGAGTACATCATTGCTCAATTGTGGCGACGTTACACACCAGCTTTCAACAACGGCGACTGATGATGACTCCAACCGAATTCAACGATGCTGGCATGGTTGTGATTGACAGTTCAATTGCGGCATTCCGCTCCAACAAAGGCTGGGCGGACAAAGCGATTGCTCAGCTTCCCGACGCAAAGTTGCACGTCGCACTTGATGCCAACACCAATAACATTGCCGTGATCATCAAACATGTGGCTGGAAACCTGCTTTCCAGATGGACGGATTTCCTGACGACCGATGGTGAAAAGCCGTGGCGTAATCGTGATGATGAATTTGTGGATACATTCAAAGAACGTAATGAGTTAATCGCCTATTGGGAGTCTGGCTGGAAGACTCTTTTCAATTCGCTTTCCGCCCTTTCCTGCGGCGGCTTGGGGAAGTCCGTGACCATTCGAGGAGAACCACATTCGGTCCCTCTGGCCATGCAACGATCTTTGGCCCACTGTGCCTACCATATCGGCCAGATCATGCTGATTTCACGCATACTGGCAGGCGACAATTGGACGACGATCGCGATTCCACGTGGTGGTTCGACAATCTTCAATCAGCGAGTTTGGGGGAGGGGCATTACCAGACACCACCAGAAAAATGATTGACGGCCCGATTCTCATCATTCCTCAATCACTTGCGTCATTCATCAGAATCCACTTTCTTCCATTTCGCCAGCACCCATTCTGCATCCGACTCTTCGGCTTCAAATACGAGCGGAACATCCAGACCTGTAGGATGTTCGTTGGTGAAATCCGATCTGAGTGCGGAGTGTCGATAGATCAATCCTGAACCCGCAATTCGACGAAAGCCGAGTGAAGCCAGTTCAGAGTCAGACAGGCCGGTGGTGCTGTGCCACATCGCAACGACAGTGGCTTGGCTGAACATCGTACCGATGGTGGCGATCACACCCTGAAGATACGGAAGCAGTCGAGAATGGACAACGGCCCTCCAGATGAAGATCAATGTGTCCGCATGATCATCGAGATTGAGTTCACTCTGAAACTCTCCAGTTTCATCGAACAGTGCCACGTAGGCTTCATGCAGCCCCTGAGAATCTTGATCGCAAACATCGAACAGCGGCATTCCGTCAACCTGAGCATCGCCCACCAAAACCTGATCAGCAGCGATTTTGCCGAGCAGGACTCGGTCTCCATTGGCATCGCAGCCTGAGATATCAATCTGCAATGCTCGCACATAGTCGCTGTAATCCGAGCGACCGATGGGAGTTTCAAACTGGCAGGAGACGTAAATCATTGCTGGTCCGCTAGGTACTACATCAGTATGTTTCTACAGTTTCTTCATCAGAGACTTGGCTTCTGTCGCTGCCGCTGATCCACTGTACTCGGCCACGATCTCTTTCAGTCGCCGCAGGGCAATGTCGGGCTTTTCATTTTCCAGAAACAGCTTCGCCAACTCCAGTTCATTTTCAGCCCGCTGGCCTCGAATCTGATTTGTTTGTTCCAAGAGTTCCTGCTTTTCCTCTTCGGTCAATTCTGGTTGTGACTTCTTTTTCGAACCAGTCGTCTTTTTGGATTTTATTGAAGTCATCGGCGTCGGTCTCGGTGCATGAATCACTGTGGAAATCGGTGATCGTGAGACTTCTTTTCGTCCAATGCCGATGGAAACATGAGCGGTGGTCCAAAAGGCAAACTTTGACGGACTTAACGACTCGGCTGTGGTCATTCGCATTACTCGTAACGAACCCCATACTTGGCTCGCAGGACGACCAGTTGATCCTGACTGACCGTTGGTTTCATTTGTTTGTAGTAACAAGCCTTGATTGGTTCGAGTTGTTCAGCGTCAAGGTTGCCTTCGTTGGTCAGCACATCCCACATGGTATCCTCTGCTTGCGGACCAGCGATCAATGCTTTCCATAAGTTTTGGGACAGCATGTCGGCCAATTGTTTTCGTTCCGCCGAAAATGCCGCATACGATGCAAGCCGCTCGTTTGCTCAACTCGCCCGTCAAAACGCGACGACGTACTTCCACCCAGATTTCCATGTCGGTGAACACCCGCGTCACTTGTCTCCTCCGGATTTTTCACCCGAAAACCCGCCATGATGACGGCCTTCCGGGCGATTACGAAGTCAACAACTGAACATTTGGGCGCAGCACGATTCAACCGCCCGCCACGACCCGCCAAGCGCCACGGTTTCTCGCCGCAGTTTACAGACCTTGACGCCGCGTTGAATCCATCGCGCCATCGTTGCATCCGAAACACCATTCGGTGGAAAAGCTCTACAAGCCTCCCCGAGTGTGATGATGCTTTCCGTTTCGTAATCAATTGCCATTGCTACCCCCTGACAAAACTGAAGTGAACTCAACACTTCGTAAATCCTTACGAGGATTCAGCGGTGCAACAAAAAAGCCGCCTGTTGCATGTTGCAAACAGACGGCTTGTCAGTGTTTTGGGCGGTTTCTATTCTTTGGCAATTCTGATGAAGGCAACCATGGCAGTTTTTCGCAGTGGTTTCATCGCGTTTGGTTGTACGTTATTCCCTTCGCCTTGCAGTATTCCAGAACTGAGGCAGGATCGATCCTGCGTTGCCTGTTCTTCAACCCGTTGTCTTTGAGTCTCCCCTTGCGAATCAACCGGGATACAGTTCCCTTGTTTTCACCCAGCCGTTTAGCGACCTCAGTGATTGTTGGCCATTCAGATTGAACTGCCGGTTTGCCCGCCTCTGATCTAAGTTCTTGGACGATAAACGACTTCAGCTTATCTGGCCTGACTCGGCTCGCCGCTATCAGTGTGGGATTTGCCCACGGTTTCCTCTTCCATTGGTCGGGATGCAAGTTCTTGAGAAGCGATTTGATTTTTGACATGCGACGTTCCGACGGTTCTTGCTCAGGCTGCAGGAGCTTTGAACGGCGATGTCACGCAACGCAATCTGCCCGTGGGATAGTTTCAATGGAGTCTGCTTTTTGCTGCTCATCGTTTCTTCCTTTCCAGTTCGACAAATGCCTTGTCAACGAACGCCAGGGCACGTTCTGCGGCTTTGGCTTCTGCCGGATTGTCTGACAGGGTTTCCGTTCGCCTGATGGCCTTCCATGCGGCTTGCAGAACCTCGAACGCGTCGGGCTTCAAACTGGATTCAGTTTCAGCTTTGGGTGTAAGTGTACCTTGCATGGCGCTCACCCGATCTTTCTGGCGACTTCAGCCGCCTTTTTGCTGCTGACTTTCGCGTAGTGCTGGGTCATTTCGGCATGCGCGTGACCGAGAACGGCTTGCGTGTGTTCCAAGCCGAATTCTTCCCGGACGTTGTTGGCATTCGTATGCCGCATTTGATGGGGAACCCAGCGTTCAATGCCGGCCTTTTCACAAGCCCGTGTAATCGCCCGACAGAACGCAGTCCGTGTGATCTTGAACAGCTTTGCGTCCGGATCGGCTGAAAGATATTTCGCTAGGATCAATTGAGCATGTGGCCCGAAATGCAGCGTTCGGCTTTGGTCATGGTGGACAGTCTTGTGATCGCTGATCTCCGCCCTCCATACGTCGCCAGTGCGGTCAATCATGCCGGTCGTGAGTTTGATCAGTTCACCGGATCTTGCCCCACAAAGGCGTTGCAGTTCGATCAGATCGCGGACCAATGGCCGAACCATCTTCTTGACCGTCTCGATTCGAACATCGTCTACAGCAGTTCTCGGAGCGTTGTCGTGTGCTTCAGTTCGGCCCTTCAGCAATGGCGCGACGGCCTGCAATGCCTGAAGCGTTGAGGGTTGCACCATTTCGTTCTCGACACCCCATTTGAAAATGAGGCGGATTCTGCCGACGCCTTTGTTGACGGAATCTCGAACCCAGCCAGCATCCACAAACTTTTGTCGCACGGCCTTCAGCATCAACGGCCCGAATTCATCGACCGGCGTGAACCCGTACAATTCCACCAAGGGACGGGTAGCAGCTTTGAGGCAGTGAATCTCTGAAGTGGGTTCGCCATTCTTGATGTAGTGGCCATCGGCATGACGCATGAACGCCAGCACCAGTTCGTTGATCGTCAGACCAGACTCAATCGTGGAAGAACTTCCACCTTTCAACGGGTCGATTCCGATCCCATTAGCTGCATTTGCCACCAGTTTTCCGTAGGCAATCCGTGATTCTTCGGAGCCATATGGCCCCAACATGTGATCCTTCCCGTCTATGCGAACACGGGCTTGACCGCTTTGCTTGTGCAGAAGATACGACGGAAGAACATTCGCTTTTCGTGCCATGTGCGGGAGTCCTTGATCATTTCGTGGAAGAACTTCCACGATTGAAACAGGTTTTTCGCCGCACTGACGAACGTCGTCAGGTATCGTTAAACACGATTCGGAATGCAGTTTGAGTGCAAATCGGGAATACAGGATTTGAACCTGCGACCTCTTGGCCCCCAGCCAAGCGCGCTAGCCAGACTGCGCTAATTCCCGGAATTTTGGAGTGTAGCAATGCTGGGATCAATTCGCAATGAAGTCATCGAGTTGAATGTCCCGAGAGCGAGGAGTCAGGACGAGGCGTTGAGCGCGTCGTTGCCGTAGCCTTTGCGGATTGCGCGACGGGTCAGGAAAAGTTCAGCAACCAGAAAAAGCAAGAATAGCGTGAGCAGGACGGCCCACAATTCTGCAACACTTTCAGCGCCGTACATGCGCTTCGCAAGATCTTCCAGCGACGACGAAAAACGCACGCGATCATTGGTCACCAGTCGTGCCCTATCGTCGTCGGTCAATTGAGTGAGGTCGTCTTCCGAATGGTCATAGTTGACAACAAATGCATCGACTTGCTCCGGAAACGCGGGTTCGGCTTCCCGGGCCATGGCGTATACGCCTGGTGCGAACGTGTTTTTGAACACTGCTGAGGCGTCATGACGTCCAGTTGTTTTTACCTCCGCGTGTGTATTTTCAGCAACCACACGAACTTCAGACGCCATGCCGCCGGGTGCGACGAACGTTACAAACTCATCCGCAGGTTCTGTAACGGACCGGAGTTCCGGTTGATCGGAGCCGATGGGTTCAGGCGCGGGGTTTGTGCCGATGGTCTGTTGGAGGCGTGCGATCAAAGGCTCACCAAAGTCTACGTTGCGATGACTACGCGACGAAGCAACATGAAATACGGCTTCATGCAGAAACGGAACAAAGTCGGAGCGTGTGGGAAGATCATTCCAATTGCGATCCATGGTGGTCGTCATCACCAGCACGAAACCGTCTCCGCAGCGTGATTCCAGCAACAGCGGATCACCCGTTGAGAGCGTCACAAGAACCTGCGGTGCCGACGTCGCAGATGGGGCCAGTCGATCGGCGATGGCATTGCCGCCCAAAGGCAACTGCTTCGTTTTCGGATCAGCATCATCCACGTTAGCAACTGCGGCTGGAGGCATCGCCGCCGGTCCGATTTTTGTAAGACACCACGCTTCGAATGTAGCTTTGAGAAAACTGCGGGCCGGGTCAGACCCAAATCGATCCAACCAGCCCGGCTGAAGACTCAACGGCGCCACGTGAATGATCTGCTCGGCCCGTGGTGGCGCTTCCCGTGTCCGTACAATCTGAATCTGCGGCACGAGGCCGGAATTACCAAAGCACGCTTGGAAAGATTCCGGCGTGGTGTGTGGACCACACGCAATAATCAGTCCGTTTCCTGCAGTCACGAACGCCTTTAAGGTCGTTACGACGTCCGGGGAAATCGTGCCCACATTACAAAAAATTGCGGCTGATACCGTTTGAAAATCGGCGGGCTTTAAATCCGCGGCTTCGATCATTTGCGTCTTCACCCACGGTGGCTTGCCCTCCGGCGGCGCGAACGCCAACTCCGCAAAAAAACTATCACGTTCGGCAGGCAACGCGGCAGGAGTTCCGTTCACAAGCAGCACGTCTAGCGACTCTGCCACATGAATCGCCGCATGACTCACGTTGTCCACCGCCACGGCATCGTCAGACATCTCCGCTGCGACACTCAGAATATGCGTTCCTTCCGTCCGCAAAGCATGCTCGAATTCGATAACCGATTCGCCACGAGCGGGAATCGACGGGCTCTGCAGTTTACCAGCTAACGGCTGACCATCTAGCAGCAGTCGCAGTGGAACTTGAGCTTCTGTATTGGATTCATTGTGAATGGCGACCTGCAACCGCACGGGAAAATCCGGCACCGTCATTTCCCGCGACAACTCAAGGCGTCCCACCGAAATATTACGTGTCACCGGACCAAGTTGCGGAGCGACGTCAACCACCCACACAGACGGTCGCACTGCCGGAAACTTTACCAAGTCGTCAAACCGCAACCATGCGGCCTCGTTATCAGACTTCCAACTGATGGCTTGCCGGTCGGTAAATACCACAACTTCCCGCGCCGATGCGCTGGAACGGCCGAGTATGGCAAGGGCTTTTTCCAAGGCGGTCAGCATTCCACAGGATCCGCCAGGAGGTGGAAGTCGGCGAATTTCCTGTTCCACCAGCGGAAGATCGCGCAAGGGTGATTCAATCACTGCGCGCGGCTCATCGCGTGCATCAATCAGTGCAACATTATCATCCGTTCCTAGGGTGTGGAGAAATTCACTCGCGCGACGAATCGCATTTTGGTGCATAGAATTCGCACCGTCTGTGCGCGACATCGAATTTGAACCATCTACCACAACTACGACCGTCCGCGATCCGGCGGAGTAATAGCCACTCAACCAACCGCCAGGCAACCACGGGCGTGCCACCGAAAGCACGATGAGCGCAATCAGGCCAATGCGTAGCAGCAACAGGAGCAGTTCTTCCAGTTTCAGACGTCGGCGTGTCTTTTTTGACGGATTTAGGAACTGCATGGCCGCCCATTCGACAACGTCGAAGCGGCGGCGACTTAACAAATGAGCCGCGATCGGGAGACCGATTCCTGCTAGGCTGATTAACAACCACGGATTCATGAAGAATTGAAACATATGGCGATCGGTGCTATTCCTTTTGGGTATCGTCGCTAGCAAATCTCAAGATCAATCGCTCCCCAGAGGCTAGTTACTCAGGACCGTGGCCCATGTCATTTGGTTGCTTGGTAGCTTCGCTTTCCGGGATTTGTTTCTTCGGCCGAAAATAGCGCTTCGATTCATTCACAGCCGTGCGTCTGGTCATAAACCGCACCAGCAATGTGAGGAGATAATTCTTCCAACCTGGCACAACGTACTGCCGACGCTTCTCCATCGCCCTGAGTGCTTTTCTGACAACCTTTGTCGGCGTGACAGAGGCGTGCTTTTCAAGCCATCCTGGAACCCCCGCCTTATCAAAAAAATCTGTCCGCGTGACACCAGGGCAGAGTGCCATCACGGTCACACCGCGACTGCGAACTTCCGCCCATAACGCTTCACTAAAATGCAGAGTGAAAGATGTGCTTGCCGCGTACGTGGCCATGAAGGCCACTGGCTGAAAGGCCGCCTGTGACGACACATTGATGATCGCACCGTGTCTGCGGTGAAGCATTCCCGGCAACACGCGATACGTCAGATCGGCCAGTGTCAGCAGATTCAGGTTCAGTAGATGACGCACATCTTCCGGTGATGTCGATTCAATTTGACCGATGAGTCCGATACCAGCGTTGTTGACGAGTAATTCCACGTCCACAGCCAATCGCCGGATTTCTTCGAACAATCGACGACTTGCCTCCGGATCCGCAAGATCAATCGCCACAATGTGGCAACGCGTCCCATGTCGCGTGTTCAATTCCGTCGCGAGTTCAGCCATTTTTTCTTTGCGTCGAGCCGCAAGAATCAAGTGCATCCCGCGACCTGCCAGTTGCGCAGCAAACTCCGCTCCGATCCCGGAGGATGCGCCTGTGATCAGAGCCCAGCGATCGTTATAACTGTCAATCACTTAGGAAACTCGTAAACAATTGAGAGGAACCAAGGTGGTTTTCCAACGCGTGACATACGGCAAAGTTTCACCGTCGCGCTGGGCGAGCGAATGCAGAGTCTACGCGGATGCAGTAAAACACTCAAACAGATTGGGCCATCGTCGTCCGGTAAATTGCCAGAGTCGTTTCCTGAGAACCTTCCATGGAATACCTTCAAAGTCGGCTCATCCGCCAAATCGATGCTGCTGCCATTCAGGAACTAGGGATGGCAGGCCTGCTGCTGATGGAGAATGCAGCACGCGGGGCCTGCGAGGTTTTGGAAACCGTCCAGCCCCAAGGAAGAATCATCATTGTGAGTGGCCATGGCAATAATGGAGGTGATGGTCTCGCCATGGCACGCTTGCTTGCGGCCCGGGGAATTGACAGCGAAGTCCATCTTGTACGTGCCGGGAAGTCTCTCACTGAAGATACTCAGTCCAATCTAGGATTTCTGCTACGGAGTGGCATCAACGTGCAGGAGGCAAACGAAGAAAATCTGCTAGCAGTGTTGGCCGTTCTCACACCCGACGACTGGATCGTCGATGCATTGCTGGGCACGGGAATTCGTGGCACTCTCCGCAGTCCTTTCCTTGAAATCGTGGCTGCAATGAACCACTCTTCCGCGCGAGTCCTCGCTGTCGATGTGCCGTCCGGATTGCATGCAGATAGCGGTGCACCTTGCGGTATGGCCGTGCAGGCCAACGTGACCGTTACATTTGTCGCGACAAAAGCCGGCTTCCGCTTTCCACATGCGTTGCCATATCTTGGTCGCGTTGTCGTGCAGCAGATCGGTGTGCCACAAAAATGGCTTGCAGCGTGGTGCAAAATGCATCCAACATAACGTCCGTGGGATATTTTCTCCCGACTGCAATCTGCAACTTACTCCCAAGTCAAGTGCATCCCTGCCATTGCCTGAGGAGAAATCGACTTGACTCCAAGTGTCCAAGTTACGGAGTCACCTTCACCTTCACCTTTTGCAATTCCAGATACTGCAGTCGTCCGATGTGCCACATATAATCAGGACCATACCCAGCCTTTCTTGGCCATGAATTCAGCGTCGCTGTCCGCAAGGAGATTTTTGCATCCTCCGTGTTACCTTCGACGACCTGATTCATGCCGATATAAAGATGACTGTAGAACAATCGCGAGTCGTGCGACGCAACTGTGGCATCATCGGGAATGGCTTGTAGCACTTCTGCTGCGGTTAAACTTCCGTCGAAAAGCCGATATACCTCTTTAAACGGAGGCCGATCGTCTTTCTCGTATCGCAGCAACTGCCGTCGCGCTTCAGCCTTACCAAACGCGCGGTAGTGTGAAAGATATCGCCAGATGCCGTTCTCGCGGTCAATCTTGTCAAAGGAATCGTACTTGTCGAATTGCGCTGCTGCCTGTTCGGGATGATTCGCGAAAAACATGGCAATCCCGAGTCGCCAGTGCGACGCATCAAGGTCCGGTTTCATTTTTACCATTGTCAGATAGTCTGCTTCGGCCTTTGGGAATTCGCCGAGAAACATGAACAAGTCGCCGCGAACTGAATACTCGTTCACGGCATCGGCGGCGTTGGAATCAAGCGTTTCTTTCTGCTTAAGTTGTTTTGTGAGCGATTTAATGAGCTCGACGTTGAGTTTCTCAACCTCTTGGTCCTTGTCGTCGGTGATCACCGCCTGCGTGGCCTCATCCATGAAACCAAACGCCGGAGTTATGAAACAGGCGGCCATGGAGATAGCCCCAAAAAATCGCGGAATTAAAGATGCACTCAGTCGCATACGCACGGATCCCATCAGGAGGAGATTGTCAGGACCTTTGCGGGGAGTATAGGTTGCCGCACAGGTTTTAGCTTGCCTAGGCAACGACCCGGGACAGACGAAATCCTGTCGCTGACATCGCAACCCAGACGAAAGCCTAGACGCGAGCAAGACTGTCACTGTCGTTTTCTGCCGAGTTACGCTTGAGTTTCGTGCGAAGTAAAGCTCACTGCCCCCACTAGACTACCGATTCCCCCTCAACTCAGATTGACACCGCCAACTTATCACGACTACAAGCATCACCGTGAATTGAAGGGCTGCTGGAATCGGCCCGATTTCTGAAATACCCGATGGAGCGAACTCATGTGTCGTGTCTTAATTGCCTTGGGATCAATGTTGCTGGCCACTGGTTGTGGATCTGGAAATCAGGCACCGGAGACCGGATCAGCAGGCATTCCGCTGTCGATTTCCGGCAACCAGACGACGACGGCACTTGGGGATCAAAGTATCGCCAAGAAAACACTGTCCCAGTACCCAGATGCCGTGCGTCAACTACTGCAGAAAGCGAATTCAGCGGTGGTTGCCGGCCAGAAAGGGGTCGCCGTTGAAGCATTGAGTCAGGCGATTGCTGAGTCTCCAGAAGATGCCAGTTTGTTTCGCATGCGAGCTGATGTGTACTGCCTCCAAGGTGAAAACGCCAACGCTCGAGTCGATTTCAGTACCGCCGTACGACTCGCGCCAAACAATGCCGACAGCTACAACTATCGCGGCTACTTTCTGATGTCTCAGGGTCTTTCTAAGGAAGCAATCGCAGACTTCGAGAAAGCTATCCAACTCAATCCCGCGCACGCCGCCGCGCTCAACAATCGCGGGCTGATAGCACTCACTAATCAGGACTACAAATCTGCGGAAGCCGATTTTACCAAGGCCATTGATGGCGACCGCAAGTTTGCCGACGCATGGAATAATCGTGGCTTTGCCCGACTCAAGCTGGAACAGTACGAACCGGCTCTGGCTGATTTGCAACAGGCCTTGCGGCTTCAGGAGACCTATGTCACCGCGTGGAATAACTGCGGGTTGGTCCACATGCAGCAGGAAAAATACGAAGCTGCTCTCCAGGCATTTTCCCGTGCATCAGAGCTAGAACCTATGGATATGCGTTGGCTGGGTCACCGTCGTGCGGCGTTGCTGAAGCTGAATCGCTTTGCTGAGGCGCAGCAGGATGGTGCAAAACTCGCATGGCTGGAGCAGTTAAACCAACTGACTCAGCAAGCTTCCCGCAACGCACGTAATCCGGCAGCATGGATTTTTCGTGGGAAACATTTAATGAACGGCAGCCAGTATGGTGCGGCCATCCAAGACTTCACTCGCGCCTTGATCGTCAATCCCGGAAATACGGAAGCCTTGACAGGACGAGCATCCGCATGGATGGCAACTGGCGACCTGCAAAAAGCGATGCTAGATTGCGATGAATCTATCGTTGCTCAATCATCTCAGGAAGCGTATTCCATCCGGGGTGATCTCTGGATGCGTCTCGAGAATTTTGACAACGCTATCAGCGACTTTGAAACAGCCGGACGTTTTGACGAACAGGTCGCCGTCGCTTACGAAAAACGGGCCGATGATCGCCGCGGAGCCGGACAGGCAGACGAGGCAAAAACGGATTTGCAACGCGCTCAAGAAATCCGCAACGCGATGGTTGATACGGAAAACAAGGCAAAGCCACCACAGTCAGCGGCTGGTTTTGATCCTGCATCTAGCGCTGGGGCAATTCAGAATTAGCGACGAATGCCTTGCGGATTTGGATTGGTTGCCCCTTGCGGGGAGTTGGGAACGCCAAAGATGCGGGGAATATTGAGTGTCGGAACCGGAGCACCAGGTCGCGGTTCAAAGGCCCCAAAGAAGTCGCGAATAGAATCATCAATCTTGCGACTTCCTCGCGTCGTTTGCGGCTTCGATGTTGTGCCTCGAACCTGGACAGTCACCAACGACGTTGTGCTGGACACGACAAGATTTTTGAGTGGATTATTGGTAACGGGTGGACGTGAAAAGAAGTCGAGTGACACATCCCCACCAAAGCCGACTTGGCCACGTCCTCGCAATGCAAGAGAATCGCCGACAAGGTCGATTGGTTCGAATTGAAACGCTTCATCGCGAATCCTGAAAGACATCAAGGCGTGATTAAAAGCTTCTCGATTTGGCACCGCAAACTGGAGGCTGGACAACGCTGACAGCATTTCTAAGACGACGGGAATTTCGTACAACGCCGCGGGAGAAATTAGCATTTGCCCGCTGCCCGTGAGATTGGCCGCTGAATCGCCGTCACCATGCACCAAGAGCCACGCGTTTACCACACCCTTCATGTTCGGCTGATCGGGCATATGCACCGCAGCATAGTTCTGGAGTAGCGAATTTTTTAGCTCTCCAAAGAACTCGTATTGGCTCCCCTTTTTCAAATCAATCATGCCGTCCATTTCAAGGACGCCACGATAAGCTTTCGCCATAATGCGCCGATCCAAAGCGACCTCAGCAGGTTGCAATTGTCGCTGAATGATCTCACGGCATCCAAGCACCAGTTCATCTTCGGACATCGTGTATGGTCCATCGATATCCGTGAGAGTCATGTCGAGGACTTCTGCCTGATCCAAGCGAATATGCCCTGTATTCTGGAGGTGGGCTCCATCCCATGTACCGTTTGCAACGACCATGCCGGACACATTTGTCAGTTCGAGTCCCGCTGCGACCGCACACTGCTGCAGGCGCATATTGAGACTCCAAGCAGCCGTTGTCGGCGCACTCCCATTTGTTACGCCACGAAACTCCAGTTCCGATGATTCAACGGAAACTCGACCAACCTGCTGCAACCGCGACAGCGTATCACGCCAGTTGTCCGGCAAAGCTGCGCGAAACTCGTCATCAGGTTTTAGGTCGATCGCATTAAGATTATTCAGATGCATTTGCCAGTAACCGTCAGGCGCCAACTCAGCCCAGCCGCTAGCTTGAATTGGCGATCCTTCGTGTTCCGCTTTCAGTGTTTCAATCGTGCAGTGCTGCACGCCGGCAAACTCTGGATCGTTGGGCTTGTAGCTGAGTTTGGCTTCGCTGATGTTCATCCGATACGGAAATGGTTTGGGATAAATCGACGCATCAAAGATCCGTACATTTTCGAGTTGCACTACGGGGGTCTGACCTGAGGCCGCAGTCCAGTCAATTGTGGTTGTCAGACTAATCGACCCTTCGGGCTGCAACATTGTCCAGAGAGATCGTGAGGACGGGTTCAGGGCATTGAACAAATCGGCGTCTAGTTTTGCGTTCTCCGCATTAATCGTGAGTTGCAGGACACCAGGAGCAGGCAAGCCTCGAAAACTGCCGCCAGCAGTCAATTCTCCTGTATCGTGCCATCCGTGGAGATTTGTAAACCGCCAGTATTTGGCTTTCGAGTCGAAAGAAAATTCACCACTGAGTCCCGTAATCTCGTATTGAAACTTGCTGAAGCGAACGATGCCGTCACGCACGGTCGTGAAGATCTGGATGTCAGTTGGCTGATCCTTGCCCGACTCACGGCGACATTGAACTCTGGCCGAACCAAATCCACCGATATTTAGACTCTCTACCACTTTCCGGCCAGGTTCGTCCAACGCATCACGGAACTGCCCGTCCAACGCCAAATCCTGCACATCGATCTGAAAGTCCAATTCCAACTCAGAGCCGGGATTTCGGATCACGCCTTGTGCCTGCACCGGACGAATTCCAAGCATTCCCTCAGCCACGATGTCTAAGACTACAGAGTCCAGCGTGGCGGCATCAGACGCTAACGGCTTTTGATGCATCGTGGCTTTGATTCCAGTGACAGGATATCGAAACTTGTGAAACAGGAGTGAGGCATTGTCGGCGATGCCATCTATGGCCGTCGGTAACCACTTACCAGACGGCATTCGCTGGAGGGTGATGTCGCCAGAAATAACTCCGGCCGGCTGAAAATGATCAAACAGTTTTCGAGATTTCTCAGGCAGCAACGGCTGCAAATCTTTTGTGATTGGAAACTTCTCCAAATGCACGGAGGCCGTCGGTGCTGGCCCGTTGTCACGCAGTTCCATCGAAAACTGACCCGTCACCAACGCATCCCCGTCACGTGCATTCAGCAACTTAAATGCTACGTTGCTGTTGTCCCAAAAGAATGTGGCACGCACATCGGAAAGCCGAACTGGCACCACAGGGGAACTCAATTGACCGTCCCGGACTTCAACTTTTAGCCGCACGTCCGGAACCGTGCGTTCCGACCGCTTTTCAACCAGAAAATCGATATCTAGGATTCCAAAAAAACGAGGTGACGCGGGGCTGCCACCAACCACAATGGCATTGGTCTCTGCACTGGCAACTGCCGTGCGGGATTCAGTTGCTGACGGCAAAACACCGGCGATCTTCAAGTCGAGTTGTTGAAGTTGCGACGAAAGCTGTGGTGCAGTTGATTTTGCGAGATCCAACAACGACTGATCTGCCTCAACTCCTACAACCTGACCCCGCAAATCCCATTCTTTGGTTATTAGATTGCAGGTGCCGTTCAGTGCAAGATTTTCACTGCCTGGTAATGCCAGACTTCCTAAAAAATCGTACGCCTCCGAAGACTTCGGCACAGCTTGCAACAAGGGCGACGTCACGGTCAGACTCGCAGGAGGAATTCCTGCACTATGCTCCAATTGAATCTGGACACGCACGTTTTCCAAAACTACGCTCGGTGGAATCAGCGTGTCACTGAGCTTATTAAATGCGTAATTCTGCCAGTTCCAACGACCATCTTCCGATCGTTTCAGCAGAATTTCTACACCGGAAATCTTGATCGTGCGCACGATCACGTGCTGGCGTTCCATCAACTCCGTTTCATCGACGGTGGCAAACGCCTCTTTGGCTCGCAAAATTGGTCGATTGGCTGCGCGATCACGAATCTCAATTCCCGTCAAACGTATCGACGATGTGCTGCTCAACTCAATGCCATCAAGCTGCAATTCAAGGTCAGGGGCAACCTTGTCGAACGTTCGAAATGCCTGCTCACGAATGAGCCGGTCACTGTTCTTCCATAGCCATATGCCGCCCACGCCAGCCGCAATCGTGCTCGCCAATGCGATGAAGAACATCCATTTCAATATGGGCCAAAACTTCATGTTTCCTCGCCAATCGCAACATCCATGTTTGCGGACTGGACCAAATTAAGCCAAGTCGGACGGCCGTTTGCCGTCACGTTGTGTCCGTTCGTTCCATCGTTGCCGGAGCCCCACAAGTCCATGCGCAGCCAAGATCGACAACGGAAACTCAAGCGGCAAACGATATCGAATTGACCCCACAAAGACCATATGAACCAGCAGAAATTGCAGGAAGGGCCCTGCAAGCAACCCGACACACACTAACTTATGACGTAAGTCCAGTGCACCAGACACAATTAACACCGTCAGGCTGAAATACCAGAAAACGCAAAATACAGAGAATACACCACCTGAGAAACCTGCGGCGTTTAGTGAAGGACTCAGGTAGCGGCCGGCTTTTAGGAATGCTAGTTCGACAGTGCGACGTGGATGGGCAATCGCAAAGTCAATTGCCCGCTGTTTATAGTGGGCGTTCGCATCGAATTCAGACATTGTTGAAAATACGTTTTCGTTGTCCACGAAGGCCATGTCGCTGGCACCCGTCGCGCCAGCATGGAGTCCGTCATACAGACTTGGGCCGGACCAGAGTGAAGTAAAAATCCAGTGGCCAGTGATTTCGTAATTTCTCCACGCCCACGGCAACAGAGCGACAAAACAACCGCCACAGATCAGGGCGGCGCACAGAATTCTCTTCGCGAACGTCATTGGGCCGAACACAATAACAAGTAGTGAGCTGAGTCCCACCCAGAGCAGCCAACCCGGTCGAATGAGGACCGTGAGTCCCGTCAGTATGCCGTTTGAAAACGCAATTCTGCCCCAACCAGCCGCAGGTGGCGACTGCAGCAACCGAGCCAACGCAAGCAGACAGACTAGCAGTCCAAAGCTGAACCATGTTTCCGACAAGATCTGAACATTGCTTCCAATCTGCAGCGGCGACACAGCTACCAAGAGCATCGCCCACAAACCAGTGAATTCATCAAACAATTTCCGTGCGAGTAACCATGTCAGCCAACAACTGCCGGTTCCCACAACGGCCATCACCAGACTTGCTGCTAACACACTTTTACCGAAGATCTTGATACTGGCAGCCAGCAGCAATGGAAACCCTGGAGTTCGCAGCACATAGCGCGGCGGTTGATAAATCGCATAATCATGACCGGCTGCGAGATGCTGTGCGAGTTCCCAGTATCCGTTGGCGTCGCCTTCGATTAGAAACGTGCGGCCCGCTGCGGTCACACGTTGTTCAATTGCAATCGCCACGACGACACGCAGCAGCAGCGCCACCAGCAGGATCGTCCAGAATTTGGAGCAGGACTGACGCATGAATGACCGTCACAGAAAATGCCGAGTTGTACTCAATTTCAGTGTGCATAATTACTGGCGCCCTGTCGCTCCCCTTTGGGGCTCGGGCTTTCCCCGCGTCACGGTGGGCTACGATCTCACAAACGCAACGTAGTAGAACAACAATCCTGTCACAGATGTCAACGTGATGTCGATTGTCGACGCCCATCCGAGAGTTTTGTGTAAACGACTATGCGGTCCCGGTGCTGCAGGATTTTTAAAACGACGCAAAGCCAGTGTGAGCGTCACCATCCACAACAGCGGAGTGGTTACGGCAAACACGAGATGCACTAACAGCCAAGGCCTGACCGTGTTAATTTTTGTCGACAACGCGTCGGGACTTAATAGCTGTTTCGCGACGATTTTCTCCCAGCCTCCGTGCACAATCTGCACATCCAGTTCGAACGCCATGACAGCCACCAACAGCACGATTCCCAAGCCGATCTGCAGGCGTTTGTGGGCAACATAACGTCGGCGAAACTTGACCAGCCACAGGCTCCACAGCAGCACAGGCACAATCAGTGCGAGCGCGCAAACGACAAAGTCCAGCATGAAGGTTGTCGGGTAGCCTAGAAACCCATTCGACAGCATGATCACTCTTCCGAAGTGAGAGCTACTTCAACAACGCCTTCATCGCCAACTGAATGCCGTCGGAATCAATGCCCTGATGGCCCATCTGCTGCCACAAGCCACCTGAGCCTTCGCGATAAGTGCCGATATTGTTATAGCTTCCCTTAAATCCACGTTTGAGTAATTCCGTTCCAAAGCGGGAACCTAGCCCGGTGTTCACGTTGAAGGACTCAGCCACAAGCACCACCGAAGACGCCGCCAGTTTTGCCATCATGGTTTCGTCATAGACATTCAACGTTGCCTTGTTGATGAGACCGACATGGATGCCCTCCGCCTTGAGCTTAATCACCGCATCCAATGACCGGTAAACTGTTTCGCCGAACGACACGATATAGCCATCTTTGCCCTCGCGAATTACGTCATCACGACCGGGGACAAACTGGTAGTCGTCGCCATAAACGCGAATCCCTTCCTCCGTCAAAAGATCCGGAACCCCGGACCGCGTTGAGAAGATAAATCTTAATCCTGCGTCACCATAGATCTTGTTCATGCAGGCTTTGAATTGATGCTGATCGGCCGGGAAGTAAAGCCGTGTGGTGTCACGACCTTCATCAGGAAGTCCATTAGCCGCAAACATATTATTTAAGCCGAAATGGCATGTATTGTCCGCCATATCATCACAGCCAGCATGCGAGAAATGCGCCAGCACATTGGCCTGATTCAGCCGCGCCATCGTGATTTCAGAAACGATCATTTCCAGAAACGCCGAGAACGTCGCGAACACGCCCTGCTTCCCGGTTTCATAACCGAAGCCCGCAGCCGCTGAGAAATTCCCGCGTTCCATGATGCCTCCCCGCACGAACACTTCGGGGTGAGCGGCACGCACATGATTCAAACCACATGATCCTTCAAGGTCGCAGTCGAACACACGCACGGATGCGATTCGTTGAGCTTCCGGCAATGCGTCCAAAATCTCGTTGAGAAACTTGCCGAACAGATCGCGGTTCTTGCCGATACTCTTGCTGCAACTGCCTTCATACGATGGACCGGACGGACCTTTTTTCACATTATTGAGATAGTCAACGGCAGCCGTCTGGCCGCGCCCTGTGAGATATTCTTTGGCCAGTGAAACCTTGATCACGTCGTGTCCGTGAGCACTGCCTTCAAGTCCTTTAATTCCCACGCACATTTTACGGCGATTGATCAATGCAATTGGTCCGGTTGCGGTCACGGCCGCACACATGCGGGCGTAGAGCGCATCCAGATCTTCGCCGTCGCCGATATCGATCTTCAGACCGTGACCTGCTAAGGTTTTGGAAACGTCATAGCCGGGTAGATAGTCCGACGGATGACCGGCTATCGTGACGTCGTTGTCGTCAATCAACAGCTTCACGTTCAGGTTCTGCGCGACCGCAAGTCGGGCCGCTTCGGAATCGTCGCCTTCCATTTGTGAACCGTCGGAACCCAGGAGGAACACAACCTTGCTAGGATTCGCAATCGCGACGCCGTTGACAAACGGCCACATGTGCCCCAAGCGGCCAGACGAAAATTTCACGCCTGGCGTAAAACCGCGTTCCGGATGCCCGGGCAAATGCGACAAATACTCGCGGTAGTGGTACAACTTTTCGACCGGCAGCTCGCCTTCGAGTGCGGCCATCAGATACTGCGTCGCCACACGGTGGCCAGCTTCGTCGAAGAAGATCGGCAGCACATCGGGCGTTCCACCGGCAGCCGCATGTTTCATAAAACCATGCATGATGCAGACTTCAGGAACAGTATCGAAAGGACCGCCAGTATGACCGCCCAATCCCTTAGCGTCCGCGATGGCCGTGAAAAACACGATGGCGTCGCGGCAGATGTCGATATTTTTCTGGAGTGTTTGCCGTTGTTCGGCCGTCAGTTTCGGGTTCTTCGGATCCAGTGGCAACTTGGAATACTGGTTGAGTGGAATCGGAAACTCGGCAACCGCAGACATCTTCAAACTTCTCCGCCATTTTTTGACTGAAACAAACCACGCTCTGAAACTCCCGCACCGGAGGAGAATTATGAGTCTCCGCAGGGGAATTGCAATTCACCCGCAAAGTTGTCCCGAATCCGCTGAAAACGGCATGTTCATCTTTAGGATAGGATTCGTGCTGTCGGGAACGACCAAACAGTGTCCCCTCCCCCAAAATTTGTTGGCGTGTTTGCACTCCGGATGATGAGCAAATGTCGCCGCAAACAAATTGATGGAGATGGCAGAGTGTCGGGTCTTGTTTCGCACTCTGCCTTCCGGGACAACCCCCTCATCCGGCCTGCCGGCCCCTCGTTTCCCCGAAATCGGAGAAGGAACTTATCGAAACGTTGTACTTTCAACTTTGAACAAAACCCGGATAAATGAGCCGCCTCAACAATCACGATTTTTGGCAGCCCAAGACTAACCTGCCGAAATTTTTGCTTTGAGATCGACCTAACTCATCGGAATGAAGCGGCGGACCAGCGATGCGGGCGCAATGAGCATGATGACCAGCACGGCGTGTTTGACTTCGCCAGTCAGACTAAACACCATGAGTGCATCCAGAAAGATAATGCACAACAGCATCAGCCCCACCGTCCGCTGAATCCGAACTGGCTGCGGATTCCCCACAACGATCGCAGCCCGCATGAGGATATTCAGCCCAAGGATCAACAAAGCCATCTGGCTGCCAGCAATGGCCTTCTCCACGCCGGAACCCTTCACCAGCCATGCGTCCAGACCGATACCGCAGAGCATAATTCCGATACCCGTGAGCAATCCTCTGGAGCTGCTCTTACCTGCCTCGTTGCGGGCAAACACGGTGACACCAATGATGTAGATCCCAAGTGCCGCTGCGACCGTCATTGGTGTCGTCTGCCAAACAGATGTCATCGTCGTGGCCGCACTGGCACCGAGCATCAGGTTGAGGAATCGACATGTCCCCATTCCGAGCGGCGCAACAACGGTTGATTTCAGATAACCATCATACAACAACACGGCGGCGACAATGAGTCCTGCGGTCAACAGACTTCCCGTCCCGACTGCTGCCGCACAACCAACACCGACCATCAGCAGCAGCGCACCGAAGATTGCGGCGGCTGTACGTGAAATGCGACCCGAAGGAATCGGACGTTCCGGCCGTTCAACAGCATCGAGCGCGGCATCGAAGACATCGTTCAGAACCATGCCACCCAGATACAGCCCGGCGCTCGAGAACAGCAGTAACCAGAGCTCAGTTTGCTGCAGAAGCTCGGCAGGCAGCAACTTGTGGGTGATCAAATATCCGCACAAAATATTGGAAAATGCCGTGAAGACCGTGGGGATCCGCATGAGCCGCAGCCACGTGAGTGGTGTGGCCTTGGAAGCGATTGTTTGAGTTGAGGTCATGGTCATGTTTGGGAGATTCACGGAAGTGGACTGGTTTCTGATGTTGGGAACGGTTCGATTGGCTGCCACGCCAAAACGATCGAATGATAGGATGGACATTCATGTCCGTCGCATAGCCAATATCTCGGACATGAGTGTCCAAGCTACAGGAATCGCAGCTCGCCGGAAACAATCTGCTACGGCTTCAACTGCCACTGCTCATCAAAAAAATCGGCAGCGACAACTTTTCCGGGCCAGACGTTGTTGGGTAGTGTGTTGAGATCGATCACAGCCCAGTCCGGGAGCATCGGGACCTGGCGGGCGTTGTTGAGATACGCATATTCTCGGAAGGTGAAGCTGCTGTTGAGCACGACATAGCGATTCAGATTCAGCGGGTTAGGATGAATCAGAATCGGAGCATGATTGGCAGCATCGTAACTCTTCTCGCCGACCGTGATTTTTTCGGTGGTCCATTGGATCGGCAGCTTATCGGCAATCTTTGCCATCACGCTGTTGGACTTCGGATCGCCCCAGAGCACCAGATTGGCCGACTGAATCAGTTCGTCGGTCACATCGACGTCATTGACAACTCGCGCGTCACCGCGAAAATGCCGTCGCCAATGTTCGATAGCACGAGTCAACTCAGCCTCTGCCCACTTGCCGACAGCTTCATTCGCTGCAATGCCGGTGGGACGCACGAACACGAAGGAATCCATGAAGGCATCGTCGATCGGGCCCTGAAGGTTGTGGCGTTTCTTGAGACTACTTTCTGTGGTGGTGGATTCCTCCCAGTTTCGCTGGGCGTCCATGCGAAATGTCGCTTGAAAGGATCCATCACTGAGTGGATGAAGTTCTAATGCTTCATTTCCCCCATTTATGGGCTCGCCGTCGTCTCCCAACGAGTTGATAAGAACGACTAGCTCGCTTTGAGGTGAAAGTGTCCCTGCTGGGAGTTGGATCGTAAAATCATTGATATTAGGAAAAATCGCAACAGTGAGCACACTCGCTGTGGGTAGTGTTTCGTCCAACGATGCGTACAACGTTGCTGGTGCCCAATGCTCACCAAGTGCATTTACTGTCACCCAATCCGCTTTGTTGTATCTGAGGGAATACGTCGTGAACCAGAAAGCGCGATATGAGCGTCGGCCGTGCATTGCCAATTCGTTGAGACTGGCGTCGATGACATGTTTCGACACTGCATCGTATCTGTGTCCCATGCCTTTGCCGATGATGTGCCGCAGTCGGATTACGAGCCCCTCCCCCATTG
Source organism: Planctomycetota bacterium (assembly GCA_003670925.1). Taxonomy (GTDB): domain Bacteria; phylum Planctomycetota; class Planctomycetia; order Planctomycetales; family Planctomycetaceae; genus SXXK01. Next base: position 4,766 of record QWQG01000031.1, on the reverse strand, counting down.
CCTTCTCCATAACATCCGCCGCCTGCTTCTGTGAATCATTCTCGCCGCTGTATGCAATCGTCGGGCAGTGAGTCAGATTCAAGGCCCATTTGTCGCAGTCATAGAGATTCCACAATTTCTGTTCCCAAGGTGTCGGTTTGAGTTCCTCCTTCTGAAACACTTTCAGAAACTGAGGAGTCTCAGAAAACCCTGCTCCCGGATTAGCGGCGAACCAGCGGTCGGAATAGTGAGTCGCGAACTGCCAGCAGGCCGCGCCACCCATCGAGAAACCTCGGACGCTGATGCGGTCTTCGTCGATGCGATAATGCTTTTGAACATCTTCCAGAGCTTCCAGCACATCGATTTCACCTGCGAATTTGAACGCATTGCAGTAACGGCCGTAGGGATGCAGCATGATCGTGTGATCCGGAGTGAACTCGCCGGGGTTCTTCATGCGGTCCCACAGAAAATTGACTTCGCTCAGCTTTTCACCTCGACCGTGAAACCAGATGTCGCAGCGCGTCGGCACGCTGTGATCGATGGCGTACGTTGGCGGAATCACCAGGCCATACGGCTGCACGGTGTCGTCGATGCGGCTGATGTAGCCGCGCACGACAAGTCCCTTTTGAGTTATCCATTCAGGCTTGCCCGCGATCAACTGATCGGCTCGCTTTGCGCCTTCTGCAAGCAGAGCATCGGCCTTGTCGAATTCCTTAACGTCGAAAAACTCGTTGTAGTCCAGAGCACACCGGACGGCTCGTTCGAAGATCATGACATCGGACAGCAAGGCCGTCTTCGTGGCATCGTTGGTAGCCTTGATCGCGGCGATTTTCTCCTGAAGCTGCCCCAGCGAGGTTCGCATTGAGGCCGCTCGATCGTCCGGCACTGCGACGCCGAGTTCCGGAACGCGGCGAACGTTTTCGGGGATGTTGTCCTGCAGTCCGTCCGCAAACGCCGGCAGCAGCAGGCAGAAGAACGCCCCTGCGACGAGCACGGGGTTTATTATCGAGCAAAGTTTCCGCAACATTAGACGGCCTCCCAAACCAACAAATCGTAACAGTCTTGGCTCAGTATGAAGACCAAGGTTGTGAAGTCAAATGGGCGGCACCTTGACCAATCGCTGAAATTCTGCGATATGACCGCCAACTGGGCTGCCGCTACATCACTATTTTCGCCGCCTTACTTCGGAAAAATCCATTGTTTACAGCGATCAACAATCGCGACGATGCCGTTCAATGGCTGTACGACCGTATCGATTACGAACGTATCCGACCAACGCCTGCGCTCAATCCATTTCGGCTAGAACGCATCGAGCGTTTGCTAAAACGCATCGGTTCCCCGCAGGAACGGATTCCCGCGATTCATATTGCCGGCACCAAGGGTAAGGGATCAACTGCGGCCATGGTCGATTCCATCCTGCAGGCATCAGGCATTCGTGCGGGCCTGTTTACATCACCCCATATCGCACAATTCGAAGAACGCATGCGCGTCTCTGGACGCATGCCGCATCCCGATCAGTTGACTCGGCTTGTGTCGAAGTTGGCTGAAATGCTCCACGAATCAGAATTGGAAACAAGCGACCGCATTCCCACGTTTTTTGAAATCACGACACTGCTGGCGTGGATGCTGTTTGACGAGGAAGGTGTCGAAATTGCCGTCCTTGAGACAGGACTTGGCGGCCGCCTAGACTGCACCAATGTCTGCCGTCCTCTGGTCACCGTGATTACCAGCATTGGCCTAGATCATACCCACATTCTGGGTGACACGCTGAGTCTGATCGCTGCGGAAAAGGCGGGCATTCTAAAGGCAGGTGTTCCCGTCGTGCAGGGACAATTACCAGAAGTTGCAGACATTGTCGTTACGACTCATGCACAGGCACTCGGTTGCCGCCAATTCATTTGTGGCCGCGAGTTTGCGTGGCACGTCGATCATCCTGACAATCAACTCAGCGCTCGCCCACGATCGCAGAAAATCTGCGTCGTGACACCAACTAGAAACTACGACGCCCTCACAATTCCGTTACTGGGGCAACATCAGGCGCATAATGCCAGCCTGGCGGTGATGACGGCGGAACTATTACGGGATGCCGGATATGGGCAAATCAACGATGCCGCGGTTTCCCATGGTTTACGCACGACGCACTGGCCGTTGCGTTTTGAAGTGTTCGATCAGCATCCTACGATCGTGCTAGACGCAGCTCATAACCCGGATTCGATGAAAGCCGTCGCCAACGTTTTGACTGGATCGGAATGGTCAAATCGCCGCCGCGTGCTCGTCTTTGCCGCGGCCTCAGACAAGGACGCGGACTGTATGATTGAGATCATTCGTCCGCACTTCGACGACGTGGTCTTCACGCGGTTTATGGGAAATCCCCGCAGTCGGCCACCGGAGGAACTCTTGTCGATTGCAGCAGAGTTGCACCATGACAGTCGCCCTGCGACACGCTGCCACGTCGCGCAAAATCCTGAAACTGCTGTTTTGCATGCCCGAGAACTCGCAGGGCAGGCCGGCTTGGTGGTCGTTACCGGTTCGATTTTTTTGGCGTCGGAAGTCCGGTCGTTGCTGACATAAATTCGCGGCTGAAATACCGGTGCCTGTCGTCTCGCCAAGCCTTAACCGAGATCGAACTTGGGGGCAGAGAAATCATCGTCGTTTGATGTTTCAACTTGCGTCAGCTTTGGCCGAGATTCGTCCGTCGATTTCGAGGATGACGGGTTATAGGTAATCGTCTTTTCGACATCGCGTGAAGCCTTGTGGATTTCATCCTGAAACCCGGAGATCCCCTTCTTGAATTCGGCAAAACTCTTGCCCGCATTGCGAGCGACGTTGGGCAGATTTCTGCCGAACAGCAACAACGCAATGATTCCGACAATGATCAGTTCAGGCGTACCAACACCAGGCAAAAATCCCATGGCAGTGACTTCCTTTCAACACAAAAATAACGACCTACGGAAGTTTGTCATTTGACGTATCATCATCGTTTTCACGCATCCCCTTTTTGAACTGCACGAGACTCTGACCAAGCGATCGCATGGTTCCCGGTAAGCGATTGCCGAACAGAACCATCACGATGACGAGTACGATGACTAATTCCATCGCTCCCGGAGCCCATGCCAGCGTGGGCTGAAGCATTGTTTCAAGAATCGAATTGATCATGGCAAAACTTCCACAAACAGTTGTCGGGAACGCTGTAACTTCTACTAGCTTACCGTTCAAACGCGCAGTTTGACAAAGATGACAATTAAAAAACGCCATTCTGGCTGATGATTCGCCCGAAAAACCGGCATACTCCCGCAAATGCGAAAAGCGTGCCATATTCAATCGACAACTGAAATCCTAGCAACATCCAGAATTTACGAACTTGTTTACGGAAGGCTTCTCACCTTGTGATTTGGCGGCGTGTCCCGACTATACTACCGCTGCACGATCCACGAGTCGTAACCGCCGTGCCGTGCTATGACGAGTCAGTCCCCTGACATTTCGACACGATAAAGGAGAAAAATGGAACGAGTCATTGGAACGGATGAGTTGCAGTCCGGAGAACGCCGCAGTGTTTTCGTGGATGATATTCCAGCTCTTGTGATCCGAATCGAATCGGATTATTTTGTCATCGAAGACGTTTGTTCGCATGACGGACAGCCGTTAACAGAAGGACCTCTTCAGGACTGTTCAATCGTCTGCTCAAGGCACGCTGCCCGCTTTGACCTCAAGACGGGAAAAGCACTCTGTATGCCCGCCACAGACCCAATTCGCGTGTTTCGCACCGAAATCCGCGACGCCGCTGTTTGGGCCGAATTGCCTTAAAATCTGCCACTGAAGTACCGATCGAAAACATGTTCCTTCCCAGCCTTTTTTCATCAAGGGAGACCGCGCATGGCAACAGCTGAAGAACTCATTGAGGCCCTAAAGCAGGTGATTGACCCGGAATTGATGGTCAACATTGTTGATCTTGGCCTGATTTATGCCGTCAACGAAGAAGACCGCAAAGTCGCAGTCGAAATGACGCTCACCAGCCCCGCCTGCCCTGCTGGCCCACAGATTGTCCAACAGGCCAAAATGGCATTGGAACGACTTGAAGACGTCGATGAAGCCACAATCACAATCACATTGTCACCTCCATGGACACCAGATCGCATGACCGACGATGCAAAAGACATGCTTGGCATATTTTAGGAATTCCAGCCGCTCCGCCACGTTTGACGCAATCCAAGCAGGGGTAACACTCTTCTCAAAGTACGAACTTTTTCTCTGAGTGACGGTCCTGACCCCAAGCAACTTGCGAATTATCCCCTCAAAGCTAAACTCCTTCCCCACGCAGGCGCGATGAACAAGCCTGCGTAAACCAAGCACTCGTAGCTCAATTGGATAGAGCATCGGTCTACGGAACCGAAGGTTAATGGTTCGAGCCCATTCGAGTGCATTGAAAAAAGCCAGTGTTTTACCGCCTCAAACGGTTACACTGGCTTTTTTTGTTTTTATTTGACACCAACGTTTGACACCAACCAGCTTTTTTTACGTCGGCTTTTTTCGTGCTTTCGACATCATCGCCGCCAACTTATCAACCGCATCGTTTTGAGCATTCTGGAGCAAATGCGAGTACGTGTTCGCTGTCGTGGCGAAGTCTGCATGCCCCAATCGTTTCTGAATTACCTTAAGATCCACGCCCGCCGCCAGCATTAGACTGGCTTGCGTATGACGAAGATCATGGAAAACGAAGGTATCAGGAATGCCGACACTGTCACGGATCGGGTACCAGACGTTCCGATCAAAGTTCGAGCCACGGAGAT
>QWQG01000035.1 GCA_003670925.1 Planctomycetota bacterium | reverse complement strand
CGGCCTTCGGCAAACACAAAACCATCTTTTTTCCAGCCAGCACCTTCCTGAACTAGCGGGACCGTCAGGATTCGTCCAAGAGTCCAGTCCAGCATGAACAACGCCCCATGGTATGTTTGCGGGAACTGATGATGTTGATAGCAGGTGACTCCCGTGGGCGACCCACGTCCGAAAGTTGCCAGCACCGGAGGCATGTCCGGATAACTGCCCGGCCGTTTGAGTCCGACCGTCACGTAGCCGGCGTTCGAAAGCGGCAGAATATGAAACACCTGCGTCGGCAGATACCAGGGCAATGAGATATCTCGTTCGTCGTCGCTATCGTAAGTAAAGAAGTCACCCGTACCGTTGAATGTGAAATCATAAGCGTTGCGAAATCCGTCGCTCACAATTTCGCCCCCAGAGAGATCCGGCTTCAGACGCAGCAACGTTCCCGATACCGGCTTCTTAATCGGCGATGTGGGCACTGTTGCGTAGGACGGTGTGACACCGGCAAAATTACCAGCCATCACATACCACCATCCATCCGGACCTTTCTGGATCGAATGGACATGATGTTCTCCGCCAGCGGAGATCTTCAGAAAAACCTGCGGTGGCCCATCGGCAACGTCGTCCTGATTGTTGTCGCGAAAGATCTGTAATCCCTGATCACCGGAACACAACAAACTGGATCCCAAGAAAAACATGCCTTGCGAACCAGTATCAGGTTTGTCGGCAAACTGCTTGAACGTGTCAGCGCGGCCGTCGTTGTTGCTGTCGATGAGGATGCGAATATAGCCCGGACCCGAAACTACGACGCGGCCTTTGGAATCCATCGTCATCGAATGCACGTCGTGAGCCAGATCATCATCGGCATACAACTCGACATGAAAACCATCCGGGACTTTGATTCCATCGACGACGATTTTAGAATCAGCCTCGGTCGCAGAAACCGGTGGGACCTCCCGTTCGTCAGCCTGCAGCATGCCCGACAAGATTCCCAGCGTTGCTGCCACGCAGGCACCGATCAAAACACAGCCTCGGAACGTAACTTTAAGCAGCAAGGCTGGCGATAAAAGCAATCGCATCGAGACATCCGGGCTCATCGACACAGCACTCCCTGAATAAAAAATATCCGTTTGAAAATTCGTGCATGCGGCATCGATTAGACTCCGCGCGGTTTTGCTTGAAATGTTTTTGGTGCCGCCACTTGCCTCCGCGGCGTATACATTGCCCCGTCAACCCTATGCGCGGGATGGCGCGGCTTTTGCCGAGCCGTCTCGACAATGTTCAGCACCCATCGGCGCATAATAGAGGATGAGCCGCTCTGATTGCAGCCCAAGCCGGATAGCCGTCAATTTGCCGTACATCCAGCATTTCTCGCTGCCGAAATCCGTTCAGAGCACGCAAATCGCTACGATTTTTCACTCAGGCAGATTTCCTCGGGTTTGGTGATCGTCAGGAAGTCGGTCTCCTTTCGGGAGGATGGACATTTTTGTCCATCTTTTTCTGTTCTTCATCGTGGGGAAGGGAGGAATCTTGGACAAGAATGTCTAGGCTACGGGGCAAAAGGGGTTGAGCCCAAATGACGCGACACACAAGAGACGTGAATCTTGGCGTCCAAGGTAGCCTCCCTGTTGTTTACCTTACACGCCGCCAAGACTCACACTGACTTCGTACGCAACACTCATCTTCTCCAGCGACGAAGGAGAAGCGACGGCTAGTTGGCAAGGTTCATTGCACCCGGCACAGGACTTGTTTCGATTACTGCAAATCAATTTCTCCATAAGATTGTTTAGCTCTTGAAAGGCGATCACTCAATGGAACTTTCGTGCATGGACATTTTCCGTGCTGTTCGTGCTTGTCGCAGGCTCACCTTGGCAATCGGTATCTTGCTCACGGCCGCACCAGCGGGCTGGGCGATCACGGCGAAGCCCCTGCATTCGGATGCCAACTCCCGGTGCGACGAAGCAGTCGCCGTGTTGCGTTCGTCTGTTCGGATCGAGGGCGTGCCTGCACCCATTGCCCATTGGCAGCTCGAAGATGAAGGGAGTGAGGCGCGCGACATCGCGGGAAATCATCACGGCACGATTCACGGAACCGTCCAGCACGAAGGTCGGTTCGGCAAGGCGCGACTTTTCGACCGTCCGAAAAAAGAGCATGTCAGCATTCCTCATTCGCCCGACTTTGAGATCGGCACGTTCACCGTATCGGCTTGGGTATGGCTGACGAAGGAACCAACCTTCTCGGGAATTCTTGGCACGCGATCCGGTGGAGAATTCAACTTCGACATGAAAGTGAATGCGGAAAAAGTTCATGGCGATATCGGTGACGGCACTCACTGGATCGACACGGCGATTAACTTCTACAAAAATGACGTCGGGAGCAACGGCCAAGGTGGCGATCTCGAAACGAGCCGCTGGTACATGGTCTCATTCGTCGTTGATAACGAACTGAAAGAATGCCGTCTTTACCTAGATGCTGATCGTAAGCAGACGATTCCGTTCACAGGTGAGCCTCGTCTCATGCGACCTGGCCAAACCATGACGATCGGCAATACGGGCGCCGGTGAGTTCATGGACGGCGTGATCGACGATGTCCGCATCTGGAAACACGCCCTGACCGATGAGCAGGTTCGACATTTAATCGCTCATTGAGCGAATCGCATTGGTTTGAGACGATTTCGTTAAAACGATAGTGCGCGCGATGACGCACGTGCAAGGCGCGCTTTGACTTCCCGCGGAACAACTCAGCAGCACGGAGTGCGCAACATTTTTATCTTTTGACTATACTCACAGGCGTGGGTAGCCTGCCACGGCTCCCCATCAAACTGAGAACAGTGAGCGTGGCTAAGGTAGGAATGCGGGCGAAGCCCGCAGGAGGTGAAATTTATGCGGCAGTTTGCCCTGTTATTTGTCGCGTTGATTGGCTGCGTCTCCGCTCAGGAACCAGTTTATATCAATCCACTTAACGCTGATCCACCGTATTATCGCGTGCGCTATGAAGGTTCGACCCAGGCGAGTGAACTGTCCTATCCGGTAAGCTTCACAGTCTGGATTCCGCCGCAGGTCAAAATGCTACGCGGGGTGATCGTGCATCAGCACGGGTGCGGCGAAGGTTCGTGCAAGTCGGGACAGACCGGCGCGTTTGATCTGCATTGGCAGGCCTTGGCAAAGAAACACGACTGCGCGTTGCTGAGCCCCGTGTATGAACAGCCGGAGAAAGCCGACTGCCAGTTGTGGTGCGATCCTCGCAACGGATCAGATGCAAAGTTTCAAAAGTCACTAACGGACTTGGGAGCCGCGTCGAGTCACCCTGAATTAGCCACCGTACCGTGGGCCATTTGGGGACACAGTGGCGGTGGACATTGGGCGGGCGGCATGACTTTGCTGCATCCCAATCGCGTAGCCGCCGCGTGGCTGCGTTCGGGAGTTCCGCCGATCACTGCAAGCGAAGGCAAGCCCGCGCCATACACGATTTCTGAGGCCGCCTGCCAAGTGCCAATAATGGTGAATCTCGGTACGAAAGAAGGAGTCACGGATAAGGGAAGCCAGTTTGCCGGAGTGTGGCCGGGAAACCATGCGTTCTTTCTTGCAGTGCGTGCCAAAGGCGGGCTCATCGGAGTGGCGATTGATCCGTTGTCCAGTCATGATTGTGGCAACCAGCGTTATTTGGCGATGCCGTGGTTTGATGCCTGTCTGACTGCACGTCTGCCAGCGAAGAGCGGCGATCCGCTGAAGTCGATGGCTGGCACAGACCACTGGATTGCTCTGCTGAATGCCGAAGGTGCGAGTGTCGGGGCTCCCGTCCCGGCAGCGAAGTTTTCAGGTCCCGTTGATAAATCCGTCCTGGAGAAATCCGTGTGGTTGCCGAACGAATCTGTGGCAACCGCATGGGCTCAGTACGTCAAAGACTCGGCCGTGACCGACACGTCACCTCCGTCGGCTCCGACAAATTTACACGTCGTCGGCAATGTGTTGACCTGGTCAGCCGATGCGGATCTCGAAAGCGGGCTCGCCAGCTTCGTGATTGAGCGTGATGAGCAGTTCCTCGCCAGCGTTCCCGAGCAGGGGAAGAATCCTTTCGGCCGTCCGATCTTCCAAAACCTGTCCTACAGCGATACCCCCACGCAACCATTGGTCGAGATGAGATACACCGACACCACAGCCGAAGCCGGCAGGACGTATCAGTACCGGGTCATCGCGGTGAATACAGTCGGGCTGAAGTCCATGTAGGTCGCGTCCCACGCCCGAATGGCTCACGAGATATGTACAGACCCATGAACCGATCTCTCTTCACAACACTCGCCTTGCTGCTGATGCCGTTGTCACTTCTGCAGTCCGCGGATGCGCCGTCAGCCAGGCCCAACATTGTCATCCTTTACGCCGATGACATGGGCTATGGTGATCTCGGCGTACAGAACCCGGAGTCCAGGATTCCCACGCCGAATCTGGATGGCCTCGCGGCACATGGGACACGATTTACGGATGCACACAGTTCGTCCGGAGTGTGTACGCCAAGCCGGTACGCGCTGTTGCATGGGCGGTATCACTGGCGGAAGTTTCATGGCATCGTGAACGCCTTCGATCAGCCGATTCTTGATGCCGACCGCACAACGTTGCCGGAGATGTTGAAAACGAAAGGCTATAAGACAGCGTGTATCGGCAAATGGCATCTCGGCTGGGACTGGAATGCAATCAAGAGGCCCGGAGCCATGCCGACCAAGGAAGCGGGAAAAGGGCAGGGCAGCTTCGCGCCGAACGCTTTTGACTGGAACAAGCCGATCCCCGGCGGGCCGTTGTCGCATGGATTCGACTACTACTTCGGCGACGATGTGCCGAACTTCCCGCCCTATGCGTGGTTCGAGAACGACCGCGTTATCACCGAACCAACCGTGCCGCTGAGCACGCCGAAGCAGACTGCCGAAGGCGCGTGGGAAGCGCGGCCGGGCCCCTCCGTGAAGGACTGGGACTTCTGGGCCGTCATGCCGAAGCTCACCGAGAAAGCCGTGGAATGGATTGCCCAGCAGAAGCAGGACGAACCGTTCTTCCTCTACTTGCCCTTCACTTCGCCGCATGCGCCTATCGTGCCGACGCCGGACTTTATCGGCAAATCGAAGGCAGGCGGCTTTGGTGATTTCGTGGCACAAACGGACGACACCGTGGGCCGCGTGTTGCAGGCCTTGAAAGACGGCGGCTTCGCGGAGAATACGCTCGTCATCTTCAGCGCCGACAATGGCCCGGAACACTACGCCTACGATCGCATCCGGAACTTCCAGCACCGCAGCATGGGCCCGTTACGTGGCCTGAAACGCGACATCTGGGAAGGGGGCCACCGCGTTCCCTTCGTGATCCGCTGGCCGGGCGTCGTTCCGGCAGGCAAAGTGAACGACGGCATCCTCAGTCAGATCGACGTCTTCGCGACCATTGCCACCGTCGTCGGTGCAGACATCCCCGCTGGTTCCGGGGAGGACAGCTATAGCCAGCTCACGCTCATCAAAGGCGATTCCCCCAGCGCGCGTGACACGGTGGTCCACAACACGAACGCCGACGGTTACGCGCTCCGCCACGGCGACTGGGTGCTCATCGCCGCGAAAACAGGAGCAGTCAGCAAAGTCCCCGAATGGTTCGATCAGGCCAACGGATACACCAGGAACACGCAACCCGGCGAGCTTTATAACCTTCGCAACGACCTCGCGCAGAAGCACAATCTCTATGCCGCACAGCCTGACAAAGTGCGGGAACTCTCGACCCTCCTCGAACACGTCCGCGCCAAGGGGCAAGTCCGGTAAGACTTTGACATACGGATGTTCACAGACTACCAAAGGGAAGTTTTATTCGAAATAATTGGTGGCGTGTGATCTCGACTGTGTAAGAGGTGAATCCATGATTCAGAAAACTGCAGCAATACATTTCAGCTTTTTCGTCGTAACGCTGCTGCTGAGTTCATCCAGCCGCGGCTTTTGTCAGGACACAACGCAGAACGCCGAGGCCGAACGATTCTTTGAAACGAACGTCCGCCCCGTGCTGATCGCACGATGTTTCAAATGCCACTCGGAAGCGATGACGAAAGGTGGACTTCGGCTTGATTCTAGTGAGGGAATGCAAAAAGGTGGTGAGACAGGGCCAGTGGTCATCGTCGGAAAACCAGATGAGAGTTTGCTGTTGCAGGCCGTGCGACATGAGAACGGGCTCAAAATGCCTCCGGACGGCAAGTTGACGGAGGTGCAGATTGCGGGGATCGCCGAGTGGATCAGAACGGGAGCGCTCTGGCCAGATGCAGCGACGACAGTGGCTCCGAACCCGGCAACGAACACCGTGATTCCGCCATCGACGGATCCCAATGCAGGCGAATTGGCGAAGTCGCTGCAGTTATGGCTCAAAGCAGACTCCCTGACGCTTAACGATGGCGATCTTGTGAATCTTTGGCCTGATCACAGCGGTCATGGGCGCGATGTGTCGGCGACAAAAGGAGTCCGCGTCGATGGAGTTGGATTGCCACCGAAGTTTGCCAAAGAGAGTGCCTTGTCGAAACGCCCGGCGGTGCGATTTGAGACGACTTCAGGGCTCGCCTCGTCCCCGGATCGTCCGTTCGACATTCGCGGCGATGCGGCGTTGTCCATCATCCTTGTGATGAACCTGCAGCCGCATGAAGCTCTGCCGCCCTTTGATGGTGTTTTCGGATTTGGCAATCCCGCGAATCCGGGCGGCGATCCGGGTCGACCGCTTGCAGCTTTGATACAGATCAATCGCGGCGATGATCACGCACTGCATTTCGCCGGTGGCTGGAATCATGACGCTTCCCTCGGCAGTGGTTCTTTTAAAGCGCACTACGGCAGGACGATTATTCTGACCGTCACCAAGCAACCTGGTCCCATGCGGACGACGACACAGTTTTATCTCAACGGAGAACCAGCAGTCCCGCCAGCGGGTGGACTGCTTGAAGGTCAAGACACCGTTCCTGACATTCAGCACCGTTCCGACATTGGAGCGTATCTTGGCAAAGCCGTCAGTTGGGCCGGTGCGATTCAGGGCGACGTGGGCGAAGTCATCGTTTACAACAGGGCGTTAGCAGTCGGAGAGCGTTTGGCCGTTGAGGGGCATCTCGCCGAAAAATTCGGGCTGACACTGCCGCGGTTCAGCCAGTTGGCTCCGAAGGCCACTTTCACGGCAGACGAACAGAGCTTTTGGGCATGGCAGCCTGTGAAAAAGTCCGACCTACCGGCCATCATCAACGCTGCATGGGTCAAATCGCCGGTGGATCAGTTTGTGCTGAAGACCTTCGAAGATGCCGGGCTGAAACCTGCCTTGCCAGCGGACAAACTTGCACTGTTGAAACGCGTGACGTTTGATCTGACTGGCCTGCCTCCGACTCCGGAGGAAGTGGCGGCGTTTCTGGCGGATGAGTCTCCGCAGGACTATGAGCACGTCGTGCAGCGACTGCTTGCATCGCCTCATTACGGCGAACGCTGGGCCCGGCACTGGCTGGATGTTGTGCGGTATGCGGAAACTACTGCGAATGATGCCAACGCTGTCATGCGGTATGCATGGCGATATCGTAACTATGTCATCAATGCGTTCAATCAGGATTTGCCGTACGACCAGTTCCTCATTGAGCAACTGGCTGGCGATCTGTTGCCACCAACAGATTCGGTAGAGACGAACTCGCGGCGGACCATTGCGACAGGTTACCTCATGGTTGGGCCAAAGGCTTTGGCGGAGACGGACAAAGAGCAGTCGCGTCTTGATATTGTGGATGATCAAATTGACGTGACAGGCCGTGCGATGCTGGGCTTGACGATCGCATGTGCCCGTTGCCACGATCACAAGTTTGATGCCATCCGTACCGCGGACTACTATGCGTTAGCCGGAATATTTCGGAGTACGGAGCCGTTTCAAAATGAAAATCGGAATGCCACGATGTGGTGGGAATTCCCGATTCCACAGAGTGATGGGCAAGAACCAATCATCGTCATGGCACCCAAAGAAACGATGCCACGAAACCTGCGAATCCACACGCGGGGGAATCGGTTCACACTGGGGGCAACTGTTCCTCGCGGGTTTGTGCAAATTCTGGCGAATCACAACGCGTTGGGCGTGAACGCCGGTGATGTGGCTGGCAGCGGTCGTCTGGAACTCGCGCACTGGATCGCGAGCCCTGACAACCCGCTCACCGCCCGTGTGATGGTGAATCGAATCTGGCAGCACCATTTCGGCCGCGGACTTGTCGCTACCAGTGACAACTTTGGAACACGTGGTGAACGTCCTTCGCATCCGGAATTGCTCGACTGGTTGGCTTCGCGATTCATCGAATCAGGCTGGAGCGTGAAAGAGATGCACCGGCTGGTCGTACTGTCAAATGCCTATCAAATGCAGAATGCCGAGACCGAAACGAGGAGTCGCGGCGCTACCACGATTTCAATCCAGAATTCCGCACTTTTTCATCGACGACGTTTGTCGGCAGAGGAGCTCCGCGATGCTCTGCTGGCAGTGAGCGGAACTTTGGATCGGATTCCCGGCACAAACGAAAGTGGTGAGTATCTTGTCAGTAAAGCCGAAAATATTGGGGCCATGATTTTGCCAAATCGGCTTGCTGCGGACGATCCGATCTACACAACGTTTCGCAAACGCAGCATCTATCTTCCAATCGTCCGCAACATGCTGCCAGATGTACTCGCATTGTTCGATGCCGCTGATCCAAATGGGGTGACCGCTGTGCGTAGCGAGACGACGGTTGCCTCGCAGTCCCTGTTTCTGCTCAACAGTCCGTTTGTTCGTGATCAAGCTAAAGCCCTTGCCGAACGTCTACTGGCGGATGCGTCTCAAGCTGACGGACAACGAATTGTACAAGTTCATCAGTTGGTGTTTGGCAGAAATCCAACTCCCAAGGAATCAGTTCAGGCAAGCGAATTCCTCGCAGCCTATGCCGCGTCCTCAATCGCTCAGGCTCGCCCGGCCGAAACCCGACTGCTGATGGCGTGGCAGAGTTACAGCCAGGCTCTGCTCTGCTCGAATGAATTCTTGTACGTGGAATGAACCTAGGATTCCCACACAAACCGTCTTGAGGTCACCATGACATTATCCCGACGACATCTGCTTCGCCAATCTGCGTGCGGCTTTGGAAATCTGGCTTTGTTGAGCCTGCTCACAGAGTCAACCGTGGCTGATGCAGTCAATGCAGGTCCGCTGGCGTCGCAGTCGCCCCACTTTCCTGCCACAGCAAAACGCGTCATCTTTTTGTTTATGCACGGAGGCGTGTCTCATGTCGATTCTTTTGATCCCAAGCCAAAGTTGACCGAACTCAATGGGCAGCCACTGCCGGTTGCCAAGCCAAAATTTGAATTCGCTCCGACAGGCAATCTGTTGGCATCGCCTTGGAAATTTCAGCCTTACGGTGAAAGTGGAATCGAAGTGAGTGATTTATTTCCGCAGATCGGATCGTGTATCGACGACATCTGTGTGATCCGTTCGATGAATGGGGCTGATCAGGTATCACACGGCCCGGCACTGCTAAACATCAACACCGGCAGCGGAGTCTTTGCGCGGCCGAGTCTGGGAGCATGGACCTTGTACGGGCTTGGCACGGAGAATCAAAATCTGCCGGGCTTCATCAGCCTTAGTCCATCGCTGTATCACGGAGGGACGCAGAATTATGGATCGGCGTTTCTGCCTGCAAGCTTTCAGGGCACCCGCATCGGCGACGGCAGCACAAACTTCAGGGAGACTCAACTGTCCAATCTTGCCCCCGGCGATGATCCGACACTGCAGCGACTTCAGCTTGATCTGCTGATGCAGCGAAATCGGCAGCACATTGCAAAAGTCGGTGATGACCCACAGCTCGAAGCTCGCATCGCATCGTTTGAAATGAGTTTTCGCATGCAGGCCGAAGCTCCGGAAGTCATGGATATCTCCCGCGAAACGTCCGAGACTCAGGCACGCTACGGAGTCAACATCGAACCAACCGACGAATATGCCCGCCAGTGTCTGCTGGCCCGCCGTTGCCTAGAAGCCGGTGTACGATTCGTGCAGGTCAATTTTAGCTATCCGCGGAATTACTGGGACGCCCACGGCGACTTGCGAAACAATCACACAACCAACGCTAAAAAAGTGGATCAGCCCATTGCTGCGCTGCTGCAGGACCTAAAACAACGTGGCCTGTTTGAAGACACGCTGGTCATCTTTGGCACGGAGTTTGGTCGCACGCCGGCCGCTCAGGGCACCGACGGTCGCGATCATCACCCGCACGCCTTCAGTGTCTGGCTGGCCGGCGGCGGTGTGAAAGGTGGCATGACTTTTGGCCAGACTGACGAATTTGGCTATTACGTTCAAGACAATAAAGTCACCATGCCTGACTTTCACGCCACGATTCTCCACCTTCTCGGTCTGAACCACGAACATCTCACCTACCGCCACGCAGGACGAGATTATCGACTGACGGATGTGTTCGGGAATGTTGTGAAAGACGTCTTGAACTGATTCCAACAAGGACCGCATGGCACACATACCCTCCGCGGACCGCACGATGCGAGACCCTTCCGATATGGCAGGTTACGTGTTATGCCAAGATCTCTTGGAGGACATGCTGTGGTTCCACGCCGGTCAAACGCTGCTCCAAGCCTTGGAAACGATAGGAAAAGCGTTCGTGGTCAATCCCAAGGCAGTGCAGAAGAGTAGCGTTCAGATCATTCACATGACACGGCTTGTCAATGACGTTGTAGCTGAAGTCATCCGTCTCCCCATACACCATGCCACCTTTGATGCCGCCGCCAGCCATCCACATGCTGAAGCAGCGAGGATGATGATCGCGACCATAATTTGTGGCTGTTAAAGAACCCTGCGAATACACCGTACGGCCGAATTCACCGCCCCATACGACCAGTGTGTCCTGTAACAGGCCACGCTGTTTTAGATCCTGCAGCAGCGCGGCACAGGGCTGATCTGTGTCATAACATTGATGCCGAATCTCGCTCGGCAACGATCCGTGCTGATCCCAGCCGCGATGCAGAATCTGCACCGCCCGCACGCCGCGTTCGACCATGCGGCGCGCGAGTAACGCGCTGGCGGCAAAGGTTCCTGGTTTCGAAACTTCCGGCCCGTACATATCGAGCGTGGCCTGCGTTTCACCTGACAAATCGATCAGTTCCGGCACGCTGCTTTGCATCCGAAATGCCATTTCGTATTGGGCAATCCTAGTCTGTGTTTCTGGATCACCGAAGCGTTCAAACGTATGCTGATTCAGCTCTGCTAGCGTGTCCAGCATTGCCCGTCGATGACGCGTAGAAACGCCGTCCGGGTTATCGATGTAGAGCACCGGATCGCCCACACTTCGCAGCGCGACACCGGTGTACTTCGATGGCAGAAACCCACTGCTCCACATGCGTGAAAATAACGCCTGAGCCGCCTGTTTTGAGGTCCAACGCGGGGTGAGTACCACAAATGCGGGCAGATTGTTGCTTTCACTGCCAAGTCCATACGCCAGCCATGAACCTAGACTGGGTTTGCCAGGCACTTCATTGCCGGTCGTGACAAACGTACACGCAGGATCGTGATTGATGGCGTTTGTATGCACACTGCGAACCAACGCGATGTCGTCGATGTGTTGAGCCGTATGATTCAGCAGTTCACTCGCCCATGTTCCAGCCTGACCGTAACGAGCAAACTTAAAGAGCGACGGCGCCACTGGCAAACGCGCTTGGCCGCTGGTCATCGTTGTAATGCGCTGGCCTAACCGAATTGAATCGGGCAGATCCTTGTCAAAATGCGCGGAAAGATGCGGTTTATAGTCCCATGTGTCCAACTGCGAAGGTCCACCATTCATATGCAAATAAATGATGGATTTTGCTTTTGGGGCGAAGTGTGGGAAGCCTGGCAACGGCGGATGAACTCGCGCTCCAGACGCCGTTTCCTGAGCAGACGCGCGTTGCGCAGCCAGCAACGCCAGTGAAACGCTCCCCATCCGCAACGCACCGTGGCCGAAGAACTGTCGCCGTGTCTGTGACAACAGATAATCGTCAATGGAATTCATGATTATTCTCGATCTGTGCAGGCAGAATCCCACACCCTAATTTCGCATGACCGACTCATCCAAGTTCAAAATCAGATTTGCAATCATCGTCCACGCCGCAGTCGCAAGTTCAGCGGCAACTTTCTGTGGTTCTGATTCACCGACCTGAATTGCTTTGGTTGCAGCGTTGACGTCAGCAGCAAATAACTTTAACTGTGTTTGCAAAGCGGATGTTACAATTTCGATCTCGCCTGCCGTGGGTTTACGTGACAAAACGGTCCGATATAAAAACTCTAGCCGAGAATTTGTGTCCGCGCCGCCTTCAGCTAGCACACGTTCCGCGAGCGCTCGCGCTGCTTCGAAATGCTGCACGTCATTCATCAACTGCAATGCCTGCAGCGGCGTGTTGCTGCGTTCGCGACGGGAACAGAACTGCTCGCGATTCGGGCCGTCGAAGTTCGTCATGAAAGGCGGCGGTGCCGTCCGTTTGATAAAACAGTACAGACTTCGGCGATACAAATCTTCGCCGTGATCTTGCATGTAAAATCGCGTGTTGCTGTTTTCGTAACCAACCGGCTCCCAAATGTCCGGCGGTTGATACGGCATCACACCGCGACCACCCATCGCGGAATTTAAAAGGCCACTCACGGCCAATGCATTATCGCGGAGTTGTTCACCATCGAGTCGCAGCCGAGGACCATGGGACAATAAGCGATTTTCAGGATCCAACTGTTGCAGATCATGCGTAGTTGCCGAATCCTGACGGAATGTCGCCGAAGTCAGCAGAAGCCGGTACATCTGTTTCATGTCCCAGCCGGATGCACGAAACTGAACGGCCAGCCAATCAAGCAATGCGGGATGACTGGGCAGGCTACCCCTTGTCCCAAAGTCGTCACTCGTCTTGACCAGCCCGGTCCCGAACAGTTGCTGCCAGACGCGATTGACCGTGACGCGCGTGGTGAGTGGATTTTCTTCAGCCAAGAGCCAACGCGCGAGATCTAAGCGATTTGCGCGCTGATCCGCAGGGAATGGGTTGCCGTCAGCAGTTTTGAGCGGAGGAAATTCCTTTGGAACACGCGGCAACACTTTTTCGCCGGGTTTATCGTATTGACCTCGCAACATGATAAACGCATCGCGTGGTGCCGCCAGATCATTAAAAACGAACGTGCCTGGAATCGTGCCGCTAATATTCGCCACAGTTTGATCGGCGATGTTCGCAGCTTCACGCAGCTGGGCGACTGGCGATTCTGAAATACGTTGCACGTTCTGCTGCCAGAATCGCAGGAGTTGGTTGCGTTGTTCTGCGGAGACGGAATCGTGCTGACCGGCGACCAGCAGCGTCCGAAGTTCGCCACCGATGCCTCCAGGATTTGTCCCTTTGCTCATTTTCCACCACCGGTCGAACGATGACAATGGATCGCTAACGCGATCTGTCTTTCCTGCGATCCGCATGTCGTCGATCCACACTTTGCCGCCGTGCTGAATCAGCACCATACTCTTGACGTGGGCACCAGCCTTTGATCCAGCTGATGCGAAAGGAATGGAAACCTGAATCCATTCACCCGCACGCGGAATCGGCCCCAGATCGGCAGCGACTTTGTCGAAGCCGATGATGGATTTTTTGCCCCAAACGACGCGGCGATTTTCGCCATCGTTAAATTGCACGGCAAACGCCTGCGGGGGGTTGAAGGGATCAATCCGCAGGGCAAATTCTAGCCGGCCATCATGCGGGACAACGACAGGAATCAGCGTGAAATCAAGGTTCAGGTCATACTGCGATCCATATGCCAGTTCAATCACACGTCGGCCGGACTTTGCGCCGAATGCTGGATCAAGCCGCCATGTCATCTCGTTGCGGGACGTATTCCGTGTATTAGTCCCGCGTGGGAAAATATCGTCGATGAGGACATCACTGACTTCGACCAGATCAGGCGATGCTTCGGCAGCAGTATTTGCCGGATCGGAATACTCGATCGCAGCAAGCGAATCATCGAGGTCAGTCTTTGAAGTGGCGGCCAGTTGCTGAGCGGCATCGAGGGCGACTTTCTGTGCAGCGGTGGGTACTTTTAGGAATGGATTTGTCGTGCTGATATTGCCGTCCATCGCGGGATCGGAAGTGGAATAGAAGAATGAATACATGGAATAGAAATCTTGCTGCGTCACGGGATCGTATTTGTGATCGTGACAGACGGCACAGCCAGCTGTGAGCCCCATCCATGTCTGCATCGTTGTACTTGTGCGATCGACCGCATAACGATACAGCCATTCGTCAGCGATGGCTCCGCCTTCACTCGTCGTGACGTTGCAACGATTGAAACCCGTGGCGATAAGCTGATCCTGAGTCGGTTCCGGCAGGAGATCGCCCGCGAGTTGCCACTTTGTGAATTCATCGAAAGGCAGATTTTGATTGAAAGCTTTGACAACCCAGTCACGATACGCCCACATCTCGCGTTCGTTGTCCAGATGCAGACCGTGAGTGTCGGCGTATCGCGCCACATCTAGCCATTGCCGGGCCTGTTCTTCGCCAAAGTGTGGCGAAGCGAGATATCGATCCACCATTTTTTCGTACGCCTCGGAGGAGGCATCATTCAGGTAGTCATCGACTTCTGCAATTTTTGGCGGCAGCCCCGTAAGCGTGAACGCGACACGGCGAATCAGTACTTCTCGATCAGCCTCACGTTGCGGAGTAAGTTTCTGTTGCTCCAGCTTTGCCAAGATGAACGCATCGACAGGATTTCTGACCCATCCCGGCAGATGGACGTCGGGAATCGCCGATGCCAGTGGCGGTTCGAAGGACCAATGCTTCTGGTACCGAGCGCCCTGTTCGATCCAGCGACGCAACGTCTCTTGTTCAGCGTCGGTCAGCGATTTTTTGGACTCCGGAGGAGGCATCAGGACTTCAATATCCAGACTGCTAATGCGGTTCCAGAGTTCGCTGCCAGCTAGGTCGCCAGCCCTGACGGCGATCACGCCATTGTGCTCAGTATAAGCTCCTTCTGCCGTATCGAGCCGCAGATCGGCCTTGCGAGTTTTGCCATCGAAACCATGGCATTCAAAACAATTCGCAGCAAGAATTGGCCGCACATCACGGTTGAATTCAATCTCGTCCTGCGCGGTCGCGCAGGGGCTGAGAATGACGAGCCATGAAGCCGCGCAACAAATCAAAAGCGTGCTGTGATTCCACATCAGACAGACTCCGGAAATCGATATTCAAAAGCGACTTCAAATGATATCGATTCCGTCGCCACGACGCGACGCTTCCTCAATAATTTGCGACGGCTTGAACTTTGGCAAGATACAAGTCGCAGATGTCGTCTCTGACATCTGCTCCTGTCTGAACCTAGTCTTCCGTTTTTGAAGTTGCGTATTTTGTGCAGGGGATGTGGATCTTACGTCAATGCAAACTTCGGCCCGCGTGGGCTGCCCGTGCACGATTGCATAATTTCGGGGACCGCTCTGCCAGAATGTGGTCCATCAGCAATCCATCAAGGCGCCTTGACTGCCTTCGCCCGGGAGTTGAAAAGCTCATTACTCAGGGTACTCAACTTCAACCAGCGGTTGTAGGAGTCCGCCTTTCAACGGGACTCGGCCATAAACAGATTCGTCCCAAGTATGCAGACCAAGGACGGCACGTGATATCGTGGGGGCTATTAGACTGCGATAAACCAGCACCTGATGATCGCCGATGCGGATCCGAAACCCGCTGGCTTCATGAGCGCCCACGGCCCGCCGCGATTCGGTGACGGATAATCGAGTCCAGTCAGCTGGCTGATCGATGCGCTTTGGATGCCAGTCCAGAGCAAGTGGCAGCGTCACGCCGCCTTTACCGACTCCCGTTAGTTCCAGATGTCTGTCGTGTTCCCGATAACGGCCCAGCGTGTGCTGGATTCGATCGTCCTCCAGCCACAGTGGAAAAGTGCGCACTGTGCGTGGCCCCACACACAGTGTCAGTTCCCGCGTGACATCGCACGGGGTACAAGCCGCGCCGTCGACAAGCGGCACAGATGTGACCAACTGCACTTTGCGTTCCGGGTCATGACTGGTAACGCTGTCGGTCAGCATGACGAAGCGATCGCAGGGCGCGAGGAGCAACTGTCGCACTTGCCTTACGTCTGCGGTACCTTCCGCTTCCAGTTCGACTAAAACGGTCTCCGGATCAAGGAACCAGCAACTACAATTCCATGCGGTTGGCGTTGGCAGCACTTCGTCATCTAACAGCACGGACCAATTCCAATTACCAGCCAAGATCGGAACACCGGCAGCGGCGATCATGACTTGTGGTGTATTCGCATGCCATTCCAAAGTCAGCGTATCGGCATCCAGATCCGCTGATGATCGCAGAATAGCAACGCAGCTGGGGTCAGATTGCCATGAAACTTCCGGCTGCGGCAATTTTTCACGGGGCTTGCGGTTTGCTTCTTGCTTCTGTTTCCTCGCATTCACGGCGGGTTCACTTGCTGTGGATTCATCGGTCGCAGGAGCAACCACGCTAGCATCGTTGTCAGCTTTTGACTTCTTGAGTTTCTGGGGGCGAGTTACCTCACCGACTTGCTTGCGACTGGACTTCACCAACTTGGTCAGCCGCTTCTCCTGCCCGGAACCGGACTCGGGAATCAGCAGTTCCAAGATATCCGCGAGTGACGGTGCGGGCTTGTGCGGCGCGTCGGCCGCCTGCTGCGGCAATCCGGGCAGCAGGAGCAATGCCGCACGCTCCGTCACTAAAGTGAGCCGTGTCGCGCTATCGTTGCCCCACAGCGGTACATGGAAAGCGTCAGACCAGATCGTACATCGCGTGACGGGCGCTAGCCATTCAGGGAGCCGACTGAGCAGTGATCCATGCACCAATCCGTCGGCATCGGAACATTCCAAGAGAACTTTTCTTAATGCTTCTGTGGCCGACTTTGCCAAAGTCTGCACACCGCCGAGAGGACTTAACAGCAAGCTGCAGATCCAGGGTGATTCTCCCTCGTAAATCATCTGCCGGATCGCGTTGTTTTCATCCGTTTTGGTCGGTGTATCAAACAAGCTTCCGGAAGAATCGCGAAGTGCTGCACCGGCGAGCAAGGCGAGCGCCTGCGTAAAATTTTCGGGCGACAGGGTCTGCCCCTCGCGGAGCAAAATTTCGGCGATTGCAATTGTTTCCCACGGCCCTGGCGCGGGGCCAATCTCGACTAACCAATTCGCGATCACCTCGTCATAGCCTAACGCCGTCCTCGGCGATTTAAGCTTCTTGCCTTTGTGTTTTTTTTGCGGACGGGACTGCTTTGCTGAACGCGAAGATAAGTCGTCCAGCGATGCCGCAAGTTCTCGCTCGCGACCACTCAAATCGACCGCGTCCACTGACCATGCTGCCAGCAGGGACGACTGCCTTAAGTACTTACGAAGCCGCTTCTTCGGCTTGGCGAGCGCCGCCAGAAATGCAGCCTGAAAGGCGGTAGGATCATCTGCCGTCACGGCTGCTCGTAAAGCAGGATCGGTTTTGCGCCCAAGGGGAATTGAGTGGAGACGTTTTTTGAGTAATGCAGCGGATGCCATGACTGTAACCTGACGAAAAATCTTGATAAAAACCCAGTCGTTCCGTCGACTACAATTTCAACTTTTAATTTGGAACTCCAAATTCGCTCTTTTAAATGGTTGTCGCTGAGAACCCACCATCGACCACGATATTTTGCCCCGTTACGAACGACGACGCGCGGTGTGACGCGAGCCACACCACGGCACCGTCCAGTTCCTCCGCGTGCCCGAAACGCGACATCGGGGTATGACCGATAATCTGGCCACCACGTTCGGTGTAAGACCCGTCGTCCTTGAACAGCAACGCGCGGTTCTGGTCAGCCGGAAAGAATCCGGGACTGATCGCATTCACACGCACGCCGCGCGTGGCCCATTCACGAGCTAAAAATTTTGTGAAATTGATCACGGCCGCTTTGGCTGCGGAATACGCGACGACTCGTGAGAGCGGAATCATACCAGCCATTGAAGCAATATTAATGATGCTGCCTTTTTTTTGCGCAAGCATCGTTTCACCAAACACCTGCGCCGGTAATAACGCACCGCCCACCAGATTCAAATCAAACACACTATTCCAGCCGTCTCGCGAAAGCTTGCAAAAGTCACTCCCAGGCGGCAACGTGGCATCCGGACGATTTCCACCAGCAGCCGCTATCAAAATACTGATCGGCCCAAGCTTGGCGATAATCGCATCACGAGCCTCAGTCAATGACCCAGCATCCAATGCTTCAGCGGCTTGAAAAATGGCGATGCCCCCCGCAGCTTCAATTTGCTTCACGCGCGCTATGCCGCGTTCTTCGTTGCGCCCAACAACGGCAATCTTTGCACCCGCTGCTGCTAACGCGGCCGCCATGCCGCCGCCGAGAACTCCGGTGCCACCGAGAACAACGGCAGTTTCGCCACTGAGATCAAAGATCGAGGTTGTCATTCGTTTGTGTCACTCATGTGTCTTAAAGGCAGTGCTGAATCAGGAGGAATAAAAACTGATTTCTCAAGCCACAAGGATTTGTTGTTGGTTGCCCGGGTGCCTGCGTGTGCCTCAAGCTGTCAATGTGATCTCTTCGCAATCCGTTTTCCCTAGTTTCGCCAAACCACCCACCATTCTTCAGCACCAACGCCCTTTAAAATTGAACTTTCGCCCACGTTGTTGTTCCTTGGGCAACTCCTAGCCATCTCGAATTTTGGGATTTCTCACTCCTCGAAACTTGCAATGTGCAGAAATTCTGGGAACCACCGACCATTTATTCTGGTTCGGCGAGAATGCAGACGTGCTCCATTGAGGCGAGTGCGTCTCTCCTGTATGAAGCACTTCCTGAGAGACGGGGCTTTCAGGGGCCCCGTGGCAGCAAAGCCCCCATTTGAGCCGAGCGCCGTCAGCAGCCCCCTTTCTGAACGTTGGACTTTCACCACCGACAGGAACGCAGGTCCATTATGAGTCGGCATATTTTCGTCACAGGTGGCGTCGTTAGTTCTCTCGGAAAAGGCTTGACGTCTGCATCGATCGGGATGCTGCTAGAGCGTCGTGGTCTAACGGTGCGGATGCAGAAATTGGATCCGTACCTCAACGTTGACCCAGGGACAATGAGTCCCTACCAACATGGTGAAGTCTACGTCTTGGACGATGGCTCAGAAACGGATCTCGACCTAGGCCACTACGAACGCTTCACGTCCGGAACACTGAATCGGCATTCGAATTATACGACCGGGCAGATTTATTTATCGGTGATTGAAAAGGAACGCCGGGGCGAATACCTTGGCCACACAGTTCAGGTCGTGCCGCATATCACCGACGAGATCAAAGCAAGTATCCTGAGCTTGGCCACTCCAGATGTGGATGTTGTCATCACAGAAATTGGTGGTACGGTTGGTGATATTGAAGGCCTACCGTTTCTCGAAGCCATTCGCCAGATCCCGCTGGACATCGGCAAAGAGAACGTGATGTTCATTCACCTGACGCTGGTGCCTTATCTGAAAGCCGCGCGGGAAGCCAAAACTAAACCAACCCAGCACAGCGTGCAGCAGCTTCGGGGAATCGGCATTCAGCCCGACATTTTGATTGTGCGAACGGAACGGCCAATTGGTCGCGAACACACAGACAAGATCGCGCTTTTCTGCAATGTAGAAAAGAAAGCAGTAATCGAAGAGGTCGACAAAGAATTTTCGATCTACGAGGTCCCAATTGGCCTTATTGAACATGGTCTGGATGAATTGATTTGCCAGAAGTTACATCTCAACGCAGGCCCGTTGAAGATGGACGATTATCGGCAACTTGTGCACCGCATTCGTAATCCACGCAACGAAGTCACAATCGCTGTTGTGGGCAAGTACATCGAACACCGTGATGCATACAAATCCATTTACGAATCACTCGACCATGCAGGCTTTGCTCATTCCACCCAGATTAATGTCAAACGAATTGAAGCCGAAGAACTAGAGCGGCAAGAGCCAGAACTGTTGCTGAAGGGCATCGACGGCCTGCTGATTCCTGGGGGATTTGGAATGCGGGGAATTGAAGGGAAGATTCAGGCGATTCAGTTTGCAAGAGAGGCTGAAATTCCGTTTTTTGGCGTCTGCCTCGGAATGCAGTGTGCCGTGATTGAGTTTGCGCGACACGTCCTAGGACTTGCGGACGCTAACAGCAGCGAGTTCTCCAGCGACACACCGCATGCGGTGATTTGTCTGCTCGAAGGGCAAAAAGGGATCCGCTACAAGGGCGGCACAATGCGTCTGGGAGCTCAGCCGTGTGTCTTGACGCCGGGCACGCGCACGGCGACTGCCTACAATGCAACAGAGATCAGCGAACGGCATCGACATCGTTATGAATTTAATCCCGACTACCGCAAGCAATTCAGCGACGCCGGTATGACTATTGCCGGAACCAGCCCTGATGGGGGCCTTGTCGAAATCGTGGAACTCGCAACACATCCATGGTTCGTCGCAGTGCAATATCACCCTGAATTCAAATCACAACCCCACAACGCCCATCCGCTGTTTAAAGGTTTCATCGAAGCCGCCCTTAAACGCCGCCTGCAACGCGGAAGCAGTATTATGACGGGTACGGTCCAGTCCGAATGAACAGAACTGGTGCGTGGGCAATGGCTCTGACTCGGCGGCCGTCTTACTGCGATGCTCCGCCCACGTTTGCTAGAGATGTGTGTTGGAGCCGAATTCTTGCGAATCTGGCGACACCGCCACTTAGGCCCGCGCGGGTTATAGATTGCATGTTCGACAGCAGATCTATACAACGAACTCCGGTATTTATTCCCCGCTCATCCTTCAAACCCATTCGAATTTATGTCAACACCTGGCAACCCACCTGCAAACGCTGATGTCTGGACGGTGCGACGAATTCTGGAATGGACCGCCGGGTTTCTGAAGCAAAAAGGTGTCGAATCACCGCGTCTGGAAGCAGAATTATTACTGGCGCATGCGCGCCAATGCCAAAGAATCCGGCTGTACACCGACATTGACAACGAACTGACTGAAGCCGAGCGGACGCAGATGCGTGCATCCGTGCAGCGTCGCGCCAAGCGCGAACCGCTCGCGTACATCATTGGCTCGCGTGAATTTTACGGTCGCAGCTTTGAAGTCGGACAGGGGGTGCTCATCCCGCGTCCGGAAACCGAAACGCTCGTTGACATTTGCCTCGAACGCATTCCGAAAGATGAGTCACGGACTGTTGCGGAGGTCGGATTTGGATCGGGGTGTATTACAGTCACGATTGCGCGGCAACGACCGTTGTGCCGGATGGTGGCAACAGATCAGTCGGAGCGTGCGATGGAGATCGCGACGCGCAACGTGGAGAAACTGGAAGTCACCGACCGCGTCACACTCCTGACAGGCGACGTGCTGCAACCGCTGCTGGATGGCGGCAAACAATTTGATGGGCTAGTCAGCAACCCACCTTACATTCGGGACGACGAACGCGACTCCCTCCAGCCGGAAGTCGGCCAGCACGAACCTGCCGAAGCATTGTTTGCCGGCAAAGATGGACTGGACATCGTGCGGCGAATTGCAGCCGATGCGGCAAAAATACTCAAACCAGGTGCGTTTATCGCCTTGGAGCTTGATCCAGCACAATGTGAGATCGTCGCCACACTCTTGAAAATGTCAGGATTCACGTCTACCTGTATCCGTCGAGATCTGAATGGTCATGAAAGAATCGTGGAAGGCATTCTGTAGGCCTACAGTGATCAGAAAGGCAGCTGATAGTGGATATGTTTTGGGTTGAAGGCGGCCATCCGCTGCAAGGAACTGTTCATGTTGACGGCAGCAAGAATGCGTCGTTGCCGATTTTGGCCGCAACGCTGGCCATTGCAGGTGAAGTTACGCTTGAGCAGATTCCGCAGTTGCAGGATGTTGCCACGATGCGACAACTGCTGCAGTCGATTGGGGCTGCGGTCGAACTGCTTGATGACGGAAGCATCCGGATTAACGCCCATGATGTGCGATCCTCCGTGGCGTCTTACGAATTAGTGCGACAGATGCGCGCCAGTGTGTGCGTGCTCGGCCCGTTGCTTGCACGTTTTGGTACGGCGCGAGTTTCTTTACCGGGTGGCTGCAACATCGGTCATCGGCCGATCGATCTACATCTGCGCGGGTTGGCTGCCCTAGGAGCCGACATTCGCTTAGAAGCGGGGTACATCGTTGCCGAAGGATCGCAACTGTACGGCGCAGAGCTAGATCTGTGCGGACCACATGGCCCCACGGTCACCGGTACCTGCAACATTATGATTGCTGCCGCGCTCGCAAAAGGCCGCACGCGCATTCGTTCCGCAGCCAAAGAACCGGAGGTGCAAGACTTTGCGCGATTTTTGAATGCTGCCGGAGCCCAGATTTCTGGGGCTGGTACGTCGATCGTGGAAATCGACGGCGTGGATCATCTTCGCGGTGTGCGTCACGCCGTCATTCCGGATCGGATCGAAGCAGCCACTCTGGCGATCGCGGCTGCCATCACGCACGGTGACGTGACGATTAAAAACGCACCAACAACGCATCTCACATCCGTCTTGAATGCCCTAGATTTGATCGGTATCCCGTTCGAAGTCACACCCGACACGCTGCACATTCGGGCGAGTTCTAGGCTTCGTCCGGCGCGGTTGACGGCTGATCCGTATCCGGGATTGCCGACAGACTGCCAAGCGCAATTTATGGCATTGTTATCCACAATCCCGGGTGAAAGTCGAATCACGGATACCGTATTTCCAGAACGCTTCAGGCATGCCGCAGAACTGGTACGGATGGGAGCCGACATCCGCATCCAAGGGAATTCCGCCGTCATCCACGGTGTGACTCAATTGTCTGCAGCACCGGTGATGGCATCTGATCTCCGGGCCAGTGCTGCCCTAGTGCTCGCGGCATTAGCGGCAGAAGGTCATTCCGAAATTCGTCGCGTGTATCATCTCGATCGCGGCTATCATGCGTTCGAGCAAAAACTGAATCAGTTGGGCGC
Source organism: Planctomycetota bacterium (assembly GCA_003670925.1). GTDB lineage: Bacteria > Planctomycetota > Planctomycetia > Planctomycetales > Planctomycetaceae > SXXK01. Next base: position 14,326 of record QWQG01000035.1, on the reverse strand, counting down.
CCGGATTCAACGCGTGAACGACGGCCCAAAAATATGAATCCGCATTTGCACCAGATCTGAATTTGCTGGCGGTTTATCGATTTCAATGATCCGGTGGCTGCAGTAGTTGCCGTAAGGCGTCAAGGAGAACCGGCTCAACTGCCGCTGAAACGTTGGTTGCGCCTTCACTTGTTTCGTAACCGCCTTGTTCGTACGCAATGGCGGTGCCGATGTAGCTGGGGCCGTAGTCGCCGTACGCGGCCATTGCGACTTTTAAATCGGGACGCATGGCTTTTGCCGCCAACTGGTATTCAACAAACAATTCGCCGGGCATGTGAAGCAGTCGAATGTCGCCCAGCGATAACATCGGAATGTCGATTTGATGCTGGCTTTGTTGACGCATCATCCATGCTAGTTTCTGGGCAGCCTGAGTCGATGCCGGACGATTGCTTGCCGACGCCTGCAAGTCAGCGCGAAAGCGGGCTTCATCGAAGCGTTCTGTCATGGGCAGAGAAACTTTCACGGCGGTCCATGCGACCTGTGTGGGCGTTAATTCGGTCTTCGCTGTGGCATCGAACGCGCGTTTCATGCCGTCTGCCAAACGTGTCGCCAGCACCACACGGTTTTCATAACTTCCGTCGTTGTACTTGCCTGCTCCCAAATTTCCACCTGCCCCGTTGAAGTGCACATGCACGGCTGACGGCACGGCTTGCTGGCGAATAAAACGAGCAATACCGGGAAAGTCAGGGCTTGGAATTCCCATCCGGTAGTAGCTCTGTGGGTGGACGGCATAGTAACTGAGCACGGCGATCGGAACGTCGGAATTCCAGAACGACACAACGTTGACGAGCGGATCGATTGTGCCAACCGGTTCAGCTCGGACGGCAGCTTCACGCGTCGCCGTGTAACGAGTCACGCGCACTTTTCCGTCATCCCCCAAAATCCGGCGATTCGACGCGACGTCGGCGACGTCAGCCGATCCAAAACCCACGTGTGTTACGAGCTGCAGTTTGAGCATCGCGTCTTTCACCGCCTCCGCCGTGTCGTGCATGGCCTGTCGCGCGAATGCGCCATCATACGGTCCAAGTTGCGGTGCATTGATATCACGCAGCAGTTGCTCGGCCGTATAATCAACATGCGGAGCATCGTGCTGATGCAGCGTATGCACGGCCACTCGATCCGAGGTCGTCCCCGCAGCAGCAGCAAGCGCTTCACGCCACTGATCGTGCGCTTCGTTCGCGATGCCAAGGAAATCAACCGCACATAACACAAGCGGCGCGTCGCTGCCGCGCAAGATGATTCCGCGACATCGCAGCGTCAATTCATCAACCCGCTTGACCCGATCATACGCCATGTGCATGCCAACTGGCGGTGTCACATCCACATCAAAGGTGGCTAACATCACCGCGGCCGGATCTTCCGCTTGTCCGACAACAATCGAACCCACCCACACTCCGATCGTCAAACATAGCTGGAGTAACAAAGCCCCAAGATTGCGTTTAAACTGCTGCCGCATGGAAAAGTCACACCTCGAGAGAAGCGGGTGCCAAGTTGTGCGGGGCTTCAACAGCATGGGGACACCTCCAAACAATGTGCTAACGGACTATTTGTTCTGAAATTCTGGGAGCGGATAATGCGGGAGGGGTACTGTTTGGGCGAGTTCAGCCAACTCCTGTAAACGCACCCAGCCGCGGGTCAGCAGCGTTTCACGGTCAGCGATATCAACGGGATCAAACAATCGCCGATCGAAATCACCGTCGACAGTGACGGGTACAAAATCCGGGTGCGTGATGAACTGCGATACGACAGGATTGCAACGCAGATGGCGTTCGGCCGCGCCTAGCAATTCGTTGGAAGAAAGCTCGCCGGTGACAAAGCGGAGATACAAATCGCTCTCGCGAATGGATTCCACTTCTTCACCGCAGACGTCACACAGATAACCCTGATCACAGCGTGCCATAATGAGCTTGACTTCTTAACAACTCCGACTCCTGTCGCAATCTCCTTTTGCAACGCAAGTCTCGAACGAGAGCCGTGAATCGATTCCAATGAGAAGCAAGATTAGGAGATTGAAAGATTGTGAGCGACACGACTCGATCAGATGGCTGGACATCTAGCTGTCAAGAATCTTCGCACGCAATTGCGTCAGCAGCCGTACCGCGTGACCGATATCTGTTTTTTGGCGTTCGGGATCCTGAGCGATTTCACGTTCGATAGTGAGCGGCCCCGTATAGCCTAATGCCAACAGCGTTCGTAGGTAGGTTTCCATGCCTACGTCGCCGTCGCCGAGTGGAACTTCTTGGCCCCAACTCGTTCCACGAACTTCCGGCGCAGCCCATTTTGCATCCTTACAGTGGATACTTCGCACGAAGTGCCCGACTTGTTTCAGAGCAGCAATCGGTTCGCCGGTTCCGTACAAAATCATATTGGCGGGATCAAAATTAATGAATAGATTGTTTCGTCCGACGTCCCCCATAAAATGCAGGAGATGATCGGCAGATTCCTGTCCGGTTTCCAGATTTAACTGCTGGCCGTTGGCGGCAATATGATCCAGTAGATCTCGCGTCGTGGCGATCAGGTCTGTGTAGCTTGCGGATGCTGTATCATGCGGCACGAAGCCGATGTGCAGGGCAACCGTGGGACAGTGAAGCAACCGCGTAAAGTCGCTAATTTCTTTCATTTCCTGCACGCGGGCTGCGCGAGTTTCTTCCGGTACCAAGCCGACAGTTCGGGCGGAGGTGGCAATGTCGGCATAACTCTCGCCTTCGAAGCCGCCGAACACCGCTGTCACTGTAATTGCGGCCTCTTCACATTTCTTAAGGAATGCTTGGGCTGCAGTCGCATTGCGCGTCGCCGCATGAGGTGCATGGAGTTGAATGGTCGGGACTTTCAACTCACGAGCAACATCCAGATGAACTCCCAGTCCGGCGTCGATGGACGCAAAAACACCAATTGGCCATGGTGGCATAAATCGCTCCTGTGTCTTAATGTGAAAGTGCACCGCCGCATGTTGGCACTCTCCATGGATGAACGCAACCGAGCGGGACTCATCCGATCATATCGAGAATAGCGATAGGAGCAAGGATTTCGAATTTGGCGGCTGGTTGCCAAACCACTTCAGCGAGCGTTGCACTTAAGAAACCACCCGGCTTTCTCGGACCCGTCCATTCACTATCTAGGGAGCCACATATTGATATTTTGACACCTGATTGCAAATCAAAATCGCGGTAGTAGCGTTCCTGCATGCTGGCTGATCTCGTTGCATCGTTAAACGGCATGCCATTTAGGTCCTTGACTTGCAGCACTTGCTGTTCGATTCGTCAGTTGCCGCGTTTCTAAGCTGGTCGTCGACACTGGGCGTCAATCTGTGTCGAGTTCTGGGGGCAGAAGTCCGGTTATTTCTGAGGATTGCGGGGAGCAAAATTGTCGATGGAAACATGCCGAAAAGACGTGGCTACGGATGAAATTCGCGAAGTCATGTCGGTCGGTATGCCACATTTCCCCGTTGAGAAGTCTGAGCCAGATTCATATTTGTAGGGCAGTTGCCCGTGGAGATATCTCGATGATCAGTCCCGTTCCCATTCTCAGTTCAATTGCATCAATGCTACGTGGGCCCAACCCGCGTCTAAAAGCCAGCTATTCGCTGTCACGTATCCTGTCACAGCTTGATCTGCGAGAGATGCCGTACGACGAGGGTGTCAGTAAAAATCGTCGTCGCGACGGCACACGGCATATCTCGATCGGTGTTTGGCTGATTCCGATTGACGCCGATCAAAGCCCGTCAGACGCAGATACGTCCCGCGCGGAACCCGCCGTTACATGCGATTTGCGACGTCAGGGAATCGGCGTGCTTGTCGCAAGAAAAATGACCGCCACACGATTTCTGGTGGCAGTTGCCGACTTTGATGAATCATGGAGATTCTTTCTCACGGAAGTGCGCCACCAATCAACTCGACCAGGCGGCTGGCTGCAGTTGGGGATGGATGTCATTCAAATCGTGGATCCGGAATCGATCCAGATATCAAATTTCAGAAATCGACGGACTGAAGTTTCCCAATCTTGACGCCGTTGAGGCAAAACCAGACTAACCCGCCAAGGGAGTAGGCGACTTGTCTCTTTGCCAGGTCGAAGTCGTTGGGATTGGATGATTTCGCAAAAGTGTTACTGGTCCACATCGAACATTCGCACGACAAGTTCTTCATCAGGTGGTTCGGTCAGCAGCGTGACAGTGATGCCGGATACGGTCGAGGTGAGCAGTCCCCAGATCAGGGGGTCGTAACCCCACAGGAAGTACGGACGGAACAAAGTCTGTGCCCCAATTGGAGTTTGTGGCAGCAGATCGGCAATCCCAATCGTATACAGGACCAGCACGGTGAGTGCTCCGCTGAGCATGCTTGTCAGGATGCCGCTTGAGTTCGCGCGCCGCCAGTAACACGCCATAATCGCCGGAACCAGAAATGTGGCGGCCGCTCCAGACGTGCTAAACACGATAAACGCCTGCAGAAATTTCACGGGGTTCCAGTTAATCACGACTGACAACGAACCAGCAAAAATCATCGTACACCATGCGGCCACACGCAAGTGCTTACGTTCCGCTTTGGGATTCACAAAACGCTGGTAAATATCGCGAACAACTGCGGAGGACAAGACAACCAGATAGGAACTGACCGTTGCCATGACGGCGCCAAACGGAGCCGCGAGAATCAGTCCGGCAACAATCGACCCCCCGGGCCAATGACTTGTCGTCATCAACGCCAAACGCGGAATGATCTCATCCGTTTTTTCGAGGTCCGGAATCAGCGCTCGACCGCAGATACAGATCACGATTAAAGGCAAATAGATCCCCATGTTGTAAAGACTGAGAAGGTAGATGGATTTGCGAATCACGCTCGTGTCCTGACTGGCCATCAGTCGCACCAGTCCGCTAGGGTTTCCAATACCGCCACAGACCCAGACAATAAAGAACGAAATCGCGAGAGACAGCGGCAGGAAATCCGAGGCATCTGTCCCGCTACTGTAGCCTGGCCCCATCACATATCCCGGCCCCGTATGCTTCAGCGACGTCAGCGTTGCGTTTTCGAGTCCACCCGCCGCTGTCAGCGAAGCGTAGAGCAGAATCATAATGCCAACGAACATCAACAGGCTTTGAAACAGGTCTGTCCAGACAGCGCCCAGAAAGCCACCGATCAACGTATAACCCACGACAGTGCTCGAAAAGATCAAGAGTCCAATGTGATACCGCGTCAGCTTGATCGGAAAACCAGGCAGACTGAGATCATATGTGATTTCGGATGTGGGAACCGCATCTTCCGCTATCGCAAGTTCTGACGAATCTGGCCACGCCAGTTGCATGACGATCGCGCCGGCTTTGAACTGAGCAAACATCAGGAACGACATGTAAAGCAGCAAAAAGATCGTACAAGTCAATCCCACAGCAGGGCTATTGAAACGCGTCCGAAATAGATCGGGAACGGTGATCGCTCCCGTGCGGCGACTCAAATGTGCCAGTCGTTTTCCGATAATGCCAAATCCCGTGAGCGGGACGATCATGTAACTCCCAATCCACAAAGCCACGATCCAGCCGTGTTTGTAGACCAGTGACGGAAATCCCATGAATGTCCCGCCGCTCTGGACGGTCGCCGTTAATGCCAGTGCCCACGCCCCTAGGCCTCGATTGCCGAGGAAGAAGCCTTTCATGAATCCGCTGCTCTGCGTTGCACGATTAGCGATCACGCCAATCCAGACGGATCCCAGAATAAACAGAATGAGCATAAACATCGCGCCGTAACCCGCACGGGGCGCAGGCGGATCAACAGCCAAACTTAGCAGTCCGTTTGCTACGTTATCGAACCGGTTTACGATGTGATTAAAGTAGCCAAGAGTTGTTTCCTGCATGACTCAGCCCCCCAATCCAAGGTCGTCGGCATTTTCAACGTCCTCACCCAGATGCCCGTCCCGAAATAACAGCGCACTGAAAAGGCATGAGATGACTGTGCACACGCACCAAGGAGCCACGATGCCCCAAAAGATCCAATCCGGAAATCCATACACGAATTTGAGTTCTTCCACAGGCCGGTTATAGCCCATGCGGTAACACACCGTGATCGTCCATGTCATGGCAATGAGCCAAATGCTGACGACGACAATGGCTTCACGAAATGAAGAATTGACGACTGGATCCTGCTGGCGTGTCATGTGATGGGACCAAACTGGAGGGAGCAAACGGGGGTTGAATCCTAGCGGAAGTCCACCCATTTCGTTGCGATCAGGCCCAACTTTTCTCTAGATTCTGCGAACGCTCGGCTAATCACTGGTAGGAGGGGTGTCGCGCAGAGATCGATTTTCTAAATTCGATTTTGATGAACTACCTCCAAATTCATTTTTTGCTGTTGCACAACCCTCACGGAATGTCGGATCATATCGGGCTACGGTGGCAGTGTTCCTTTGCCGCTAACAGGCCAGCATCAACGACCTGTTGAGGCTCACGATTTTCGGCAAACTGAACACGTCGCTCGCCATCGTTTCCAGAAGGTGCTATCCTTTTTTGGCGAGGAACACGACGGTGTTATTCCCTATTCGAGAGTATTGTTGACGCGCCGCATATGGGTGCCTCAGGAAAAAATCCGTGTCCAAATTTGTCAACAATCACAAAACGCTGCAGCAGGTCATCTGCTTGCTGATTAGTCTCTGCGCTTGGCGTGGGCCTGTGCCTGTGTTGCATGATCATCATGCACTGACAGATGAAGCATTGCAAAACAGACACGCATTGGTGTTTCATGAAGGGCAGTCGCTGGACCAGATCGTGGGGTTGCATTGGCACCTCGCATTTCCTGAAGATCTCAACGGCGATCAGTGCCCTGTGCGAGACGACGCAACTTCTGAACTGCCACTGTTCGCATGCGCGTCAGCAGCATTGTGCTTTGAATCGATCGAAGCTCAGACAATGCAACTCATGCTGCGTGCGTGTCCGGAACACGTGAATTCTGACGTTGTGATCCTACCACGTGTGCCTCGGCCGGACACAACAAGGCCTCGTTCGTTTCTGCAGACGCTGCTGAGCGAAATTCCGCTGTCGGCGGTGACAGGCGTTGACTTGGTCTAGCCACGAATCTCTGTGTGTCGTCGATGATCCGGCGAAGTATTGCGCAATGCTTGGTTGTCAGGCATTCTGCCGCAAGTTTTCACAGAGGAGTTTCAGGCATGAAGTTACGTGTCCTCACCGGCGTTCTTGTTCTCACGGTGGCCGCGGTTGCCGTTTACGGTGGACGCCATTATTTTTCTGCGGCAGTAACCTTCGGGATTGATCAGTCTCAAAAAGCGCGGGACGATGTCGCCGCAGACAGGGATCCTAAGGCCGTAAAGTTGCCTCCGGATAAACTCAAAGCCGCTGACATTATACTGACAAAGGCCGTGACGACGGTGCTGCGTTTGGAGAACAACGTCCCGGGCCGCCTGAAATACGATGATCGACGACACGTCGAAGTTCGCACAGCGACACCTGGGATTATTACGGCGGTGTGCGTCAACCCTGGCGATAAGGTCAAAGCTGGTGATGTCCTGATTAAACTCAGTAGCTCCGAAGTTGGCAATGCACGAGCCGACGTGCTGCAACGAACTTCGGAACTGAAGCTGGCGGTAGAAAACCGTGACTGGGAAAAGGAGATCTGCGATGGCCTCGCGAAATTGACGGACGCCATTCGCGAGCGAATGCCAATCGAGGTGATCAAAAAGGACTTTAAGCACGTTACGCTCGGCAAAAATCGCGAGCAACTTCTTTCGGCTTATTCCGATGTCTTGCTTGCTGAATCACTGGCTACTGCGGTCGAGGAAAATGCGAAGAGCGGCGGCGTATCCGGCCGGATCATCGAAGAACGCATCAACAATCGTGACAATGCCGAAGCCACCCTGCTTACTGCACTGGAAAATCTCACGTTCACGGCAAAAGTCAGTCAACGGCATGCGGAAACACAAGCAGAGGATCTCGAACGAAGGCTTAGCATCTGCCAACAGGCCGTGCAGACCCTGTTGGGACAAAGTGCAGCGGATGAGGCGTCAGCGGCAAAAAATGACACAGACACGAGTGTCAGCCAGAAAGAGATCCCCGAGTCACTGTCGCTAGTACAATTGCGAGCCCCGTTTGCTGGTACAATTGAGCGACGTCAATTCTCTCCCAGTGAACGAGTTGCCGTTGGCGACGGCCTGCTGACCTTGGCCGATACTTCAACACTCTGGGTCTATGCCGATCTTCGCGAACGGGAATGGAAGGCGCTAATCCTTAAGCCAGGGGACGAAATTCGTGTCGAGCCGTCAACACTGGGCAAGAAAACATTATCGGCTCGCGTGCATTTTGTCGGACGCGAAGTGGATCCTTTAACAAATGCGATCCCCCTTGTGGCCGTGATCGACAATGCTGATGGTGAATTGCGCCCGGGCATGTTTGTGCAAGTTGCCGTGCCCCTCGCGGCATCGCGGGAAGCCCTGACGGTGCCTGAATCCGCTGTCCTCGAACACGATCAGCGGACTTTTGTGTTCAGTCCAGACGGTGACGGCGGCTTTCGTCGCATCGACATCATCCTTGGGCTACGCATGAACGGAATTGTCGAAGTGATCTCGGGACTGTCTGCGGGTGAGCAGGTGGTGTCGCGTGGTGGTTTCTACCTGAAAAGTGAACTGCTGCTTGAGGGCGAAGAGTAACGCTGCACGGAGTCGAATCTTCAAATCTCCCTGCTCGCCGCCCTTCAATTCGCGATCTCTAAGAGATTGATCTGCCTGCAATTCTGATGGCCATAAAACATGCTTGCTCAAGTTATCAAACTGACACTTGAAAATCGATTCTTGGTGCTGATGGGCACGGCCCTGATGGCAGTCGCCGGTGTGAACGCCGCCCTGCATCTGCCGATTGACGCAGTCCCGGACATGACGAATGTTCAGGTAACCGTGATTACCGAGGCCGGCTCACTGTCACCGGTTGAAGTCGAACGCTACGTGACGCAACCGGTCGAAGTTACGATGGGAGGGTTGCCTGATGTGGAAGAACTTCGGAGTATTTCAAAGTTTGGAATTTCTGTTGTCACAATCGTATTTGCGGAAGGCTCAGAGATTTACCACGCACGACAACTTGTAGCCGAACGCCTGAGTGCCGCTGCCGCACTCATCCCCGCCGGATACGGAACTCCTGAAATGGGTCCGCTGACCACTGCGCTTGGTGAGATTTTGCAGTTTGAAGTGCGTGGCAAAGGATATTCACCGATGGCGCTGCGCACTGTGCTGGAATGGGACATTGCCCCTCGGCTGCGCGAAGTGCCGGGTGTCACAGAAATCAATACGCACGGTGGATACTATCAGACATTTGAAGTGCGTCCAGACCCTGCCCTGATGTCCAGCTATTCGTTGACGTTCGCTCAGATATTCCAGGCGCTTGAAGCGAACAACGCAGCGGCTGGCGGTGGATATGTGATTCATCATGGTGAACAGAGATTTGTGCGCGGCCAAGCACTTGTGAAAAACGTGGCCGACATCGAACAGATCGTGATTCGCCGCGAAGAAGGCGGCACGCCACTGCTGATTCGCGATATTGCGGCGGTTTCGATTGAGCCCATGACGCGCCAGGGCGTCGTCACGCGCGATGCGCGCGGCGAAGCAGTCACCGGCCTCGTTATGATGCTGATCGGCGAGAATTCTCGCGAAGTCGTCGGACGCATTAAAGAACGTATCACGGCGATTGAAAAAACCCTGCCTCACGGGGTGCGGCTTGAAATTATCTATGACCGCTCGGCCTTGATCGCTCGCACCCTGCGCACCGTGTTGCAGAATCTGTTCGAAGGCGGAGCACTCGTGATGATCGTGCTCCTCGTGATGCTCGGCAGTTTTCGCGCTGGATTGATTACGGCTATGGCTATCCCGTTGTCGATGTTGTTCGCCACCAGCATGATGCACACCTTTGGTGTCACGGCCAGCTTGATGAGTCTCGGAGCGATCGACTTTGGGCTGATCGTGGACTCTTCTGTCATTATGGTCGAAAACTGCATTCATCGGCTTTCGCACAATTCGCAAGGCCGAAATCGGATTGACGTGATTCGCGACGCAGCGATAGAAGTTCGCAAGCCGACGATGTTTGGAGAACTGATTATCTCCATCGTTTACCTTCCCATTCTGATGTTGCAGGGAACCGAAGGTAAACTATTTCGCCCCATGGCCCTCACCATATTGTTCGCTTTGGGTGGGTCACTAATTCTTTCGATGACGTTTATGCCCGCAATCGCGTCGCTGGCTTTACCCAAGAAAATGTCCAACAAAGACGTGCTTCTGCTGCGTTGGATAAAATATTTCTACGCACCCCTCGTAACACGCGCGATTGGAAATCCTGTCACGACAACTCTGCTTGCAGTTCTCGTGTTTGCCCTCAGTATTCCAGTCGGTATGAACTTGGGTGCCGAGTTCATGCCGCGTCTCGAAGAAGGGGATTTGCTGATCGAAGCTGTGCGGCTGCCCAGCGCGACACTGGAGGGGGCGATCGACATGTCACAGCAGATCGAAGCGGAACTCTTGCAACTGCACGACGAAGTCAAAACCGTCTTCTGCAAGACTGGGCGCCCAGAAATTGCCAATGATGTGATGGGTGTGCATCAAACCGATGTCTGGGTCATGCTGAAGGATCACCAGGAATGGCGACCGGGAATCACGCGCGATGACTTGATTGCAGAGATGTCGCAAAGACTGAACAACAAAATTCCGGGTGTCGCGTTTGGGTTTACGCAGCCAATTGAAATGCGTGTCGATGAACTTGTAGCGGGGGTCAAGGCCGACGTCGCCGTGCTGATCTATGGCGACGATCTCGAAACACTTGCCAAACTTTCAAAAGATATCGAGCGGACGCTGCGCTCCATTCCCGGAGCGGTTGATGTAAAGGCCGACTATCAGGCGAATCTCACCACGGTGACTATCGTCCCCGATCGCGCGGCAATGGCCCGATATGGCGTTGCAGCGCAGCAAGTGATGGACGTTGTTGAGGCGCTTGGTGGTCGCAACGTCGGCATTATTTTTGAAGGTCGTGCACGGTTTCCGATTCGCGTCCGCATTCCCGATGACTGGCGAGCTGAAATCGAACGAATTAAACAGTTGCCCGTGGCAGAAGCAGGCGGAAAGCCGGTGCCACTCGACGACCTAGCGGATATTCGGATTGAAGAAACGCCTCCAAGTGTCGAGCATGAATCTAATCGCCGTCGCACATACGTTTCTGCCAACGTCCGAGGTCGCGATGTAGCCACATTCGTGAACGAAGCACAACACGCAGTCGAAGAAGGCCTAGCTGTGCCGACTGGTTACGAGATTCGCTGGGGCGGTGACTTTGAAAATCTACAGTCCGCGAGTCAGCGATTGATCCTAATCACGCCGATTGTGTTGCTGCTCATCTTTCTGCTGCTCTACACGTCGTTCAAATCTACGCGACTGGCGCTACTGATTTTTATGGCGGTTCCCATGGCGGCCAGCGGAGGGATTTTTGCCCTGAAGCTGCGCGGGATGCCGTTCAGTATCTCGGCTGGTGTCGGATTCATAGCGCTGTTCGGAGTCGCCGTCCTGAACGGGCTGGTCTGGGTCAGCGCCGCCGAACATCTACGAAAACAACGACTGCCGCTGCCTGATGTGACACGCGAAACGGCGCTGTCACGTCTGCGTCCGGTCCTGATGACTGCCCTTGTGGCAAGTCTCGGCTTCCTCCCGATGGCCTTTTCCACGAGCGATGGGGCAGAGATGCAGCGTCCGTTGGCTTCCGTTGTGATTGGCGGTCTCATCACATCGACGCTCCTCACATCACTTGTCGTGCCGGCAATCTATCCATGGTTTGCACGCAGATTGTCGTTGGAAGAAGACAACGATAGCCGAGCAATTGAGGTGTAGTCTGGAAATCTGCGATCTTCAGGCCCCATGCAACTCAATGATCCGACAGCATGCAACAAAACCTTGACGTGTCGCGGCGCTGATCTGAGTACAAAACGCTTCGAGTCTGAGAGGCCTGCTATGTCGCGACAGCCGGTTCAATAATTGTGATGTCGGCACCTGGGATTTGGCCGATCGCCTGCCGTGGGATGCGACATCGGATCCGTACACGCGTGTATGTCTCGTCAGTATAGGTGCGGCTGAGTTCTTCGGCATGTTGCGTCAGCCAAGCAAGCAACCGACCGTTCCCCACACTGGCCTCAATTTCAATTTCGGAAAATCCCCCCGACAATCGTTCAGCAACGATGTCTGCCAATTTATCCAGTCCCATGCCGGTCGCCGCACTGATCGTCACTGTATCTTCGTAATGTCGCCGCAGCACATCGACCATTGATTGATCTTCGATGCGATCAACCTTATTCAGGATTAACAAGACATTTTTGACATGAATCCCGATCTCATCCAGGACTTGATACACCGTTTGAATCTGACGTTCGGCTTCAGGACTGCTCGCATCAACAACGTGCAGCAATAAATCCGCGTGCCGAGCCTCTTCCAAGGTTGACCGGAACGACGCGACCAAATGGTGTGGCAAATTGCGAACAAAACCAACCGTATCACTCAACAACACATCGCCAAAATGCGGCAGCTTCCAACGGCGCGTACGCGTGTCCAGTGTGGCAAAGAGTTTGTCTTCCACTAGGACGTCTGCACCAGTCAGTGAACGCATTAATGTGCTCTTACCCGCGTTTGTATAGCCCACGATGGACACCGTTGGTTGCTCGCGCCTTAATGAAACGGTACGGACTCGCCGAGACTCCACGTCGTGCAACTTGCTCTTCAACTCCGAGATCCGTTTATCAATCAATCGCCGGTCGGTTTCCAACTGCTTTTCACCAGGACCACGACCAGCCCCCAAGCCTCCAAGGCCGCCGCCTCCGATGCGTTCAAGATGTGTCCACATCCGTTTCAAACGCGTGCGAAAATACATCAGCTGAGCCAGTTCAACTTGTAACATGGCCTCTTGTGTTCGGGCGTGGGTGGCAAAAATATCCAGAATCACTTCACTGCGATCCACGATCGGCTTTTCGAGTGACTGTTCGAGCGCGCGTCCCTGCGACGGCGTCAAGTTGTTGTCGAAGATCACAACTTGTGCGTCAGTCTGCAACACCAACTCTTTGAGCTCTTCCAGCTTTCCGCGACCGATGCAAAGGGAGGGATGCGGAGACTCACGAAGCTGAGTCATTTCGCCCACAACTTCGACTCCAGCCGTTCTTACAAGGCCCTTCAGCTCATCGAGCGCGCCGGTCCTCGCAAAAGCATCATCCGGATGAAACACTCCCACTAAAATGGCACGTTGACTGCCGACTTTCAGCGAATCTCGTTTTGGATCACCCAAGTTCAAACATCCTTTAAGAATCTATTCGGTAAAGTTCGCCGCCCCATTTGTCCGGCACAAGGCCCCGCTGTTTGGACATTGTATACCGCCTAGGTTACAGAGTGAATCGTTTAATCGCGTGGTCGCAGGCTAGGGGGCTTCAGGAGCGAAATTTGCCATTACCCAATACCGATGCAACAGCCAAAACTTACGATCAACCTTTCTGAAGGTGATCGAGAGGGCAGGCCTGAAACCGTGGCCGAAGTTGTTTCAGAATATGCGGGCCAGCAGGCAGACGGAACTGGAAGACGGAACTGGAAGAAACTTTCCCAACTCACGTCGTTTGCCGGTGGCTGGGCAACTCTCCGAAGGTAGCTCAGAAGCACTATCTTCAGGTGACAGATTCGCACTTCGAAAAATCGCAGCAAAATGCGCAGCAGCAACCCGTCGCAACCCTTGGAAATGCTGCGATTTTTACTGCGATTGGGACCGACGAAACCCCAGAAAACGCTGAAAACACTGGGGAAAGCCTTTTAGAAAATAACCCGACCAGGGCTCGAACGTACTACGGGAAACGCTGGGCAAAGGGCACTTTCGGAAATGCCTGGCCCCACAGGCGGCCCCATTGGCCCCGATCTGCAAACGGTCATTGATGCGTGGCCCCATTTGAACGAAGCAACTCGGGCGAAGATTTTGCGGGACGTTCAGCGGGCTTTGCGTTAGACTGCGAACACACTTCGGCTAGGCTGATCCCCGAAAAGCGTTTTCCTGAACGCCTGCCGTAGTGTTTTTTTTCTCAGGGTGCGGGCGTACAGGAACCCCCGACGATGGCAGGATTGTTTGACGCTGAAACCGAAACACTCGCGCGGGCGTTTGCTGCGAGTTCTGCGGCGTTTCTTGAGCGGCTGCGGTGGATGACGGCGGCACTGGGGCCACCGTACGAGTTTTCCCATTCCTTCGAAAGGGGGCGGGAAATCAAGTGGAACACCATTTTTCTGCACGACTTCATTAAGCCGATTAACGGCCCCGAAT
>QWQG01000165.1 GCA_003670925.1 Planctomycetota bacterium | reverse complement strand
TGAGGAGCAGGAGCATTTATTTCGGCGGATCCGTAAGACTCTTGACGCCATGTCTAACACGCTAAATCAGAATGATCACGCATGCGCATATCGGTCCTGTGGGTCGCTTTCGTCTTGAAGCTGTTGGACGCAATTTCGATGCTGCGGTTCGCTTCTGTGCGCGCTGCGATTTTCGAGCAATGGCATGGGGCGTGGAAGTGATCCGCAATTTTCCAATGACACGGCGGGGACTTTTCACCACATTTGGATCCCCGGATGTTTCGATACAGCAACCTGGCATGCTGATGTTTTGTCGAAAATCGTGGGTCCACGTAACGCAGTCTCAAAAAAGAATTGTGCGGCGATGACTGAATCCCTGCAAATTTGACGAAGACGCCACCCCGAGATGCCATCGCGGGCATTGATGACCGCGGGGACCAATTTCAACTTTCCTCAGTGGCATGACTTTCGCGATCTGATTTGCACGTTGCCACTGGATCGTGCTCAGGGGGTGGTCAATTGAGATGCCACTCCGCTTTGCACGAATGTAGTCCACGAAAAGACTCGGAAAACTATTTCCCCCAATTTGCGGCAACTTGCTCACCATGGGTGAGTTATTCAGAACTGGAAATAGAAGTCGAAGTCCACCGGATGTCTCTCGCTGTACCTATCCAGAATCGCCCTCAACAGACACTTCGTCAGGTCGATAATTCGGACCGCACCATTTTGCGGCAGACTTCGAATGAAGCGATTTATGGAAGTCGATCTCAATTTCTGGATACGGATGCCGCGGCGCTGACGACAAACAGCCAGGAGTTTGTTGAAGGCGTTCGACAGATCAATGTTCAATCTGCTTTTTACTACTTGACTAAACGCATCATGGACATCGCAATCAGTCTTGCGGCGATTATCGTGTTGGCTCCACTTTTTCTTGTGGTGGCAGTCATGATCAAGTGGCATGACAGGGGGACCGTGTTTTTCAGTCAGGAACGTGTTGGGAAAGAAGGCCGCACATTTAGGTGCTACAAGTTCCGATCAATGACACCAAATGCCGAGGCTTTGCAACAACGGCTGATGGTCAAGAATCAGCACTCGGACCCGCGAACATTTAAAATGTCCAACGACCCCCGAGTGACATCGCTTGGTAAAGTTTTGCGGCGATATAGCATCGATGAGTTTCCGCAGATTTTTAATGTCATGATGGGCGACATGAGTCTCGTGGGCCCGCGACCACCACTCCCTCGTGAAACTCAACTTTACTCACGGTTTGATTTACAGCGATTAGCAGTAAAGCCGGGTCTGACTTGTATTTGGCAGATTTCTGGCAGAAGTCGTCTGCCTTTTCCGGAGCAGGTAAAACTGGATCTCGAATACATCAGGCACCAGAGCCTGATGCTGGACTTTGGAATCATCCTTCGCACCATTCCTGCTGTCTTCAATGGCGAGGGCGTCTAATGACAATTTTAGAAACAGCGCAGACCTCCATCTTCGGGATGAAAATTGATCGCCTGACGATGGACCAAGCGGTCGGGCGTATTCAAGCATGGATCACGAACGATCAACAGACGTGCCGGTACGTGGTCACTCCAAATTTGGATCACGTACTTCAGTTGCAACAGAATGCGAACCTGCGGGATGCTTACCGTAGTGCATCGCTCGTAGTCGCAGACGGGTGGCCGCTTGTGACGGCGTCACGCCTTTTCAATGATCCATTACCAGAACGAGTTGCCGGTTCAGATTTGGTGCCGAAATTATTGACGTCCATGAATGAGCATCCATGCGGTGGAACCGTGTTTCTGCTCGGGGCAGCTCCGGGAGTTGCGGATGCCGCGTCCCAAGCAATTCAGCAGCGTTGGCCAAAACTGAGGGTTGTGGGCACGTACAGTCCTCCCCTAGGATTTGAGCATCATGAAGCTGAAAATCAGCAAATTCTGGAAAGAATTAAGGCCTGCAGCCCGGATGTTTTGATTGTGGGTTTCGGCGCACCAAAGCAGGAACTGTGGTTAAAACGATTTCATGAGGATCTGACTTGCAAAGTGGCCATTGCTGCGGGGGCTACAATTGATTTTCTGGCCGGGCGTCAAACGCGCGCTCCAGTTTGGGTCAGAAACTTAAATCTCGAGTGGTCTCATCGACTACTCACGAATCCGCGAAGGCTGGCGTCGCGATACGCGAGAAACGCATGGATGCTGCCCGGATTGATCTACAGAGAGTGGCAGAACCAAATCCACACTGGCACTTAAGGGCATGCACCGTTGCCAACCACCGTTCCTGCACACCGCAGTTGACGCCTTTGAGTCGGCGGGGAACACCACGGAGCGGCTGCCCCCAGCAGCAGGCCAGTTGCAGCACCAATGAGATGTGCGAGAGGAACAGGCACGAACGAGGTGTCGCTGACAAAAATGTTAGTGCCCCAGACGATTTCTGTCGCCAACTTTGCCAGAAGTCCAAACAAGAGTAGCGAAAACAGCAGCACCGATTTCCTGTCACGCTCGACGAGTCGGCGACCGAGCAGATCAGTCACAATGAGTCCAAAGAGAGCCGTATCGATTCCACTGAGACCACGGTAAGACTCCAGCTCCGGGTGGTGCAGCATGACGCCGACAGGAATCAGGAGAGCCGCCAGAAGCAAAGTCAGGCGGTAACGTCGTGGCATGGTCAGTTCGGCAATCGTTCCAAGGGCGGCGAACATCCCCAAATCCCAAAGTAAATGATCAGCCGACCAGTGTAGTAAATGACATGTGAGAACCCGGTGCAATTCAAGAATTGAGATGTTTTTTAAATCGATCGTCAGCAGGAGGACAAGTGGCCCGGCCACATGCGCGACGACTGCGAGTGCCACGAGGAAAAGTGTGACCGGGATTTGTGACAAGCGTTGAAGGATCTGCATGGCAGACATCCGGTCCAGTGCTGGCGAGGTTGCCGGGAATCGATGCTGGAAGGTCATGGTTGTTCAGGTTGCCGAACATCGGCTCGGCAACCTGTTTATGTTTGATGGCCATCTGCGCGATGACGGCGCTTCAGGACTCAGTTGCGGTTGGGGTTTTCGAGTTTGATGCCCCGGCGCTTCCGATTGGACACTGCGGCTACGGCAAGCCCGATGGCTAGCAGCCCCGTGAGAGGGTCGATCGCTCCACCGCCACGGCTGCCTCCACTAAATGACTGACTGACCGACGGTGATGATTGCCGCGTCCAATTCAAGTCGGTTGGTGTTGGTAGTGTACTCGAAGGACTTGCTGCTGATGTCTGGCTAGTCTGAGAGCCGTTCTGATGCCCGGGCTCGGAGGCCGCAACAGCTTGGGGCTCAGCAGGACCCGTCTGAGCCAATGCGGAATCCCTTAATTGGAGCAGCTGCTCCTGCAGACGAAGACGAGCATTGTCGTCGCGGTTGACGCGCGTCGCATTCCGGCGTTCGATGGCCCAACGGCTGTATTCGGCATCATTTTCTAGGACGATGAATGACGCATATTCTCCAGCGATCGAATATCCCTCGCAGAGATTCAGAATCCTTGCCACCGAGGCTGCTGATTCGCCATTCCTGCGAATGCCAGCCATAAGTTGCTCAACCTGCTGAAACGCCCATAATCGCTCGATCTCGGGATTGGTTTCTTCGACATCCGGAAATTTGACTTGCACGGTCTGACTGATAGGCCGCCCCATCACGTCCGCTTCGATTGTGATCGTCGCGTCACCGGAGTTTTTGTAACGTCCGGAAAGTCTCAACGGTGCCCCATAGAATAGATCCGGCAAAGCTTCGGGCGTGATGTCGGAGGTCTCAATCCCATTCACAATAATCCGCACTGCCGTTGCTACCGGACGCATCAGCTTCCGCCGGAATGCTTGCGACTGACGAGCAAAGTCGTCTTGCTGGGAAACGAAGGCGGCCAATCCGCCAGCCCCCTCAGCGAGCTGTTTGAGCAACGGACGATTCACATCATTTCCAATGCCGATGCAGAAGACTCGAGTTCCAGAGGGGGCAGTCGAAATCAGCCGAAGCAACTCAGACTGTTCTTTGTCCTCGGTCATGCCGTCGGACAGAACGACCACGTTCAACGCGCGGTCCCCGTCTTTATACTTGTAGGCTGTTGTAACGGCCGGGCGAAGACTAGTTCCACCCTTGGCTCGTTGCGACTTCAGAAACTCCTCAGCCGATTTTCGCGATTCGTCACTAACAACGGTCATCTTCCCAAAGTGCATCTGCGGAGCATTATTGAAGGTGATTATCTCGAAGCGATCTTCCGTTCCAAGTGACGTCACGAATGAATCCACCGTGTTCCGCGAATGCGTTAGCTTGCCATCGTTACCCATACTGCCCGAGATATCCATCACAAACACATAGTCCATCCCTGCACTATCTTCCTCCAATTCCTTTCCGGCGGTCACGGTCATCATGAAATAGCCATCTTCGCCCGATCGTTTTGAGGTGACAATGTCAACACCAGTCCGCGGACGTTCAGTGTCGAAAGCAATCACCACGTCTTGGCTCAGGTTACCTTCCTGAACTTCTAGGCTGGCGCGCGTGTAGTTTGGGGTGTAACTGGCAATCGCAAAGTCCTCCTCATGCGATGGGCTGAACATCTTCGTGATCGGGATCTCGCTTTTGACATCTACGGTCAGTGCAAACTTCCCTGTGGTTTTCTGATTGATGTCTGTGCGAGTTGTGGTGGCGAGTGGGTAAACCCATGTGGCGTTGTTGTGGTCGAAGTCCAACTGCTGACAATACGTTATTTTGATGTGCTGATCCGCCCCGGCGGGAATTGGAAAAATCCGGAGTTCAAAAGTTTTGTAGTCAACCTGCTCCAGTAGGCCAGGATCGCGTTTGACCGCTTTGTAACTGTCATAGATCTGGCGAGCTCGTTTCTTCTCTACCACTTCACCGACCATTTCCTTGCCGTTGATGATCATGCTGAAGTTACTGACACTCGCTCCGCTGGGCACGGGGAATGTGTAAAGGGCCTCAACGATCCGCTGTTCGGTGTTATGAAACACCTGTCGAACCTCTGTCACGGCAATGCCGTTGTTGATCACAACTGAAACCTCATGTTCCTTGATTTCGAGCACCCCTCCTAGGCCACCATCGGCAATCAAAAGGCCTGAGGCCTCACCCTGCTGTGACTGAAAGCAGCAGCAGACTCCCAGAAAAATGACAATTGGTAGTGGTCTCTGTGGTCGGCATGCGATGGTCAACATTTTCATCTCCGCTGTTTGAATGTTTTAAAACCTGTAGACGAAAATGTGCATCGCACGTTCAGTACCAAGATTTAATTAAATGACATAAGTACTTTTTATGTATAGGCTTAAGTTAAACAGTAAAAACAAAAAATGAGAATGTAGAGAGCTAGCAGTGTACATAAAATGTATTTTTAAGGTACATTTTTTGTCATTGTGCGGTGGGGTTTAATCCGGGTTCAGTGAAAGGTCGCCATTGATGGGGTTCATTCCAGCAGAAGACTTACCCTTTGTTCGAGCGGTCGGCGAACTGAGCAATGCCAATCCATTTCTGGCAGCGCGACTCGAATTGGAAAAAGCCGCGCTGGGCGATCGCTTTGTCGCAGAACAGCAAGAGTACTGGGGATTTACAACTCAGCAGATGCCCCAGCGCCGCAGCAACCTAGTGCTGATTCTTGAGCGAGCACGGAGTGTGGCCGAAGTCTTGCGTAACAAGTTGCTCCGAGGAAATGCTGTCTGCAACGAACAGTTATGCCTGTATGATGACTTGGTGCTCTATATTCTTTTCTACGAGCAACTGGAGGTCTGGGGAAAACGCGTTCCTGAGACCGTGGTTCAGGGTGGCACAGATTTGCCAGTCTGGAAATGGTACTCGACACAATTTGATTACTGGCTGCAGTTGCCAGATCTGCAATTGCCGTCGCTCAGTCATAAGCTACATCTGTTTGAGATTTTCCATCAGGTGTACCGCGCGTTCTTCCATATCTTTGAGTGCGTGATTGGACAATCATTACCTGCAGCAAGGCTGCGTGCCAGAATCTGGCAGTCCATTTTTACGCATGATCTCCGGCGATACCGACGCAGTCTTTATCAAAGTCTACATCAGGTGACGACCCTTGTGACAGGCCCTAGTGGGAGTGGTAAGGAGCTGGTCGCACAGGCGATTGGAATGTCGCGCTACATTCCATTTGATCCGAAGCAGGGAAAGTTCGCGATACATCCCGCAGAGTCTTATTTCGCGGTCAACATTTCGGCCCTGTCCAGAAATCTCGTTGAGTCCGAGTTGTTTGGCCATGCGAAAGGAGCCTTCACTGATGCTGCGGGAGCGCGAGCCGGATGGCTGGAAGCCTGTGGTGAACATGGCGCCATTCTTTTAGATGAAATTGGCGAGCTGGACGGAACCATTCAGGTGAAATTGCTGCGTGTTCTGCAAAATCGCCAGTTCCAGCGTCTGGGCGAAACTCGGATCCGAAAATTTGAAGGAAAGATGATTGCCGCAACAAACCGCGATCTCCGGCGGGAGATCGAAGCGGGAGCGTTTCGGGAAGACCTCTACTATCGACTTTGCGCAGATGTGATCGAGACTCCCTCCTTAGCGTCGCAGGTTCAAGACAACCCTGAAGTGCTGGAGAACATCGTGGCGCATATCGCAGGACGCGTGGCGGCTGGTGAGCAGGAAGTTTTGACGCAGGAAGTAGTACAATGGTTAAACCGGAATCTGCCGGCCAACTATCATTGGCCTGGCAACATTCGGGAGCTTGAGCAGTGCGTTCGGAATATCATGATCCACGGATCTTATACACCGGCACAAAGCCCTATCGGTGCTTCACTCCCGGGGAATTCGCCAGCGGCACAGCGGCTACTTATGCGGCTCCAGTCACTCAGCCTAACTGCTGATGAGCTTTTAGCGGAGTACTGCACCATGGCCTATCGTCAGACAAAGAGTTTTGAGAAGGCGGCTCGGCTGCTCCAGCTCGACCGCCGCACGGTCCGTGCCAAAGTGGATCTCACCGTGGCACAAGAGCAGTAGCCACGAAGGATGCCGTTAAGGCATGGCGGCGCCGTCATGCGTCATGCGCAGCGAACTTCCCCAAGCTTGAGACTCGACAATCTCAAATGCTGCGCTTGGCGTCTGCGAGACCATCCGACAACCTACATCTTGATCTCATAGCCCTTGCGGTTTTCTCGTGCAAGGAATGAGTTTGCCTCAGCGTCGCCCATGATTTCGCGTTTGGTCGGATCCCAGTTGATTTCGCGATTCAGACGCATGGCGATGTTGGAGAGATGGCAGATTTCGAGCATGCGGTTATGGGACCACACGTCGGAGATCGGTTGTTTGCGAGACTTGATCGCTTCGATAAAATTGGCCGTATGATTCTCGCTCACTTTTCCGCCGTAGATCTCTTCGATGGCGCCTTCAGGCAGCGGATTCTCCTTCAGATCCTCGACAGGCTTCCCGGCGATCTTGCCTCGGTTCACAAAGAATCGACCTTCTGTCCCTTCAAAGAGAATGCCATTGTCGCCTTCGCTCGTGATAATCATTTCGACATTGTGCGGCATTTTGACTTGAATTTTGAAGCTCGTGGCCGCGTTATATTGATCTTGAACCAAGGGCTGCCCACCCTTGTATTCCACTGGCAACTGGAATTCGACCGGGATGACTTTGCTGGGGCCCGTGTCAGTGGCGCCGAGTGCCCAGCAGGCAATATCAACGTGGTGCGCGCCCCAATCAGTTAGTTTTCCGCCGGAGTATTCGTGCCAGTTGCGGAAGGCGTAGTGGCAATTACTGAAAAGTGGCACGCCTCCACCATATCCTGTCCGCATTTCGGGGAGTGCGCGATAATCGACTTTCGGTGCAGGGCCGAGCCAGAAGTCCCAGTCAAGTTCTTGAGGCACGGGAGTCACGGGAATCATGGGTGAAGCTTCCATCCCGTTAATGCCACACGTCACTCTTTGAACGGTGCCAATGCGTCCATGTTTCACCAACGCGACAGCCAAGAGGAACAGTTGGTCAGATTCCGTGCGCTGCATGGTGCCCACCTGAAAGACGCGGCCGGTCTCCTTGACGACCTTCTCGATTAATTTGCCTTCGGCAATCGTCAGGGTCAGGGGCTTTTCACAGTAAACATCTTTGCCTGCGTACATCGCTTCGACCGCGATCTTGGTGTGCCAATGGTCGGGCGTGGCGATCATGACGGCATCGATATCCTTGCGATCAAGGATCTTTCGATAGTCCTTGAAAGCATCGGGTTTCTTTTTCTGAGCCTGTTCGGCCTTTTCGACGTTTGCACCAAGGACGTTCGAATCGACGTCGGCAAGCGCGGCAAAATCGGCGAACTTAAATGACTTGTTGGTAATCTCCCAGCCTTGATTCCGCAAACCAATGGTTGCAAAGATCGGGCGTTCATTAGGAGACTGATAGCCGAGGGCTCGGTTCATTGAGGGACTGAAAATTGCGGCAGTCCCAGCGGCGGAGACTCCTTGCAGAAAGCCACGACGCGTTGTTTGACGAGATTCTGACATCGATAAAGTCCTCTCGGTGAAATGAACAAAAATTTGTGCAGGGAATGTGTTCTGAGAAACGCTCAGGTTCCGTAATCTGTGGACGCACCGACCGCCAAGTGCTTTTACGACTAGCCCTGCATGGTAACCGAATCGGGCCGCAGTTGTAATGACGCTGAGCACCGAACCGCTAGGGGCGTTTGAGTTTGCGGGAGTCTAAGCGAAACGCCGTAAATACGCACCACGCGGGGGGGCGTGCCGCCGATTAGATGCAACGACAAATGAAGTGCGTGGCCGTGTTTCGTGCGTCACCGAATTTTCAGAACTCACCCCGTCCAGCTCGCCTCCCGAAATCCCCGACTGCACCCTTTGCCGACAAACTCTATTCCGTTGATTGACGGTTCACTGAGAATGTGTCTGAATCTAATCAGACTCGCTTTTGTCCGATCACGCGCTAGGTACTGAAGACGCTTGGCATCCGTTATGCTCGATCGGGCATCGGTGGACACACCTGCCTTGTGTCTCTCAACCGCGTGACAAGGGAGGCATGTGGGCTGAGTTCCTGACGCTCAGTCAAAAGCTGTGATGCCTGTCGCGTGGACATTCATGGCGATGAGCCTAGAAACGGGCATGCAGACGGCGGCGCGGGATTTCAGGCTAATGATGAACTGTCCGCCGGCAAACTCATACAGGTGATTCGGGCGCAAAAAAGTCGCGACCATTGCTAGTCGCGACTGTGGATATTCAGGTTGGTTGCTTGATTTACATGCGATACGCTGGATTGTCGCGACTGAAGTCTTCGGCGACGAGTTTCGCACCCATGTCCAGTTTGCGAAAGGCATAGTCTTCGATCATCGTCATTTCGTCGAGTTGTTCGGGTGTCAGGCCTTCGGTGTTATCGCTCCAAGTGTAATTCGTAACTTTAAGAGGCACGTGGTAGCGGGTATCCATCAGGACGATGCTTTT
Organism: Planctomycetota bacterium; assembly: GCA_003670925.1. Taxonomy (GTDB): domain Bacteria; phylum Planctomycetota; class Planctomycetia; order Planctomycetales; family Planctomycetaceae; genus SXXK01. The sequence goes on along the minus strand of QWQG01000165.1, from coordinate 87,027 downwards.
CCGGTACAGAGTATTGAATTTCGGTGCACTGTATTCATACTCAAAGCAGTAGCACTCGCGTTCGTCAAATTCCTGATTTTGCAGGCGTCGGCAATCTACGCCTTGTCCGTGATTCACGTCATTTTCGCGATGCACAATCATCTGTCGGATCATGCCTGAGATTCCAGCTTCAGTGACAGGATAGCGTGCTCCTGCTTTGGCTTCTGAACCGAGTGGATCGAGTTTCAACGCTGGCAGAATTCGACCTTTCAGACCACCAAGTTTCACAACCATTTGCTTATCGTCGTATTCATCGTTGTATAGTAACTGCCGGCCTGCATCCCCTGTTTTCCATTTCATGTAGACGCTGAAGTTTGGCGCGTGACGAACTTTCAGTTCCATTGTTTCGAGTTCACCGATGTCCCCTTTAATGCGTTCACGCTTTTCAAAGGTAACACGGTAGTTGTCAATATTGTCGATGAAGCGTCCCCCGTCTTTCAGAAGCAACAGTGAAAATTTGATTGCATCGTCGTTGCTCAGGTCGCCCCCGTTGACGGTCAGAACCGGGGCGATCGATTGAACTGAACTGACAGCCTCTGAAAGGCTACCCTGCAGTGCCGGAGGCAGCGGAACGTCGCACGAGTCGACGAGTGCCGTGTTTCCTGAATCCACGCGAGTGATCTGAATGTCATCCCCGGCTGGCACCGGGTCGAAGCTTACACAAATTGCGCCAAGGCTTACGGCAGAAGCGCACATCGCGAGAAAATTACGTTTACCGGACGATTGAATGTTACGAATACGCAGCATTGGGGGCGGAACCTCTTCTGAGCATAGACAGGCAAATGGGGAATTTCAGACAAACGCTGCGAGGTGCGTGTGGTCTGGAACACGCGATACATGAGCAGCATGATCCCTGAAACAAGTTCAGTGGCGTCCATTCCGTTTAGCTCGAATCCGTGAAACCTGAGGTCGTCGTTTCCTGATAAAATCATTTCATATCAGGGGCCTGATCCGATCAGCCACACCAGCGCAGGATTCCGCCGTCGAAAGCGATGGGACTCGCCAAGACAGGAGACAGCGTTCAATTGTCTGGTGCTGTAACAACAAGACAGTCCAAAGTGATGGCTGTCTTAATTTCCAAGCCGCGAAGAGCAACAAATTCAGCTATTTGACCATCGTCACAAATTCTCCGAAATATTTCTCCGGTATGCGCGCTTTCAGGCAAAGATCGCCGGTCGACGGCAAACGGCCGGATCAAATCGACAAACGCAAAAAAGTCTCGCTGGTTTGACTTGCTGGAATCTTTAGTCATCCTTGCCGCACCTGTACGATCTGTTGACTCATTACGACAAGCCTGATCATCCTTTTTTGGATAGCTGACCTAGTCGAATGGCTGACGAAAAAAAATTCAATATTGCTGACCGGCTAAGAATTTCCGCCACGCTGGTTCCCAACCAGCGCGCGGTGGTATTTCCGGAAACACGAGATGCAGCGGGGAGGGTTGCATGGACGCACTTGACTTTTCAGCAACTCGACACAGAAGTTGATGCAATTGCACGCGGCCTGATCGAACTTGGCGTTCGCCCCGGACACCGCATCGTGCTCATGGTGCGGCCGTCGATTGAATTCATTGCGTTGACATTCGGGATTATGCGGGCAGGAGCTTGTTGCACGCTCATCGACCCTGGGATGGGGATCCGCAGCGTCTTCCGCTGCCTAAAGACTGTCAATCCCGATGGGTTCGCGGCAATTACGCCGGTGCATGTTGTCCGGCGGCTGCTGCCATGGCGTTTTCGGAATGCACGGTTCAACGTTATTGTTGGTCCCCGGACACGTCACCTAGGATGCGAATCCTATCGACAACTCGTCGATGATGGCCGCCAGTCTGGCATCGCGCTGCCAGCCACTATGGCAACCAATTCGGCAGCCATTATTTTCACCTCTGGCAGCACCGGGCCGCCAAAGGGAGTTCACTACGAACACGGTATGTTCGATGCGCAAGTGGATTTGATTCGGGAGCAGTATCAGATCCAACCGGGCGAAGTGGATCTCCCCGGATTTCCACTCTTCTCGTTGTTTAATGTTGCGATGCAGGTAACGTCTGTGATTCCGGACATGGACCCGACTAGACCTGCGGCCGTAAATCCGGCAAGGATCGTGGAGGCGCTTGAGTCGCAGAGCGTGACCCAGGCCTATGGATCGCCCGCATTGTGGAACCGTGTTGGTCGCTATTGTGAGGAGCGTCAAATTACGTTGCCCGCCTTGCGCCGGATCCTGTCTGCCGGGGCACCAGTGCCCAATCACGTCTTGCAGCGGATGACCAACGTGTTACCTTCGGCGGCTAATTTTTTTACGCCCTATGGAGCCACGGAATGCCTGCCAGTGGCATCAATCTCAGCTCGCGAAGTACTCAAGGAAACCGCAGTCCTGACAGCAATCGGAAAGGGAACTTGCGTCGGACACGTCTTTCACGGCATGCGTGTGCGGATCATTGAGACTAGTTCGGAGATGCTGCGGGAAATTGGGAAGACGGTCAGCGTTGCCAGCGGGCAGATCGGTGAAATTATTGTCAGTGGCCCAGTGGCAACACGGGAGTATTACCAACGACCGAATGCGACGAACTTCGCGAAGATTGCAGATGGTGACTTATTCTGGCATCGCATGGGTGATGTTGGTTATTTTGACGACGTCGGTCGCCTGTGGTTTTGTGGACGCAAAGCCCACATTGTTTCTACAACCACCGGCCCGATGTATTCCGTCTGCTGCGAGGCCATCTTTAACAATCATCCTGCGATCTACCGCTGTGCTTTGGTCGGAATCGGTGCGAAGGGACGGCAGATTCCGATCATCGTGGCTGAACCGGAACCTGGGAAATTTCCGTCATCGGAAAAGGATCGCCGACAACTGGGTCATGAACTGCTGCAACTGGGGACTCAGAATCCGCTGACAGCCAACATTCACCAAATCCTGTTTCACCGCAGTCTTCCCGTGGATACGCGACACAATGTAAAAATCAATCGAGAGCTGCTCGCCGCATGGGCAACCCGACAGGCGAGCCGCTGACCATCTTTAGGTCCTTGCTGCCAAGCACGCCGATTACGTCCCAGCACCAGTCGTCCAGGATGCCCGACGACGAGTGGTAACGGCATTCCTAGAATGGCCGGGTACGCGAGCGATTTACCGCCCGCTGCCAGCAACCGATCGGCCGCTAAACCACGTCCCGATCCTAAAATCACGCCAAAAACAGGCCGCTCATCGTCGCACATCGGCAATAAATCACGAACACTTCTCACCGCCTCCGCCAAAAGTTGGGCATCGTAACCTGCAACGGACTGTGATTGTGCATGAGACTTTTCGAAGTACATTTCAGGTTCCGCAGGTAGAACGGAAGTGTCTCAACCGGAGGTCTCTCAACCGGAGGTGGCGACATCGGCTCCGGAGAACTTGATATCAATCAGGGTCGTCACTCCGCTCCCGCTCGACAAATTTACGCCTTTTCGGAACTGAACCCTCCAGAAAAAAGTGGTCTTGTCGTCAGGATGAACGTCATCGTCTGCGTCGCTCTCGGCGACAAATGTTGTAAGCGATTCGCCAGGCAGTAAGATCTTTCCAGATTCTTGCCCTACGATTACAAAATTACTGTCCATGGTATGCAAGAAGTTGAGCCTCCGTGTCGTAGCAAAATCACCGGACGGAATGCCGATCGTAAGAAATGTATTAGCAAACGTCGCAGCGTCTTTTGAATCAGCTGGTGAGCGATTGGACATCAGGCCCGCATCACACGGAGAAAACGCATAGTTAACCGCCACGTTCTTAAAGTTCAGCCACAATTTCATGACAGGCACCGTTGTGAGTTTCTCTTCGATCGCTCCAGACAAAAAACCTTGAAATTGCAACGGCTCTTTCGTCAATCGCACAGGTGTCACCACTACGTCTCCAAAGCGTCGCGATTCACCAAGTCGCAAGACATGTCCATCCGGCAATTTCGCTCCGTCAGGCACTTTGCGAAATTCCTGTGGGTCCAGTGGCCTTAAATCCGGCAGGCTCTCAAGCGGATGATTTCCAAAGAGTGACATCCGTCCGGTCAACAGCATTCCCAAGAGTAGCAGCGTCAACGCGAGAGCATACCCCACGACTCCCACAAACAATTTTCCGCTGACATACCCCGTAGATGGGGCAGGACGGGCCGCGATGTCCGGCACGGATAAAGTGGATGTTGGCAGCAGCCCGTCCCTTGCCGCGGAGACGACCGGGACATCGCTCGCGACCTGTGGTGGACTCGTGACCGCAAGTTGTTCCACATCACTGTCTGGAGTTGCGACAGGGAACATGAACGTTTCGGCTGTCTCCGCCCGTGGCTCATCGAATCGAGCGTCGGTGAACTCCGCGTGATCGTCTGAACTGAGAAAAGCGAAGTTCTGTTCGCCATCGTTCGGTGGTAATCTTTTTGCAGCCACAGCAATTCTCCAAGACCCCAAGACTGTGTTCATGAGCGAGCAATCTAAAGTCTTTAGCCTAAATTCGGGAGTGACCAACTCTAAATAAGTCGTTTTTTAAGGCGACACAGTGCGTGGCATGAATCTTGCCTGAGGGCAGACGTCTTGTGAAAAGGAGGTCGCAGTGCCTACACTCTCTGCATTTTGAGTATAGACTGCCTGAATTCGTGACAACCATGTACCGGATTCGTCTGGAGATCCTGAGTAAGTGAATGCGTCTCCTGGAAATTTTGACGAACTTTTGACTTCGGCCGGGACCCCGCGGCATCCTGCGTTGTCGGATGGTCTCGCGTCGCTGTCGGCCGAGATGCTTGCGGAACGGCAGCGGCACGCCGAAGAAGAGTTGCTTGAAAAGGGCATTACCTTCGCCGTCTATGGGCACAATGACGGCAACGAAAAGGTCTGGCCTTTCGATGTTGTGCCGCGCCCGATCGCATGGGACGAATGGCAGATCATCGAATCTGGACTCAAACAACGCATTCGTGCGCTCAACCTGTTTTTGGACGATGTTTACGGTGACGGCAAGATCATGAAGGACGGCGTCGTCCCGGAAGAACTGGTTAAGACCGCGAAAACGTATCGCCCGGAATGTCAAGGCTTTCGGCCTCCCGGCGGTGTCTGGACGCATGTCGTCGGCACGGATCTTGTGCGAAATCATGACGGCACAATTTACGTGTTGGAAGACAATCTACGGTGTCCATCCGGCGTCAGTTATGTGCTTGAGAATCGTGAGATTATGAAGCGTGTGCTGCCGGAAGTTTTTTACGGCTCAATTATTGCCTCTATTGAGGACTATCCCGAACGATTGCTGGAGACGTTACTCAAGACTGCTCCGCCTCATATTTCAGCACCCACGGCGGTGGTACTGACTCCGGGGATTTGCAATTCTGCTTATTTCGAACATTCGTTTCTTGCGCAACAAATGGGTGTGGAGCTGGTGAGCGGCAGTGATCTCTTTGTCGATGACGAGGACATGGTCTGGATGAAGACGACACGCGGACCGCAACGCGTGGATGTTATTTACCGCCGGATCGACGATGATTTTATTGATCCGGAGGTTTTTCGGGCTGACAGTATGCTGGGCGTCCCGGGACTGATGCGCGCATACCGCAGCGGCAATGTGACGCTCGCGAACGCTCCTGGAACCGGTGTGGCCGATGACAAAGCCGTGTATCAGTATGTGCCGGAAATCATTCGTTACTATCTCAGCGAAGATGCCATTCTAAAAAATGTGCCGACGTATCTGTGTTCTGTAAAGTCTGATCGTGACTATGTGCTCAGTCATTTGCACGAACTAGTGGTCAAACCGACTAACGAATCAGGCGGTTACGGCATCATGATGGGCCCGCAAGCCTCACAGAAAGAGCGGGAAGATTGCGCGGAGTTAATTCGCAAAGATCCCCGCAACTATATCGCGCAACCGATGCTGACACTTTCGACAGTTCCCACCGTCATTAATCAGACACTCGCACCGCGACACGTCGATCTTCGTCCATTTATCCTGTATGGCGAAGACGTGTGGGTGCTCCCCGGAGGACTCACGCGCGTCGCCCTAAAAGAAGGATCTATGATCGTTAATTCCTCACAAGGCGGAGGCAGCAAAGACACGTGGGTGTTGCTGAAGAATTGAATCACGTTGCCGGACCCATTTAAGATTTTCAACCATGTTGTGTCGCGTTGCTGAATCATTGTTCTGGATGAGTCGTTATCTGGAACGTGCGGAAAACCAAGCTCGATTTATCGATGTCACATCCAACATTGCGTTGGGATATCGCGGCCGCGAACTTGACCTATGGTCGTCGCTACTCCACGCTGGCGGAGATGTAGAAACATTCAAGGAAACGTATTCCGCGCCGACTCAGGAAAATGTGATTCGTTACCTGCTATTCGATCCGAAGAATCAAAATTCGGTCGTCAGTTGCTTGGCGGCCGCTCGCGAAAATGCGCGCTCGATCCGCGAGAATTTGACGACTCCCATGTGGGAAGTAGTCAATCAATTTTACCTTCGCGTGCGGAAGGCCGCATCAGAATCTAATCGAGCAATCAGACAGCCGCATGGTGTTCTGGAGCAGATTAAACGTTCGGCGCATCAGGTCTTGGGCGTGATTCAGGCGACATGGTCGCGTGGCGAAGCCTGGCACTTTTCGAGTCTTGGATATCATCTCGAACGTGCCGATAAGACTTCCCGAATTCTCGACGTCAAGTATTTTATTCTCCTGCCAGACCCGATGCATGTTGGTTCACAGGTGGATGTCGTGCAGTGGGCAGCGCTGCTAGAATCAACGAGTGCGTTGGAAATGTATCGCCGGGAGTATGGTCGGATTGAACCCGCGAAAGTCGTAGATTTTCTGATGCTGAATACCCGTTTCCCCAGATCGATGCGGTTTTGTGTGCGCGACGCCGAAAGTAGCATTCGCGCAATTTCAGGGACACCCATGCATTCGTTCAGCAATCCCGCTGAGCAACTTGTGGCTCAACTCAACGCCAAACTAAACTACGCTCGGGCCACAGATGTGATCGGCAATGGCCTGCATCAGTTTGTTGACGATTTCCAGTCTCAGCTGAATGGCATTGGTGCGGCCGTCGCCGAAAGTTTTTTTCAAGTCAACATGAATACGGGCCGTGGCATGCAGTCGCAGCGATCATTTATGCGTTAATGCGGTTACGCGAGGACTCCGGTCACGACCTTGCCGAACACATCGGTCAGACTCTCGTCGCGGCCCTGATGAAAATAGCTCAGCCTTTCGTGGTCCATCCCCATCAGATGCAGAATCGTGGCGTGCAGATCATGCAGGTGGACTCGATCAACTACGGCTTCAAACCCGAATTCATCGGTTTCACCGTATGCTGTGCCGCCTTTGACGCCGCCGCCGGCCAACCACATGGAAAAGCCGTACGGATTATGATTTCTGCCAGGAGCGTTCTGCCCTTCGCTGAACGGCATCCGGCCGAATTCACCGCCCCAGACGATCAGCGTTTCATCCAGAAGTCCGCGTTGTTCTAGATCCGTGAGGAGGGCGGCAATGGGCTGATCCACTTCAGCGCCATGACGTCCATGGTTCTTCTCGATGCTCTCATGCGCGTCCCAAGTTTCTTCCAGATGACCACCGCCGGAGTACAGTTGCACGAATCGCACTCCACGTTCAATCAAACGCCGCGCGACAAGACAATTGCGTCCGTATTCGTCCGTCGGCTGCTGACCGACGCCATACATTTCAAGCGTCTGGGCTGTCTCCTGACTGAGGTCTACTGCTTCTGGTGCTTCCGTCTGCATGCGAAACGCCAGCTCGTACGATCCGATTCTTGCAGCCAATTCATCGCCTCCTGGGCGCGCCGCGAGATGCTGCTCATTGAGCCGCGCAAGCATGTCGAGTTGTGCACGCTGTGCTGGACGCGTCACATGTTCCGGGCCGCGAAGATCCAGAATCGGATCGCCAACCGGCCGAAATAATGTACCCTGATACGCAGCCGACATAAATCCGCTCGACCAGTTGGGCTGACCGCCAATCGGCCCTCCCCGTTTGTCAAGAATCACGACGTAGCCTGGCAGACTTTCATTTTCAGTCCCTAGTCCATAAACGCACCACGATCCGAGGGAGGGACGCCCGATAAACGTTTTGCCCGTGTTCATGGCCACCAACGCCGATCCATGTGCGTGGCTGTCCGTGTGGCACGACCTAATGACGGCCAACTTATCGGCATGCTGTCGTACATGCGGAAAGTAGTCGGATATCAGGAGGCCACTTTCGCCGCCTGGGCGAAAACGTCGAAAAGCGGGCGTTAGAAACCCGACTTTGCGTCCGCCGGAATTAGTGAACGCCTTGCCTTCCGGCAGCGGTTGTCCAGCGTATTTCTGGAGCGACGGCTTATAGTCGAATGTGTCAACTTGGCTGGGAGCCCCGTTCATCATTAGAAAAATACACGACTTGGCTTTCGAAGCGAAATACGGCTGATGCCGTAATGCGTTTCCCGCACTCTCACCCGCGGCGGCCGTATGTCTGCCAAAGAACCCGTCCTGATTGAGCATTGATGTCAGGGCCAGCCCGGTGAATCCGCCCCCCATCTGCCAGACGAATTCACGTCGCGTCTGTCCGCATGGGAAAAAATTCATTGCAATCTCCTCATTGCCCGGAAAGGTGTCGTGGCCATTTGCTGATCTGTGACTCCGCCTCATCCTCAGTCATTGTTTCGCCAGTGGCACTGTCACGATACAATACTTGGATTGTACGAAATCCCAGTGATTGATAGAGGCGAACGGCCGCTGCGTTATCCGCCGTAACTTCTAGCACACTGACTTTCATACCAACCTGCACAAAACCCAGCAAGGCCTGTTGGACCAGTGCGCGGCCAAGGCCCAGTCCGCGATGTTCCGGAATTACACCGACATTTTGAATCAACCCCATCCCGCCACTCCGCGTGACACCCTGAATCGTGCCGCAATCCACCGCGGGCCAGTCAGGTTCAGGCTGATAGACCACCATCCATGTTGCCGCTCGACAGAATGCTGCCTGCCCAACAATTTCCTTCATCAGAGCCGTGCAGCCTGCTGCGTCTCCAAGACATGAAAAAACTTTCCCGTCAAGATCTTCGCGGAAGGCCCGCCACTTAACTTGCGCGTGTCGTTCGAGTAACAGCGACCGCCATGGCAGCCAGCGATAACCCGCTGGCAAGCGTACCGCTTTTGGAGACGTACGCTGCAGTTCGATCTGCATGCGGAATCGTTTGTAAGCCGTCGTGGCCATCCAATGCCTCAATGCACCATTCTAAATTTTAAAAATGCTAGGCTACCAGTTCAGGCTTACAGCGTAACCTCGCGTCAGTCCTTTTTTTGAGCAACGGGATACAGCGTTGTCCATGTTTTCTCGCCGTCGCCTGAGAGAGCAGATTCGCCGCCGGCCATCGGCAGCCGAATAGCATATCCGCGACTGCTGTCATTCAGATAAATGAATTCTGTATCTCGTCGCGTTTCTTCAAAGCTGTGACGCTCATCGCTAGCGGTTTTGCGTTCTGTCCAGGCAATCGGATCATGTCCGGCATGCTGTTCAAAGGCCCCTCCAGTGTAGTGGTAAGTCGCGACAACGGCGCCTTTTTGGAAAACAGGTTCATTGTTTTCGCGATAAAAAAACGGGCTTCGCCGCAATACCTTTTTGTCGTCGTCTGTGAGATATGTCTTGTCCGGATACTTGCCATAAATACCCAGCCACATGATGGCGTCCACATGTTTTTCGGTGTCTGTCGGATGAGGCAATCCGAAGGCATGGCCAAGCTCATGCCCTAGCCCCGCAATCCAACGGGATTTGTCCTTGTCCACAGGATGCTTTCCAACAAGTCCCAGCAGGTCATCTTCCGGCAGACAGGCAACTCCACTGCCTCCCCGACCCTTATTGCCCGGTCCATCGGAATACAAAATCCAAATAAAACCCGGATCATTGTGCCTAGCGTCTATCAGATTTCTAGCTTCATCAAGCGTGTTATTGAATCCCCAGTTGTCCTGGTCGCTGCCGTTAGGGTTTCCATAGAACCAATCGGCAGGCCGATTGCTCTTCACAACCTCAACAACTGGATCGCTCAAACGAAACGTCGGACCTTGGAGTTGCCCTCCATACCACTTTTGAAGATCACGAATTGCGAATTCTAATGCAGCCGTGTATTCAACGTTTTCTTCACGATCGCGAGAAACGAGATAAATTATTCGCACGGTTCGCAGGTCAGTCTTGCTTTCATCTGCACTGACCGTCGCACCCAGACAACTGATCATTCCCAGTAGCATGCACAAATAAATTGGATTCAAATACAACACCATTTGAGGGCTCTTGTCAAAGATATTCCGTTGATTAGTGCAACCCCGGGAACAACACGGGTCTAGGATCATAGCGGATGACTACGTTGCCGAACATGGATTTTGTGCCACGGTTTGCTGCACGAATCGCGTCCGAATACGCCGCCCCGTCCTTGAACTTGTGTGGGGAGAACGGCATGATTCAAAGATAACGCAATCTTCCTGTGGATGCCGTAACAATGCCAGCAGAATTTGACCCCTACCGTGATCTCCTAGGAATTGTGACGCCCACTCGTCCGCCTGATCACTACGCCCTGCTAGGGCTCGAACTGTTTGAATCTGATCGGAAGAAAATTGAAGACGCGGCGACCGAACGCATGGGGCGTCTGCAGGATATGGCAAACAGTAAAATTGTCGATCATTCGCAGCGACTGCTCAACGAGCTCTCCGCCGCCCGCCGTTGCCTGCTCAACGCGATCCAGAAAGTTGCCTACGACGAAGTGTTGCGTACCAAGAGCCAACGTGCAAAGTTGTCTGGCAGTGGAAATCAGAATCAGGGCACAGTCTCGTGGAAGCAGCAACCACTCATCATCACAGCGGTTGTCGGGACAGTCGTCCTGCTCTTATTGCTCGGCGTTTTCTTCCTGCGTCGCCCGCCTGACAATGCCAATCTGATAATCGACTGGCCACCCGGGGATCGAGTGGGGGGACGCATGTATATCGATGCAAAACCGCAGGAACTGCCGCTGACCGAACCCCTGCGAATCAGCGTCTCCGAAGGTCCTCATCGGATTGAGTTCCAGCGTGACGGCTATCGCAAAATTGAGCAACGCATCCAAGTCGCCAAACACACGGTGCGATTAAAGCTCCACTGGATCGTGGCAAAACCATAGCAGACCAAACCGTCCCATTAACTCACGATCAAAGTGATGGTGGTTTTGGTCTCGCTTTCGCAGGTCGCTTATTTGCTTCTCCGGGACTAAAGGTTCTTTGGATTTCTTCGAGTGAAGTCTTGCCTTCAGCGACTAGCCGGATGGCATCCTTTTGCAACGTTGTCTGCCCGTCTGCGATCATCTGTTTACGGATCGCTTCAGGAGATGCATTGCTCACAATCGTTTCTTTCATCCCGTCGGTCATTTCAAATAATTCAAATGCAGCCACTCGACCATGGTACGGCACGCCGTCGCAGTCGACACACAACTCTTCAACGGATTGGGCTTTGAGATCGTCTGGTGGTGGGGGCAAGGGGGCGCGGTAAAGCACTGACGTTTCCGGCGGCAGACCTAGTTGCTTGAGTAATAAAGGATTCGGACGAAATGCCTGTTTGCAGTCGTCACACAGTTTGCGAATCAGCTTTTGAGTCACAATGCAGCGAAGGTTCTTAATCACTTCGTCAATTCCAATCCATTCAATCAACTTACGCACGGCCTCCGCTGGATTGTTCGCAGGAATCTCAGCGACAAACGACAGACGGTCGGCGTATTGAAAAATGGTCTGCGTGTCCTGTGGCGAAGTAAGCGGATTCAGGTAAATCACATCTGCTTCACGGCGAATAATCCGGTCAAATGTGATTTCAAGGTCGTGCCCCGGTTCCGGTTTGAAGTCCGCTACGTTGATCAGTTCGCGCACGTTGCGATCAGCGAGATTATAAACTGAATACAAGTAGGGATCGACGCAGTGCAGTGCAACGGTTGCTAATGTCGTAACGCCGGTATCCGGAGGCCCGCAGATCAGAATTACGCCACTGCGTTCTGATGTGTGATGTCTGATTTTGGCTTTCAGATGGTCTGGAAATCCAATCTCCTGCGGCTTCTGACGGATGATTTTTCGATTGTCGATCTTGATTCGAATCTTTTCCACCTTGTCTCCGACGGGAGCCGATTCCACCATCAGATGGTACGGGATTTTTTCGTATTCGGTTTTTATGCCGCCAGATTGAGCCGAGCGACGATCATTGATGTCTAGCCCGGATAGCAGTTTGATCATTTGCACCATCGCATCCCCCTTCTGCCCAGGCACCGCAGCAGCCGGAAAAGCCACACCATCGATCACAAACCGAATCGCAATCCGCCCTTCGCGTGGTTCCAGGATGATTGTATGTGCGCGGCGGGCCAATGCATCCGAGATCATCTGCTTGACCGGTACTAATGCGACCTGCACTAACTTGGCGTTGGCCTTGAGATTGCATTCGCGATCAAACAAAGGCCCCTGAAATAGAACCTGTTCGATATCCGGTTCCTGCTCCTGAGCATTGGGAGCGCTCTTAGAGCCCGGTTTCTTTGCATCATTCTTTTGTGGGCCAGCCATATCGTTGTCCTTATTGAGACTTTACTGGACTCTAAACTGGGACCGGCGGAAATCTCCATGCCTCCCAACTGTCGTCACCATGTACGCGGGATTGTGTCGAGAAATTGACTATGCCTCCAGCGTCAACCCCCAAATTGCAGATGCAACAGCAGATTTCGGACGTCCGTGGCGTTCAATTCGTCACGTTCGACGCGTTTGGACGAACAAATAAACACGGGGCCATCCTGTGACATCCGATCTCCATCCGGCAGCCGCCCGTGACTTCCCCGGACTATCCCAGCATCTAGACCAATCATGTCCATGTAATAGCGGAATCCCAGCAGCTTACGAGCAAGTCGGTTTGCGATTCGGAGTTTTGGAAATTGGATCGTGGGATCCACGAATAGTTCGACAGGGTCATAGCCGGGCTTGCGATGGATATCCACCGTGCGGGCGTAATCGGGGGCCAGTCGGTCGTCTTGCCAGAAATAATACGTAAACCACGCGTGCCGCTGACTGACGACCACCAGTTCGCCGCTGCGTGGATGATTCATTCCGGCAACTTGCTGAGCTTCGTGGTCAAGAACTCGTTCAACGCCGTCGAGACGTTCCAGCAGTGTCTTGACCTTGGCTACATCGTTCGCGCGTTTGACGTACACATGGGCCACCTGATGATCGGCGACCGCGAACGCGCTGGATGCTCCGCAATCGAGCGACTCCCAGCCCAATGGTTCACGGCGTACCGCCAGATATCCTGCATCCCGCAGCGCACGATTAATGTGAATCGGTTGGTTGACCGCTGTAATTCCGTATTCTGAAAGCACGACGACATCCGCGTCAGCTGCAAGCGCGACATCGATCAATTTGCCCGCTTCGTGATCCACCAATCGAATGTCCTCCGTGAGCTGTAGGCTATCCGGTCCCAGACGCTGCAGGTTGTAATCCAGATGCGGGAGATAGACGAGCAGCATCGACGGTTGACAGCGGCGAAACACTTCGACGCTCGCATCTGCGATCCATGCTGAACTTCGAATATCAGCCGTCGGTCCCCAGAAGTTAAACAGCGGAAACCGCCCGAGTGTACTTTGCAATTCGTCGCGGAATTCCGGTGGATCACTGTAGATGTCCGGAACTTTGCGACCGTCCGCTGGATACGACGGCCGTGGCGTGACTGACCACTGCACATCGGCGTACATGTTGTACCACCAAAACATCTTGGCTGTCGTGTGCGCGGTGTTGCGCTTCCGCGCCGTCTCAAAAACTCGCTCGCCACAAATCAAATGATTCGACTGCTTCCAGAACATCACTTCCGCCAGCTCACGAAAGTACCAGCCATTCGCCACAATTCCATGCTGCGCCGGCATTAAGCCCGTCAGCAACGTCGCCTGCACAGTGCAAGTCACGGCAGGCAACACGGTCGTCATCGGCCGCGCAAATCCTGTGTCCAGCAACCGCCGAATGTTGGGTGTCTGCTCACCGATCATCTCATGCGTCAGTCCGACTACATTAATCACAACCAGTTGTCGCATGCTATTCCGTGAACTCATCGGCAAGAAAGATTTTTAAGAAATTCAAACACTGAGCCTCGTTACTTCAGCCGCAGCAGTTTAATGTTGCGATACCAGACATCGCTGCCGTGATCTTGAAGGCCGATGTATCCCTTGCGCGGGTGATCTTTGTAGGCCACATCAAATTTGTGATCGGTGCCATCCGGTCGTTTATTGGGAGTTGTCCATTCGTCAAGATCGGTCCGTGTCACTTCAACGTCGTTGACTTCAATCCAAACTATGCTCTTGTCGCAGGTGATCTGCATGTGGTTCCATTCGCCTTGCGGCCGCATCGCGTTCTTTAATGGCGGCACCATGTCGTAAAGAGCTCCGGTGTCGTGAAAACCGGCCGTCGTGGTGTCGTCGATGGCGACTTCGAGGCCATTAAAGCCGACATCCTTGCCTGCGCGTGGCTTCAACGGAAACGTGCGAATAAACACGCCACTGTTGCATGCTTGGCTGATCTTAAAATCTAGTGATAGCTGGAAGTTGTCGTAGACTTCCTTGTGAATCAGCATGTAGTTGCACGGATGCGGATTGAGCGAGCCGTCCTTCACATGCGTTGTGGCAACAGGCTGTTCTTTAGAATCAAGCCAGCCTGCGGTTGTCTTGCCGTCGAACAGGAGAGTCCAGCCTGCTGCTTTCTCGACGGACGTCAATTCGTTTTCAGCAGCTAGGGCGGAGGTGCCCAAGAGGAGTAACAGGAATGACAGAGGGAGAGTTCGTTGAAACATTACAATTCTGTAATTCATGGCGCGTAAACTTTCAGGCGACTGCAGAGCTTGACTCCGCAAGGACATAATCAAGACCAGACCAAGATGAAATCAACACACCGAATGCCACCATGCAGTTCGCCTGCGTGATACGATGATCGGGGAGCGATACTGAGCAAAAACAAGCTATGCTGACTTACTGATGTTTTTGACGAGTTGGTACCCACCATTCCATGACTAATTTTCTGAAAGTGATCCACGCCATTCGGTTTCGTAACACCGCACGCGTGAGTCAGCCAAAACAGAACACATATTGAGTGCAAAGTGCTCTGCCTGTCCGGCTCGTCCGCTATTTTTAATGCCCTACGCACCCAAATTCAGTTTCTATAACTTCCTCACTCAGAGCGACCACCCCTTACGATATTCGGTATGCACATACTGATTAACATCTGAAAGATTGGTCACTTTCAACTCCTTCGAATCCCACAGCAGACGCCGCCCCGGGGCGCGCAATGAAAGGACGCCTAGCAGCACGGTCTCTGTCATTGGGCCGGAATAGTCAAAACTCGCGGCAGGAAGTTTCCCCGACTTGCACGCTTGATACCATTCTTCATAGTGGCCGGGCGAACGTTCCATCGTCGGGGCGATGGACTTCGCTTGTTCCAGAAGTTCTCCGGGCAGAAGTTGGGGCATTCCGCCGTGTGAACTATGGTACATTTTGCCCTTGCTGCCGACGTACAAAACACCGTTGTCGGGTAGTCGCTGTTCCCCAGACATCTCGCTGGGAGTTGGCGGCATCAGGCCACCGTCGTACCATGTCATTGTGACGGGTGGCAACTTGCCGCCGTCACGTGCGGGAAACTGGTAAGTGATGATCGCCGCTTTAGGAATCGTCTCCGTGTTGGATTCGTTCTTATCGTTCAAGGTTCCGTCGTGAGTTACGCTGGATTCCACCGAAGTTGGCGCTCCGAGTTTGAGTGCCCACACGGGATGATCGATGATATGACACCCCATGTCTCCCAACGCACCGGTGCCGAAGTCCCACCAGCCGCGCCAGCCAATAGGGGCGTAAGCTGGATTGTAGGGACGTTCCTGAATCGGTCCGAGCCAGAGGTTCCAATCAAGCGTTTTGGGAACCGGGGGAGATTCTGCCGGACGACTGATGCCCTGCTTCCAGAGCTTTCCGGCTCGATCAGACCAAACATGAACTTCACGTACTTCGCCGATCACACCGGCCTGAATCCATTCATTAGTCAACCGCGCGCCTTCGGTAGCATGGCCCTGATTGCCCATGGACGTCATGACTTTCGCCGCGATGGCGGCTTTGGTCAACTGTCGACACTCAAACAGCGTATGCGTCAATGGCTTTTGACAGTAGACGTGCTTTCCTGCTCGAATGGCTGCCATCGAAGCAACCGCATGGACATGGTCCGGTGTTCCGACGGTCACGGCGTCGATGTTGTTGGCTTCTTTGTCGAGCATTTCGCGAAAATCTTTATATCGCCGTGCTTTCGGATGAGCGTTGAAGGTACCAGCCGCTCTCTCGTCATCCACATCACATAGCGCCACGAAATTGGCACCAAGCTTGCTGACAGTCGCGATATCTCCGCCGCCCATGCCGCCAGCACCGATCCCCGCGACCTGAAGTTGCTCGCTGGGAGCTATGTATCCCAGTCCGCCCAGCACGTGTCTGGGAACTAGCGTGAATCCAAACGCTGCCGAGGCAGCCGAAGAAATAAATTTTCGGCGTGTTGGCTGAGATCGTTCTGGTTCGGTCCCGATAGGGTCAATCATCACAACTTCCTAGCAAAGTGGCGGGAGCGGAAGCCAATGCAACGCGAACGTAGAGTTCGATCGAATTGGACTGGTCAGGTAGGCCGGTTTACAACGAAGAGTCTATGCGAAGCCTCAAAAGTTCACTAGCAATCGACCAACTTTGAAGCCGAGGCGGCCCAGTGGCTTGTCTCGGCAGAGCAAGCTGGCTACTTTTGGGGTGGTGGCAGGCTCCTTATAAATGGATTGCGTTTTGCGTATCGAGATAGCCACTTTTGTGGTAGACTGTGGAATCAGGAGCCATTGAGACAGTTCAGGCGGAACGAAGTGTTGCTGCGTTCTGTTCACGATGAAGCCCTTGAATTTCATTCGGAGCCTCCGATCGCAAAGAATCAAAACACTTACGCCAAGCGTCAACGAGAACAAGAAAAGAAACAACGCGCTGACGACAAGCGGTCGAAGCGTGACAGAAAGAATGGCGGCGGCGGTAATACCCCCGCGCCGATGCATAGATTCTTTACTCGATCCGACGATCAGAATGCCGACGATTGAGCCCCAAGGCTTACGCAACTTTGACGCTCCGAGATCACAAAGTCGGGATGTCACCCCCGTAACTCGCGTGAACCTCTAGCCGCAATCAAGCTCCGCGTTTGCACCCCAACCGCGATCGTCAAGCACCGAAAGTGGGCCAGCGTTCGAAAGACTCGCTGCCCCCCTCCTGCCTCCATGGCATTCTGAAACCACGACGCTAGTTCGGTGCAGCTGGAGTCTCTGATTCTGGGTTTTCCTGAGTAGGCTCGGTTGCTGGTTCAGTTGTTGCTGGTTCAGTTGTTGCTGGTTCAGTTGTTGCTGGTTCAGTTGTTGCTGGTTCAGTTGTTGCTGGTTCAGCAGCATCTTTTGTCTCGTCTTCAAGCGGAGGACGGATGCCACCACCGCCCGGCCGACCACCGCCTGGAGGACCACCGCCCGGAGGACCACCGCCCGGAGGACCACCGCCCGGAGGACCACCGCCCGGCCGACCACCACCGGGAGGACCACCCATACCCATGCCACCGGGAGGACCACCCATACCCATGCCCATACCACCGGGAGGCATTCCTGTCATTGCAGGCGGAGCATTGGGATCGACAGGGGCACGAACAATCTCGTCTTCGGTCGAAGTCGAGAAGCTTAAGGCAATGGGTGGGCTACTATGATCGACCCATACGAAGAGTTCCGGGGTTTCTTTCCCCATCAATGGACGCAGCAGGCTGTACCAATAGTAGTGATGCTTGTCTTCCAAATCACCAGGTTGGACATCGGATTTCGAGGCAAAGATAGCCACCATTCCGTGCGCTTTTGTGAATGGGACTTCCTTAAACTGATTGTTCTCGGAAACTTCATTGAACGCACGCAGAGTTAAAAACTGTCCTAGTCCAGCTCGGACTTCAATCCCGCAGACAACGAGCACAAAGGCGAGAAAAATAAGTGAAACAGTCGTGCGGGTTCCCGAGACTTTAGGGCCAGTGGGTGCCTTGCTAGGCGGCGTTTGGGCCATGAATATTCTCCATTCGAAAAATATGAAATCCACAACACCCGTGGCCGAAAACAGGAACGATCCACGAGAATCTTCGGTGATCATGGTCTAAAATACGCGGAATCGCAACCGTTGTCACCTGATGCACGCATCTGGCGTTCAAAATCTAGCCGCATTTCGAGTATCACCGAGCATCTTTGGGAAAAACACGAGAAGAGCGTGTCTCCAATTCAATCCAAACTTCAGATCCTCGGCTTGCAAATACGTTGGAGTGACAGCGACAATCAGGTGTCTCACGCCAGCATGTCGTTGTTCGGAGTTCATTAATGACTGGAACTGTCTTAGAGCGAAGCCTGTGTCATGTGATTGCGAGGTTGCAGAAGTTACGAATTCTTCGACGACAGACTGTCTGCTGGCTGTTGTTGCTCGTTCCAACGATCGGCGTGACGTTATGGTTGCCTGCGTCTTTGGGCTACATCCGCCCGGAATTACCCGTGCTATTCGGTGCCACAATTGTCGGCACGATTCTGTCACGCCTGCTGACGAAAACTCCAACAGTCACTGATGCGGCAAGATTGGTTGAACAGACCCATCCGGAATTGAACGACGTGGTGCTTACGGCTGTGCAGGTCTCACAGCGTCTAGGCCGCCGACCGTCCGTGCTTTCGGCAATGGCATTGGAGGAAGCTGATGACCTCGCTAAGCAACGGGACTGGTCACGCGCTGTTCCTAGCCGAAAGTTGGCGCAATGGACATTTTTGAGTTTTCTGTCGTTTGCTGTAATGGTATCGAGCGTCATGGCTGCTAATCGTTACGGGCGTGATCTGATGAAACCATCGGAGAACTCTGCTGCCGGCTCGGAGCAGAAGCAGATCACACTCGTGACGGAACTCGTGATTGAACCGGGTGACACTGAAATTGAACGTGGCTCGGCGCTCACTGTGGTCGCAAGATTTCCAAGCAGCGTACCAACGCACGCCGTGTTGGAATTTATCGATGCACAGAATGTGGCTCGTCAATTGGCGATGACTGAAACTGTCGATGCCGGAGTCTTCGCAGCACGCATGGAGGAAATCTCCAGTGACGGCGTCTATCGAGTGCTCTATGACGAGCTCGTAACTGCGTCCATTACGCCACTGATCTCACCCGATTTCAATGTAGCAACCTATGTCCGACCGAAACTGGAGCAGGTTGATGCAATCGTTGCGCCGCCGGCATGGTCTGGCCGACCGCAGGAAACGATCGCTGATGTCATGCGAATCACCGTAACAGAAGGCTCGACGGTCATCCTGAAACTTCAGCTCAACAAGCCCGTGGTGCTTGCGGAGTTACATCCCAAGGATGGACCTCCGATTATTTTAATGCCAACTCCTGATGATCCGACGCTCGTGGAAACAACGTTAGTGGTGAGTGGCAGCAATGCGTGGACGGTGCAGTTACTCGATGCAGACGGCAGAACACCGACAGACGAAGAGCAGATTTCGATCAAGGTGACCCGCAATCAGCCAGTCCAACTGAAAGCCACGTTCCCGGGCAAAGATACGAACGTGTCGCCTTTACAGGAGTTTCTAATCGAAGCCGAGGCGCGTGATGACTTTGGCATCGTAGATTTTGGAGTGCAGTATTCTCTGTCGGGGGGCGAGCTGCAAGATGTGGCCTTACACGGCGAGAGTAAAGTCGTGGCAACGGCTAACTCCACCGGTGAGACCTCAATTGTCGGTGTTCAGACCCCGCTCCTCAATACGGTCATTTCACACCAAATCGAACTCGAACCGCTCAAGGCGGCCCCGGACGACTTGGTCACATATTCTTTTTGGGCCAGCGACATCGCACCCGACGGCACAGAACGCCGCAGTTACAGTGACATCATGTTTGCTGAAGTACGACGATTCGAAGAGATATTTCGTGAGTCACAGCAGAGTGCCCAACAATCGGAACAACAGCAACAGAGTCAGCAACAACAGCAGGAGGGGAGTGCTGTTGATGGAGTTCTTAAGTTGCAGAAGGAGATAATTTCCGCCACATGGAATACGATTCGCCTAGAGGCAGAAAAACGTAAGGACGCTGCATTTGCAGCAGACATTGGAGTGATCGCAGACTCGCAGGGTCAGGCGATTGAGCAGCTGCAAGCAGCCATGGAAGAACGTGGCGGTGATCCACAGACCGCCGCATTGGCGGAGAAGGCTAAGCAGGAGATGACGTCCGCGCGACAAAAACTGGACGACGTTCGGAACGGGATAGAATCCGCACGGCTTTCCGACGCGATTTTAATCGAACAATCGAGTGTGCAGACGCTCCTAAAAATGCGAGCGGCCGAGTTTCCGGTGCAACAGCAAGGCGGAGGTGGCGGAGGAGGAGGCGGCAGTGCGTCTCAACAACAATTGCAGCAACTAGAATTGGACAACAAACGCAATCGCTATGAAACCGAACAGCAGGCTCAACAGCAGCAGGACCAGACACAGCAACAACGTGAACAGGTTCAGGTGCTAAACCGTCTGAAAGAACTGGCTCGGAGACAGCAGATGGTGAATGCACGATTGAAACAACTTGAATCCGAGATGCGGGCTGCATTGACCGACAAAGAACGCGAAGAAATCGAACGCGAACTCAAACGCCTGCGTGACGAACAACGTGAAATGCTGCGAGACGTGGATGAATTGAGCGAACGAATGGATCAGGCTGCGGAGACCCAAAAGCCACAATCAGCTCAAATGCAGCAACAGATGGAGCAGGCACGTGAAAATGTGCAGCAGGCATCACGGGCGATGGATGAAGGCAAACTTTCCGAGGCAATTTCTGAAGGAACTCGGGCAGAACGACAATTTGAAGAATTGAAGGAAGAGTTTCGGAGTCAGACTTCATCGCAGTTCGACGAAGCCATGCGTGACCTAAGAGATCAGGCTCGGGATTTGAATGAACATCAGCAACAACTTGCACGCCAATTGGCCGGCAATGAACCGTCCGACGAAAAGGACGATGTACCTCAGCAGCAACCCTCACTCAGGGCGGATCGCGATCGCGAACAATTGCAAAAAGATTTCGGCGAACAGCGAGATCGACTGGATCGAGTTGTCGAACAAACACAACAAATGGTCGAACAAGCTGAAGATAGCGAACCTCTGCTGTCTAACAAGTTGTACGACACGCTGCGTGATTTGAAGGATGCCAAACCTGACGAAGCTTTGCAGGCGACTGAACTGCTCACCAGTCGCGGGATGTGGTCACAGTCACAGCAGACGGAACAGGTGGCGCGGAAGGGTATCGAACAACTCCAAAAAGGGATCGAGCAGGCGACGGATTCTGTACTCGGTAATGAAACAGAATCCTTGCGCCGCGCTCAGTCGCAGCTTCAAGATGCTACCGAGAAACTTGCCAGCGAAGTAACGAACGCGCTCGGAGAAGGTCAACAGCCGGGTGAAGGACAACAGCCGGGAGAAGGACAACAGCCGGGAGAAGGACAACAGCCGGGAGAGGGACAACAGCCGGGAGAGGGCAAGCAAATAGGCGGCAGACAAGGTGGTGGCGAACAGCAATCATCATCACTTCTTGGCGGCGGGCGAGAAAGCAACACTAGTCGCGCCGCCGACAACGGCTCTCGGCCATTGACGGGAGATGAATTTACCGAATGGTCCGACCAACTTCGCGATATCGAAGAAATGCTCGATGATCCGGAACTGCGTAATCGAGTCGCTCAAGTTCGTGATCGGGCGCGGGCGATAAGAGCTGAATACAAGCGGCATGGCGCGGAGCCTCAATGGCCCCTCGTGAAATCACAATTACTCGGCGAAATGCAGTTGCTTCAGCAACGTCTTAGTCAGGAGCTAGCTACGCGAGATTCGGATCGGGCGATGGTGCCAATCGACCGGGACCCTGTGCCGGCTGAATTCGATACACTCGTGCAGAAGTACTATGAGCTTTTGGGCCGCGAACGGGACAAGCAATGACGACCACTGCCGACATGATGAATCCCAGCGTCGTCATGGCGATTCGTTCGCTGGAGATGCGTGCGAAGCTGGTCGTGGATGGATTCCGCACGGGTCTGAACAAGAGCCCTCGGCACGGATTTTCCGTCGAGTTCTCTGAATACCGTCCATACACGCAAGGAGACGATCCTCGCTTTTTGGACTGGAAGCTCTACGCACGCACGGATCGCAGTTACATTCGACTGTTTGAAGATGAAACGAACCTGCGATGCTACATCGCGTTGGATATCAGCCGTTCCATGTCGTTTGCCTCTGGCGAATACTCAAAACACGACTACGCCCGCACAATGGCGGCATCACTCGCATGGTTGCTCAATCGTCAGGGTGACGCTGTGGGATTGACATTGTTTGACCAACAGGTGCAGTCTGTTGTTCCGGCACGTTATCGTCCAGGACACTTGCGCAGGCTGTTCATCACTCTCGAACATCCTCCGACAGGCACAGACACACAACCTGCGATCGCCATGGAAGATCTCGCACAGCGACTTCGTAAACGCGGCCTTGTCGTTCTGATCTCCGATCTGCTGGCTCCGATTGACCAGATTGCAGATGGTCTGCAGTTACTGCGAGGATGTCTTCACGATCTGGTCGTATTTCAAGTTTTGGATCCCGCGGAAAAGCTGTTGTCGTTCGACGGGCCAAAATTATTTGAAGACCTAGAGAGCGGTCAAAAAGTCTACAGCGACCCGGAGACGGTGCGGTCTACATATATGCAGAAACTGTCCGCGCACAATCAGGCCGTGCAATCCGCCTGTGAATCCGTCGGTGCCGCATTTCGTCAGGTCACGACTGATGAACCGCTCGAATTGGCACTTGCCGAATTCCTCCAGGCGCGGCGTCAACGGCGTTCATAGCTGGGAGTGGTCTTGCGCATTGGGTGAAGAATAAACGCATTGTTGTTATACTGGATTTTTATGGCATGCGACGTTTAATGTTGAGGCCATCGACGCGAACACTGGATGTCAACATGGCACAGAGCTAGCGGACAAATATTCTGACTTATCCAGAGGAATACACTCGTGAAACTGGCTCGTATTCGGCTCAATGACGGTTCGCAACGTGTTGCAGCTGTCCATGACAACACAGTCCAGCCGCTCGATCTGACTCAGATCGATGCGTGTCATTCGTTGATGGATATTTTGAACTCCGCTGATCCGGCAGGGCTCGCTCGATTCCTGCTAAAGCCCGATACACAACTTCTGGCATTTTCTGACATCCAGTTTCTGGCACCGATCGATCTGCAGGAAGTGTGGGCAGCGGGCGTCACTTACAAGCGCAGTCAGGTCGCAAGGATGGAAGAGTCGGCAGCAGCGGCGTCACATTATGATAAAGTTTATACGGCCGACCGTCCGGAACTTTTCTTTAAAGCGACACCAAACCGCGTGTCCGGCCCCGGTCAACCACTGCGTGTTCGCAGCGATAGTCAATGGTGCGTTCCGGAACCAGAATTCACACTTGTCATCAGTAAAGACGCAAGAATCGTGGGATATACGATTGGCAACGACATGTCTGCTCGTGACATTGAGGGCGAAAATCCACTGTATCTGCCGCAGGCCAAATTCTACAAACAATGTGCCGGACTTGGCCCATGCGTCTTACTGGCGGACGGGCCATTGAACCCAGATTTAATCGACATTCAACTTGAGATCCGGCGGAACGGGCAGATTGCATCAGCAGACGGCACCAAATTGAGTCAGATGAAACGTACGCCTGAAGAATTAGTTGCTTGGCTGTTCCGCGAAAATGAATTGCCAAACGGTGCGTTTCTGATGACCGGCACCGGGGTTGTGCCTGAAGATAATTTTACCTTAGAAAACGGCGATGAAGTTTCGATCACGATTACGGGCATCGGTCGGCTGACAAATCCAATCGTCAAAGATCGTGCAACGTAGGATGGTCATTCATGTCCAACGCATGATGACGGGGATTGGTCATGGAAAGAGGATGGTGGCTGAAGGTTCGCGACATGAGCGGGCCTGTCAGGCAAAGTCACGGGGTAGCCAGCCCACGCGGGATAAATCCGCGTCAACCTGCAGATTTTGCCGACGAATTGGCCTTTTGCGAAGCTCTTTAGAAACTTTTCCTCCTGTTTCGGTTTTTCCGATTATGACGTCAACGAAGCCAGTCCCTGTTTTCCGATACCGGAAACGGGGCAGTGTCTTTTCAAGGCAGTGCTGTTGCCTAGCCAGCCAACCTTCACGTTGTGAGTCACGGAATGTCCGCAAGCCTGAATCGAAGTCTTACCATTTTCGTCCTTGCGACAGCAATGATGGTCTGCAAAAGTGGGATGGCCGCTGAAATTCTGTGGTGCACAGATATCGATGACGCGCTTCACCGCGCTGCCGCAAGCGGTCAGCCCGTGCTAATGGAGTTCACGGCTGAGTGGTGCGTATTCTGCAAGAAGATGGAGAAGAGCACATTTACAAACACAGACGTCGCAGAACGGATCTCCCACGACTTTGTGGCTGTCAGAGTCGATGCAGATCACAACAAAGATCTAGTAAAAGATCTGGGAATTAAGGGGCTGCCTGCGATCCTGATCGTGACACCGGAACTTAAGGTTATTGAACGCATCTCTGGCTTCCAGACGCCGGAAGCACTGATTCCGAAATTAGAAACCGTCACCGCATCGTATGCGTCTCGGGGTAGAGCAGCAAAAACGGTGAGTGCCCAAAATTCACCGCAGCGTCCGATGACAGCAGCGCCGCGACCAGAGCTGTTTGATCCCGAGCCGATCAACCCTTCACGTCTGACGCGTAAAGAACAGGAATTGGAGACGCACACGCAGCCAGATTCTCCTCGCGAAGCAAGACGCACTGAGGGGGATTCCGCAGCGAATCGGTTCGACGATGTCCGCAGCGTTGCTTCAATGAAACCTACTGAGTTCCGTGTTGCGGCGGGTGATTCCGATCCGGACTCATTTTTCAAGACAATTAGCGGTGAGCAGGAACACCGCGCCGTGGCTGAGGAAAAGTCAGCTCCGGCATTTGACGGGCTCTGTCTTGTCAGTGCTGTGCATGGACGTGAACTCGTGAAAGGCACGGCACGCAGTCAAGTCAACTATCGCGGGCAGACGCTCTATTTTTCAAGCAGCGA
Organism: Planctomycetota bacterium; assembly: GCA_003670925.1. Classification (GTDB taxonomy): domain Bacteria; phylum Planctomycetota; class Planctomycetia; order Planctomycetales; family Planctomycetaceae; genus SXXK01. The sequence continues at coordinate 61,859 of QWQG01000165.1, read as the reverse complement.
GAATAAATCACGATTTCTTGCATCACCAGACACGTATTGGCCCATGCTGGACGGTGCGTGTGCGATGACATTACTTGAGGATGAACAACGCGTGGCAGGAAGTCTTGAATTCGCCGCCGTGTTCCGAAAGCACATCTGGCTCTTCGCAAGTCAGGAAGCGATGCAGGAGTTCTTGCGTGACCCTGCCGATATTGCGAGCACTACCACGGAACTCACTGCCGAACTTCAACGCTGATTTTGAGTCTTGCTTGAACAACCGCAATTCTAATCTGCCGATGGTCCTTGTGATATCTTGTGCGCACACGATGGTCCACTTGACGGAGTAGTCGTTCTCCAGCGTGGAACAGATTGTCTGCAGTGAGTTTCATCTCACTATGGAGCAATCCGGACAGTACGGATCGTTGCTACGAATTCCATTTGGATTTGGCGCCTTTCTGACAGGAATACTGGCAGATCGCGTGGGCGCTTCCCGCGTGCTCACGCTGTATCTCGCTGGCACCGCGGTTGTGTGTCTCTCGTTTGCATCCACGACGACCGCTGAGATTTTGGCCGTGCAATTGTTCGCCATGGGCGTCTTTGCGAGTATGTATCATCCGGCTGGATTGGCACTCATGACTTCGATCACAACTCCGGAAAATCGGGGTCGAGCATTGGGGATTCATGGTGTTTTCGGTTCGCTGGGCTTTAATGGGAGCCCCACTTTGCCGCGTTAATCTTGCTGATTCCTGACGCGACATGGCGAACATTTTTCATGACACTGGGTGTTATTGCAGCCGTGCTGGTATTTGTGTTCCGCTGGGGTGATGCTCGGTTCGATTCACAGGACTTCGCAGTTGCAAGGCAAGTCTTGCTTGTCTCGTCACGTTTGCCCCCTGAGGCAGCGAGCCGCTGATGCAGGGCAGCGACGATATCTGGCTTGCGTCTAGGTTCATCACGTTTGGTCACTATGCGAGAGAATCGCTGCTTTTAGCTTGATCCCAAGCATCGTCGAGCAATTCATCGGAATCGGAGACAAGCCTGCCGCCTTCGATTCGATGTGCGTCTTCGGCGTGTGATGCGTCGTGCTCCGGCTTAAGTGCATCATAGGCAACCTTGTGGCCAGGCAGCCACAACGGTTCGATCTGTTTTTGTTGAAACATTTGGGCAATATGTTCATGGCAAGTAAAGAACAGAACCTGCTGGCCCTCGCGGGCAACTTCCAAAAGACAGTCCGCCGCCGCTGCCGTGCGTTCCTGATCAAAATTGACAAACAAATCGTCCATCACGAGCGGCAGCTCTACACCGCGTTTGGCAAATTCACGCACCAGTGCAAATCGGATGGCAAGGAACAGTTGTTCCCGCGTGCCACCACTGAGTTGTTCAACACGAAAAGTTTGCCCGAATTCATCGTCAATGCACAACAAGTCTTCTCCCAGCGGCGCCCAGATGCGATGGTAGCGGCCGGATGTCATGCGATGCATGTAGCCAGACGCAGTCACAAGTGTGCCGGAAATATTTTCCTGTTCAAAGCGACGGCGGATCTGCATGACAGCAGCATATTCAATTTGCAGCGCCAACCAATCTTCCGAGGCACGATAAATCTCCGTTGCGACACGCGATTTTCGAAAGAATTCTGCATGGGAATCGCGGCCGGATTCCAACAATTTGATCTCTTGTTTGAGACTCCCCAATTCCTCGTGATTTTTATTCAGCCGCTGTTCAACATCCGCTAACTCGGAAGTTCGCAGTTGAATTGTTTCACGAGCATTGAGCGCGTCAAATCGCATCAAATCATCTTCCACGATGGCCAATTCTGTCTCCGCAGATGACGCATCCATCAATTCTTCGTTGGCTTTTTTCAACTGCGCGGCTAATTGCACACGTCGAGCTTCAGATTCTTGTTGCTTGGTCAATTCTTCCCGTGACGACACACCCGCACGGGCAAGCACGGCACTTCGACGCAATTCTGCCGCTTCCAATTGATGTTGCGTATGCCGTCCGTCATATTGCTTAGCTTCGCTTTCTGCAATCAGACGATGCTTCTCAGTGCGATCCCGATCATGAGTCTTGAGTTCCTGTTGCCATGACGTGAGGACTTCCAGCGGTCGAGAAAAATTCATCTTCTTGGCATTTGTGAGCCGGTTTCCTAATTGCTCCACACGCATGCGCATGGCCTCAAACATCCGCCGCAAGCCTTCTACCTCAGGTGCCGAATTGCGCCATTGGGTCAACATTTCACGTACTTCCTGAATGCGACGCCACCAGTCGAACGCCTGTTCGATCCGTACCGTTTCGTCCATGCCCAGCGAGGTCAGTACGCGACACCACGCTTGGCGCTGCTCGTTGACGGTTTGCTGTGCCGATTTATAACGTTCTCGTAGCATCTTCAACCGCATGCGTCGGGACGCCGCACGTGTCTGTTTTCGTTGCAATACCTCCAGATCGGCGATCCGGGCCGAACAATCACCGATGCGATCAACCATCTCGGCGGTAGATGATTTCCAGTTTTTGGCGTCTTCGTGGCGACCTGCCAGAGACATGCGGCCAATGCGCTCCTGCAACAATCGCAACTGTCGGTCGGCCTGCCTTGCTTCGTCGGCAATGTCATCGAGCTTAATCCCAACCTTCGCGTCGAAGTTATTTCGCAGACCGTTGCGAACTCCCCACCACATAATTCCGGCAAAACCAAACGCGGCTGCGGCCAGTGCACCGCCGAGGGCCCGGCGTGGTTCGCCGCCCAGCGAGAAAGTCGCGATCCCAAATAAGCACAATCCAGCCCCAATCCAACCCATCGTCGTGATCGTTTTATCAACCCACGCCGGAATCGATTCGTCGGTGTCTACGCGATCGATCACACGCCGCACGGTCTGGATCTTGAGCGCCAGTTGCTCTTCCTGCAGGCGGAGGCGTCCGAGATTCTCTAACTCCCGCAAGCGCAACTGTTCAAGTTCGATGGCATCGAAAACGGGAATCCCCACAACGTCCAGTTGTGTGTTGAGTTCCACCAGTTCCTTCTGACTACGTCTGGTCATACTCCGCAACATTCGCCTGAGTTTCCCGCGACGCTGAACGGTATCTTGATATCGTCGAGCGGCCTCGAGCAGGCGATGATGAGCTGCCGGTGATGTGTCAATCGAATTTAGGCGTTCGACCGCCCAGCCGCTGCCCAATTGAGTCATCTGATGATTCAGTTCACGTCGTAGTTCTGACGAGCGTTCTTCGGCATTCCGAATTTGTTCCTCAATTTGACGCAGCCAGTCGCTTTGATCGACAAGACTTTGAATCGCGTAGCGTTCTTTGTCAAATAATGGATCCGTCTGCAGCCGTTCGGCCTGCGAACGCAGTTGCGTCGCCTGCTCGTTGAGTTTATCGCGGCGGTTGGTGGATTCTAGGAGATCTTTTTCTGCGGCTGCCAGCAGTTTCAAAGCTTCGGTAGGATTCGTCGGTACGATCTGCAGCCCGGACTGTTCTGCTTGGAGATCTCGGATGCGTTTCCATGGTTTGTGACAATTCTGAAGAAACCGCAAGCCACGCAATTCGTTGGTGACATGGCTTTCCCGATGCTGAAGTTCTTCAATTTCTTGGAGCAAATCTTGACGACGATGCGTGAGTTTTGCATGCTTGTCGCGTGCCTGCCCAGAGTTGCGAAGGCTGCCCGACAGGTTGGCATATTTGTCGAACAACTGCGGAATCCGCCCCGACCGATGGTCTTCGCCAAACATCGATGTGCGACGTTCTTTAACATCGGCAAGAGCGTCTAGGATTTGACGCCCCTGCGGTCCTAGCGACAGACCATAGATGTACTGGGCAACCTGATTTGTGCCCAGCGTCGCTAACTGCTGCAGCTCGCGGACACCAACCGCAAAGATATCGGCGTAAACATCTTCACTGGTTCCCGACAGAATATCGTCCAATGCGACGTCTTTAGCGACACCTTCCTGACCGCCGGAAATTCTCAGCCGACCGGGCCCCGCCGCTTCAGCCCGGCGATGAATTCGCCATGTGCGACCGCCATGCTCGCACCGCACTGCTCCACGCCAAGGTTGCTCGGCATCCGGTCGATGAAATGCCGGTTCTGTGGTCAGTGGCTCGTAACCGTAAAGCGTCGATCGAATAAAACGCATCAACGTCGTCTTACCGGCCTCATTGGGACCGTAGATGACATTGAGCCCCTTTGGATCAAGTCGCAGCAACAGATTGCGCCAGATGCGAAAACGATCGATGTCAATTTCTGTCAGCTTCATGCCGAATTCCTCTGCCAGACCTCTCTGCCTGCAACCCCGCGTTTAGTCATCGGATTCATCCTCTTCCGCGTCGTCATCAATGTCTTCCGAATCGATGTCTGCAGATTCGTCAAGGTCCCTAACACGGTCCCTCTTTTCGGATGCATCCGGTACGACATCGATGTCATCCGACACAGCAATCTGGTCTGATTCGTCGTCACGGTTTTCGGCCATGCCAAAATCAGGCACAAACCATGTCGCCCCGTCCGTTCGCAGTTGTGCCATAATCTGCTCCGGATCAACCGCCGGCAGTAAGGATGTTAACCGCTGTTTCCAACCGGACGTGAGCTCTTTGTTGGTGTCGATCAGCAACTGCAGGGCATCGTCTGTGAGCACACTGGATCTCTCGGCGAACTCTTGATATTGATCGGCGAGCGACGTGGGTGGATCATGCGGTGACCAAGCATTGGGAAGTGATCGAAGTTCGTGTAACAGGCGAATCATGCGCCCGGTGTGCTTGAGCTCATCCAATTCCACGGCTGCCGCAACGTCCAGATCATTGCGAGCCAGTTCCTGCAGATCTGGCAATGCCCCGCGAAGTATCCACTGGACCGACCAGATGCGGTCGGCCGCCCCGGGCTTCTGTCCCTGCAACAGAGTCTTCATCTGCTGTAAAATTGACGACAAATTGGTATGCGGCGCGACATTGAGGTCAATCTGCTTCCAGTCCACACAACTCGTATCGACGGAAGAAATTTGAACCTCGCCCGTTTCCGAAACTTCGACTAGCGAACACGCGCCGCCTGAAGCTTCCAGCTGACTGCGTGGTTGAGTTGTGCCAGGACAGTGCACAACACCTGCATCCCTCCACAGCGTGGTGCGCGCCAGTTCACCAGTAAGTGCCAAGAAACTTAATTGACCGTCTTGCAGCATCTCATCCACGTATCGCATAAATCCCGCATCAAGTGAGGGGTGTGCGTCTGATGCCGTGACTTCCAGCGTTTCCTGAGATCGTTTCACCCTTCGGTGACCCGTGTCGACCTTCCGGGGAGCACTGCCATTTTCGGCATCAATAGAACGCCAAACCCGGGTGGATCCCCCTTCGTCGGAATTGGCGGGCGACTGTGGGCCGCTGAGCTGTTCACCTGACGCCATGCTCAGCAGCGAAGCAGCAAGCGTTTCGTCTGATGCAGAGGCAGCCATGGCCGCCATGCGTCGAGCTTCTTCATATTTTCCCTTGCTGACAACACCGATGCGAAACGGTTGAATGCCGTCAGTGCCCGTCGCCAGCACGCGAATTCCGAACGCATCCGCTTCACCAAACCACATCGACGATGAAAGCGTCGTGGCAAGACGATCCTTGACGTACAGCTCTTCGGGTTCCGGGTTTGAACTATAACAAACAACGACATTTTCAGGCATCGCCGGGATTGCACGCCATGCTTCAGGAGGATCGGAGTCACCCGGCAAAACAAAGACCTGAATGTCGTGTTCCGCAAGCCGACTAAAACCTCTCAAGAGTGTCAGCCTCGCGCGAAGGCTCCGATCGGCTTCGATAAACACGTTTCCCGACAACAGCAGAAAGTCCACCTCGTGTCGAATAGACGCTTCAATCACCTCTTCAAAAGCGTGCAATGTGGCGTCTTCAAACGCAAAGCGTAGCTCGTCGGTCAGAGCTTCAGCGGTTTGGACGCTGACAGGAACGTCCAGCCGGATGTTGGCAGCATGCATAAATCGTTGCGGCTCAAACGCCATCAATCAGACTCCCTTCCGACATCCCAAACAGCCGCCAGTCGCATCCTAATTGCTGCAGAATACGCAATTTGGAACAAACGTCGAATAAGATTCGATCGGATTCCGATTACGTATCCATGGCACCTCACGAAGATTCGGTAAGCTGCCTGTGACTGCGGAGTCTAATGAACCTACGAGCCTAGGGAAAGGGTTCCCGACTGGCGGAATCGATACTTTTTTTACGCAGCATACGCTCCGACCTGCTGTGCGCTGCGCCAGCAGTCACTTGACGAGGCGACTTTTACGATGAACAGGCTGGCGCCTCTATTGAAGTGGTTGAAAGTGTCGAAACGATGAGGAATCCAGATAAAATAAGGTTGAAAGTCTTGGCGTGGAACCACAGACTGGCGTAACAAGAGACTGCTTCGGTCTATCGTTTCATTGTTCGCAGGATTCGCCACAATGTTGGCTCAGTTGATTCCGCAACGCGGTGGACCGCCGGTTACGCTGCAGAATGCCGTTACAATTGTCGGACGCAGCTCTAAACTCTGCGATCTGGTGATTGATCATACCAGCATTTCCAAGCAGCACTGCGTTCTGGTTAAAACGGATGGACTGCTTTACTTGCGCGACCTTGCTAGCACCAACGGGACACGCGTCAATGGACAGCGAGTTATTCGCGGAGCGCTTCTACCGGGTGATCAGTTGTCATTTTCCGGGATCATTTTTCGAGTGCATCTGGGTCCCGATCTAGGTTCCGTCCGTGTTACGCAGAATGGTGCGACCGAAGTGGTTCCCATCATTGAAGCCAACGGGCTCAAACAGGCACCAACCTTTAGCCTTGAACAAAGCCACAGCGATGTGCGTTTCTTGCGTGATTCTGACCTGCTGATACCCGATTAAACGAAATGAATTTCATGTCAAAAATTCCACGGGTCCTGAATTGGGCCGCCTCGTATTGTCAGGTGGCGGCTGGGCTATTTGCGGCGATGGTTGTGCTCAACGTAAGCAGCATTGCCGATGACTGGCCGCAGTGGGGTGGCCCGGAGCGAGACTGTGTCTGGCATGAAGTAGGAATTGTGGACAAGCTTCCGACTGACGGATTGCTGCCGCGGGTTTGGTCAGTCGCAGTCGCCGAAGGATATTCTGGACCAGCGGTGGCGGAGGGACGCGTCTTTCTGAGTGATCGCATTGCGGACGGCGAACTGGAACGTTTGCATTGCTTTGATGCGGAGACCGGCGCAACGTTATGGAAGCATGAATACTATGTGCGATACACGATTGGCTATTCCCACGGGCCTCGCGCGACACCTGTGATTGATGAAAACAGAGCTTATTTCATCGGCGCTCAAGGCGATATGTTTTGCCTTAATGTGAAAGATGGTTCCATTCTTTGGCAGAAATCATTTGAGCAAGATTTTGGTACGGAGATTCCAACATGGGGCATGGCCGCGGCCCCTCTGGTCGATGGAGCGAAGCTAATTACAATCGTCGGCGGCAAAGAGAATGGGCTCGTGGTCTGTTTCGACAAGGTGACAGGCAAAGAAATGTGGCGATCACTCAATGACGCCGGAGTCGGCTATTGCCCGCCTGTCATCTATGAATTTGCTGGACGACGACAATTAATTATCTGGCATCCATCAGCCGTATCGTCGCTTGATCCCGAAACCGGAACAGTGTTGTGGGAAGTCCCATGGGAGATCAAGGCAGGGCTTTGCGTTCCTATGCCACGAAAACTTGATGATCGCCTCTTCCTCACATCGTTCTATGAAGGGCCGACGATGCTGAAAGTGAGTGCGAACCATGCTGAGATTTTATGGAAAGGCAATGGGGTCAATGAACAGCAAACTGACAAATTGCATTCCATCATGCCCACGCCGGTTGTGACACAAGACAATATCTTTGGGATCTGTAGTTACGGCCAATTGCGATGCTTGAAGACAGAAACTGGAGAACGTGTTTGGGAAACGCGGGAGGCGACTGGGGACGGACGTTGGTGGAATGCGTTTATCGTGCCGCAGGGTGACCGCTATTTCCTGCACAACGAACAGGGGGATTTGATTATTGCGAATCTGTCAGAGTCGGGCTACCAAGAAATCAGTCGGGCCAAGCTGATTGAGCCGACTCGCCCCGTACAACGCCGCATGACGATCTGGTCACATCCTGCATTTGCGATGAAGAGTGTGTTTGCCAGGAACGATAAGGAACTGGTGCGGGTCAATCTGGCAAAGTGATGACGAGTGTTTTTATACTCCACGAAATAACGATTGAGTCGTGCCCGGATTCGTCGAGACTCAAATTTGAACACATGCAGCGTGAGCGCTGCGTGCCTGTATTTTCGGGGTGACCACCGGAAGTGACTACGCAACTCTGAGCGGCCGCTTCAATTGAATCCACAGTATTAAGCGCTTGGTTGGGAGACAAATTTCGAATGACGCTTCGATTGGCAGTAGCCACAGAAGATTTTGGAAATCCCCTACGGCAGGCCATCGAGCAGGCGGCCAAGAACAAGATTCAGGGACTGAGACTCAACGCGCGGACTGAAGTTAGAGCGGAAGATTTTTCAGACACGGCTTTGCGGCAGTTAAAACATTACGTCGCAGAGCATCAACTCAGCGTCGCCGGGCTCATGTATTCTTCACGGCATGCGATCTACGACGAGCAACATTTGGAACAGCGGCTGGATGGCATACGTGCAGCGCTGACCCTTGTGCGAAAACTAGGCACATCGGAACTGCTGGTTCGTATCGGTCGGATTCCGGATCCGGGTTCTGCAACTCCTGTCACAAAGCTTGGTGCGCCCACAGATACCAACGTCGATTCATTGCGAAACCCATTCTCGTTTGCACCGGCAGTGTCGACATTGCAGTCTGCGGCCACGACTGACGCTCAAAAGTTTCAACTGCTCTGCGATATTCTGAATGACCTCTCCAGTTTTGGCGGCCGCTACGGGGCCTTGCTGCAACTGCAGTTTTCCAGTTTTGAACTGCCGCGAATCCAGCAGTTGTTAAGTCGGATTACCGCCGGATCGGTTGGAATTGTGTTCGACTCGGCCTCCTGTGCGATGACCGGCAGCTCTCCAGTTCGTGTCTTCCGCGACCTCTATCAAAACGTAGGCTATGTACGGCTTCGCGATGCTCAAAAAGACGTCGATGGAGGCGGCATTGAAGTCCCGTTTGGCGACGGTACTGTGGACTGGACTGAGCTCCTGCCGACGCTTGTCGAAGCAAACCTGCAGACGTGGGTCTGTGTCGAACGCACGGGCGGGGATCAGCGGAACGACGATGTACGCGACGCAATCAGAAGAATTGAACAACTGTTGCCGTCGTCCGGATAAGCCTTGGAGTGGAGCAAGTCGGCATAAGATAACGACAACGCTGTCTAAGCTTAGAGAGTTAAATTACTTTGCCGTGCGGCGTTGGCGAAAGAGCCACGGGACAAGTCCATCGTTGTCGGTATAGGCAGGGGCCCAAGAATTGTGGCCGACACCTGGGAGTTCCATGTAGCGCGGAGACCCGCCCGCGTCTGACAAGGCTTTTACCGCGCTGCGGCTGCGATCGGGTAACACGACACTGTCACTGCCGCCATGCACAATCCACAACGGCTGTTCTTTGAGCACGCTCAATTTTGTCGGATCGGCAGCACCGCAAATCGGAGCGATTGCGGCAAACCAGTCCGGATGGCGAATCCCGAGATCGAACGATCCAAATCCGCCCATGGAAAGACCTGTCAGATACACCCGATTGGGATCAATCGCTTCGTCTTTCAGCGTCACTTGAATCATCTGCATCACCGTCTGCATTTGTTCGCTAGGAGTTTCCTGCATTATCGGATCGCTTGGCACTGCCCAGTCAGAATTCATCCACTTATGATCGTCGCGACACTGGGGAGCAAGGACAAAACAGGGGAAGCGTTCGCGGTAACGCGGCTGGGCCATTTGTGTCGGGAAATAGGCCAACTGCTTCTGATTGTCGTTGCCACGCTCTCCGGCGCCGTGCAAAAACACGACCAACGGATATGTCATCTCAGGATCGACGGTGACAGGCTTCATCAGCCGGTAGTGAAACTCTTCGTCCGTGTATTCGCCGCCGGTAAATTGAATGGATTTGTCTACGTAAACATGGGTGGGATCGACATCTCCTGATGCCGCTGTCACAGCGTTGCCAACCACATGATCGCGCCACAGCCAAATCAGTGATTCCGGAAGAATGACTCCACCGTGCTTTCCGTTGTGTCCACCGGTACCACCGACAAACTTGGAGTCATAGGCTTTGAATTTGAGGGCCTTTGCCATCTGCAGATTGGCCAGCCACCAGTTCCCATGTTCGTTATCCAGATCATTCTCACCGTCCTGCAGAAAGACGCGAATCGGTTTGCGTTCAGTTTTCCGAATGAGGGCTTCGTAATTATGACCGCTACGAATGTTCGTAAAACTGCCGACATGACTCAAAACTTTACTGAACCATTCAGGATGCTCCCATGCAGCGGTGAAGGCACAGATTCCGCCGCTGGAAATTCCGGCTATCGCGCGATCATCTGGGTCGGCTGAGATCTTGAGTTGCTGTGTGGCGACAACATGGGGCAATAGTTCATCTGCCACGAAGCGTGCATACTGATCGCTGAGCGTGTCGTATTCGAAACTGCGATTATCTGGTCGCCAAGGATTTTCAGGAAGGACTTCACCATTGTGTCCAGGATTGATGAACAATCCGATCGTCACGGGCATTTCGCCGCGATGAATTAAATTGTCAAACACGATCGGGACGCGAAACTGCCCGGTGTCATCGACGTATGCGTGTCCATCCTGAAACACCATCAGGCAGGCAGGTTGAATCCCGTCGTATTGCGCGGGAATGTAGACGAAGTATTCACGCTTGGTGCCAGCAAAAATGGAGCTCACCCATGCATGTTTCGTTACGACGCCCTGAGGCACATCGGCCTGACGTTCTGAATCTGGCCCGAGCACGTACGACGCGTCACCGTCGGGCGACTGAGCAAACGCAGACGATGATGCAACAACGGCGACTAGCACCCCGAACACCGCCACCACGCTGAAGAAAAATGAATTATGGCACTCAAAAATCATGGTTCATTCCCGACTTGATATCCAGTCAAATTTGCTGCTCAGCGAATCCCGTAGAAGCCTTGATCTTAACGGCAGCGGGCGCTGCAAGCTAGATGCCGGGAACTTGCCAACTTGTCGCTGTAATTGAAAACAGCAGCCTGAGGAACAGGCTGCTGTCTTTGAGTGTCGAGGTGTACTGCAAATCTCACTGCAGTTGCGAGCTGCTACTCAGCCTTTACCTTGTCGGCTTTCTTTTCAGCCTTGTCGGCTTTTGGCTTGCCTTTCGCGTCACCGTCTGCCGACTTCACTTTGGCTGCAACAAAGGCGGTCTTGAATGCCTTTTCTGCAAAGATCATTTCGAGTTTTGCATCAGCTTCAGCGGCATCAACTGCACCTTTGCATTTTTCACAGCAGAAGCGAACGTTCACATTAGCCACTTTGGTGGACTGGTCTTTCACAAAATCTGCGCCAGAGATTGGGCACTTCGTCTGTTTGAACTGTTTGGTCTGCACCAGCTGGTGATTAGCTTTGACTTCGAATTTTGTAGGTTCGGCTTCAAAAGCGGCTTTGCATTTGTCACAACAGAAGTAGACTTCTTTCTCTTTATACGCCGTCAATTGTTCTTTGACTGCTGCTTCCCCGGAGACAGGACACTTCGCAGTGAACTTGTCTTCGGTCGGCTTCTTGCCGTCTTTTTCCGGCTTGGCATCTGTATCGTCGGCTTTTTCTGACTTTTCGTCAGTGCTGTCTTTGTCTTTGTCGTCGGCGATCGTCGCCGCTAAGCAGCAGACAGACGCCATTCCTAACATCAATAACATTGTCCATCGAATCATCTGACAGCATCTCCTAAAAAATGTGGTGAACATAATCTAGCCTTAAATGAATCGAGTTCGCGAACGACTCTCCGCATTTTGGTTTACCTGCCTGAGACTGTGGACTATTTGCACCAGAGTGTCAATCCTAGCTGCTATCTAGGTTTCAAAATGCCGGCTAGCCAAAAACACGTGCAGAGTGTGTTTTTGCCACTTGCGAACTCCGGCAAACAAGCGGACAATTGCGCAGGCGGGTGTTCTCGAGAGTGACTGCTTCTGTTTTTGACTGCTTGAAGAGTGCTCATGTAGGATTTGAGGCTTTCCCATGACCGATTGTTTTGCTCGTGTTTTCCAAGCTTTACAGCTTCGGCGGTCGTTGTCTCTTGCTTCGATCGCATGTTTGCTGAGTTTCGGGACAAACTGCCTGGCGCAGCACCATTCCAGACATACACACGGTTCAGGATTTGGCGGCGTGGACCACGGGGGGGGCATGTCTTATGGAAATGCAGTCGGGGGATTTCAGGGAAATAGCCCCGTGATTTACGGTGCATCTGGAATGATCAACCAGTTTGGCGGCGGTGGAGCATACAACAATAATGGCATGTACAATGGCTCTGGACCGTACAATGGTGCGTATCAATACAACTACGGTGGCTTCAACGCAAACGCTCCCCTAGGTGGAGTATCCTTCGGAAATGGTTTCGGCACCGCATCTTACTCGTCACGCAACCTAGGCGTGACGACGTATGGCGTGTCTGGCGGTGGATTCAATTATGGAGGTGGGTACGGTTGTCCTGGCAGCTGGCCCACGCCGCTCAATAACTATTCGCCGTTTGTGTTTGGGAACAGCACTGGCGTCTGCAGTCCAAATTTCTTTGGCGGCAACGCGATCGCCAACGGCTATCTTGGCTTCCTGCCGTTCGGGGCTAATAACGATGGAGGCTATTCGGGCTGGCCGTATTGCTCGTATGCGTCCTGTTTCAATCCATACTTCGGCGCCGCTGGAATTGCTCCGACCGTGCTCATGTTGAACGTGAATCTGAACATGCAGCAGCCCGTCATGCAATCCGCTGCGGGATATATGCAAATTGATCCTCGCCTGATTGACATCCTGACACCGGCTGTCGATCCACATGTCTTGAACCCCAACGGTGTCGAGGTGCCTCCAATCCCACACCCTCCGGAAATTGGTAACCCAGCTCTACTTCCGGAGGCACAACAAGTGCCAATTCCGGAGGATGGTGTCCCGGTGCTAAATGAGTTCAATGCGGTGTCACGTGAACAGAAAATCTCCTCACTGGCGGAAAAGATTCACAGTTTGCGATATCAGGCAAGTGGCGATGATGCGTTTCACAAATCGGACTACACGACAGCGGACGTATTTTATGCCACCGCGATAAAGACTGCTCCGGACCGCCGGGCTCCTTATCTGCGGATGGCGATGGTTCGAATCGCCCTGATGGATTTTCCAAACGCCACGAAGTACTTGAAAGCAGGACTCACGATGGAGAGCGATGCCTCGCGCCCATGGTGTACTGCGGAAGAACTGTATGGGCAAAAAGCACCCGAACGCGCTCGTTCGCACGGCGGGCCACTCTGGAACTGGCTGGCCGAACGTCCGGTATCGTCAGATCGACTTTTGTTGGCTGGCACTTTTCAAAAACTACGAGGCTACAACAAAACTGCGGATCAGATGCTGGCCATGGCAAGCCATGCAGGTCCGGAAGCGGCTCTGGTTTCTGATGTAATGCAACTGGCGGCAAACGACATCGGTCCACGAGCCATCTCGGATGATCTGGAGCAACTGGTGCAACAGGCATCAACGCAACAAGCATCTGCAGACGCCAAGCAGGATGATCCGGCAAGAAAAAAGGCCGTTGAAAAATCGGGCGGCATCTTCCTGCGGGGCGGGGATGTCGCAGTTCGCACGAAGGTATCGGCCACATCCCCGCTCAGCATCCCCTCGCGGATTTCCGCAGATGAGGCGCCACCACTGTTTGAGATCCCCTTGCCAGAACAGAACTAAAATAGCAATGACCTGCTAGCGTAATATTAAATCCCAAGTGGTTGGCGAAAACTACTGAACTGGCGTGCTGTGCGCTCTTCGCGTTTGTTGTGATGTCGATCACCATGCAGCAGGAACCATCAGTTGCTGGAAACGTGAGGTTGTGGATTCACAAATATCCAGCAGATCGCGCCCGTGAAATAGACACCGGCGAACAGCAGTAGAACCAAGTCCCAGTCGGCCGTAACCTCAAACAACTTGCCAACAACGACTGGACAAGCTGCGGCAGCGAAATTGCCGACCATGTTCATCAATCCAAAGACTTGGGGAACCCGCGAGCCTCCGATATCAATCGTAGCCGCAAACGCAGCCGGTCCCGCCAACGCAGCGAAGAACGAGCCCAGTGTCAGCAATGCTACTGCCAACTCGGCATTCTGCACGAACCAAGCCGCGAGGATGAGAATTGAGCAGGCTCCTAACGCGGCCGCTCCGACGCCGCTGCGGCTGAGACGCAAACCACCCGTTCGTCGCCAGATCCAATCCGTCAGGATCCCGCCAAAGATGCAGCCGGTTAGAGTGCCGGCAAACACAAGCCCTTGCAGATAACCAGACTCTGCGACAGAAACATCACGCGTCTTCTGCAGAAACGTCGGAAACCAACTGGCAAAAAACATATATCCGCTGGCTCGGCAAATTTGCTGACCGCACAACCATAACATCGATGGACGCCGCGCAATCTTCAGCAGCCCAGCCCAATCGTCGTCTGCGACTGGCGGATTTACATCATTCGCATTCACATCGCGCGTGTCGCGCCCCGCACGGATCAGTTCGAGTTCCTGTAAATTAACGGCGGGAGTCAGCTCTGGCCGCTCGCGAAACCAAGAGACGAAACCTAACGCCCACAAAATTCCGGGCATGGAAAAGGCCACAAAGATCCAACGCCAGTCGAACTCAAGTATCAATACTCCGACACTCCAACTGGCGATGATCGCACCAATCTGCATGCCTGCGGTGAATACGCCGCAACCCAAAGTTCGCTGCGCCAGCGGCATCCACTGGCCGATGGAATTGCACGCCGCCGGGAATACTCCGGCCTGCGCAACGCCCATGATCAACTGAGCGACGATCAGCAGCCAGAACATCGGCGCGACTCCGATGCCAAACGTGGCCACGGACCAACCGACAGCAAAGATACTCAGTGCGATTCGCGTCCCGACACGTTCGGCAAACCATCCGCACGGAACCTGAAAGACGGCGTAGGTCCAGAAAAATGCGCCCATGAACCAGCCAGACTGTGCGAGTGTCAGACCCAGTTCACTGCGAACCGTGCTTTCTGCCACGCTGACTGCATTTCGGCAAAGGTAAGACACCGCAGCAGCCAATGTGAGCCACGTAAGGACTTGGTAACGCACTGTTGTTGGACGATCTGCCATCAGGTAACCGCCTGGAGTCTGGCAAACAGTCGATCGACTTCCGCCTGAGTTTCGCCGTCGAGTTTCCACGCAACAGGCTGAACCTGGTTCGTGTTAATAAAAAGTCCGCGTTTCTGCAGCAGGTATTTTTCGATCGCCAGGAATCCATCAAGTCCGCCTTGGAGCTGCAACGCCACTAAGGCACAGATTGGAAGCGACAACTGGTAAGTCCGTTCGTCGTCACCTGCTTGCAGCGCTTTCCAGAGTGCCAAGATGCCATCGAGCAAATCCGTTCCCGGCATGGTGCCTACGATCCCGCGGCGGTAGCAATCGACGAGATTGATTCCTCCCGAACCTTCAAAGATGCGTGCCTTGCCCTGAGACGCATCGCGCAGTCTACTGAGGTTTGGGCCAAGGGGACTAGCTTCCGGTTTGAAGTAGATGCGGTCCGCGCCGAATTCATCAAGCAGATTCAGGTACACACTCAAGTCAATCGCAGCGCCGACGTAACTGGAAGCGTCTTGGACCACAAGCGGAAGCGAAATACTGCCGGCGATCGCGGCAAAATACTCCCGCGTTGCCGCGTCTCCCAGGCCGGTCGCCACCGGCGGGATCGCCATGACGGCACTGGCCCGATGCTCTTCGGCGTGCCTTGCGAATTCCACCGCTTCAGCGATACTTTCGGCCCCCACGCTCACCACGCAGAAACCTCGTCCCTGCGCAGCCTGACAAACGAGTTCTACAAGTTCCCTGCGACGGCGGTAACCCAGCCGCAGAATCTCACTCACCATCGCCACAACAACGCCATCCGCACCAGTCTCAAATGCCCAATCAATCTCCCGCACCAGCACCGTCCGATCGATCTCACCTTGATCGGTGAACGGTGTCTGAAGCACAGGAAGCACACCGTGCAGCAAATTTCGGGTTAAAGTATTCATCGTTGAGCTTTCGCGCACTCGGCGCTCGGGTGCAATCTGCGTAATGCGCAGTGAGTTGAAAAATAATTGGGATCTCTGAAAAGAAGGCGTCTTCCCTCGGAAGTTTGCCTCTCAGCCTGACGCCTTAGCATCGGACATCATCTCCTGGATGTTCCGTTTTTGCCGCTCCGTGTTCTCGGTAGTCGACTTTTAGTTCAACGACCATGCCGCAACTTGTCCAAGAGAACTGCCCCCAGAATAACCCCCCCCAAAACAACTTTCTGCGTGTAGCTTTCGACGTTTGTCAGATTCATCCCGTTTTGGATGACAGCGATCGTAAAAGCTCCAATCAGCGTTCCGAGCATTTTACCTGCGCCACCACTCAGACTGGTTCCGCCCACGACAACCGCCGCGATGACATACAACTCGTACATGTTACCATAGGTCGCTGAGCCGCTCTTAAGTTGCGACGCCATAACGACGCCACCTAATCCAGCCAATCCCGCACTCGCGATGTACGCGAATATTAAGACGCGCCAGACCGGAACGCCGGATAGCCGTGCCGCCTCGCGATTCCCGCCGACGGCATAAAGTTGCCGTCCCAGTTTCATCCGCGACATCAGGACATGCGCGGCGCCATACAAAATCAGCATAAGCAAGACCGCGTTTGGGATCTTCCACAAGTCTTCACCTCGACCGATCCACACGAATGAATTTGGAAGTTGATAAATCGACTGACCGGCCGCGAGGATATAAGCCAGTCCGCTTCCGACCAGCATCATGGCCAGCGTGACGATGAACGGTGGGATCCCAAAGACGGTGATCATGCCGCCTGAGAAAGCTCCCAGCAGGCCGCAGATCATGACTGCACCAAACGACGCGAGCAGCATCCCGAACGGAGATGCTTGTTCGGCTCCCGCATAATCGCGAATGAACCTCGCAACCAAGACCGCCGATAACGCAATCAAGCTACCGACCGAGAGGTCAATCCCACCGGTGATGATCACCATTGTCATTCCAATCGCAATGATCGCGATCACCGCAATTTGGTTGGCAATGTTGACAAGGTTCTCTGATTTTAAAAAATCAGGCCATTTTTCGGTATTTGGCTGCACTAACTTGGGATCACCCAGAGTCGGAAAGTCGGACTTCAAATCGGCGAAGACCAGCCATGCCGCGGTGGCTTGCGTGCAGGCGATGGCATCCAAAGTGCCTCCCGATGCAACAATTTGCTGGAGAGCTGTGCGAGCGTCTGTTGGTTCTCCTTTGACGACCGCCAATACGGTTATGCCACTCGTTTTGAGGGCGACTTCAAGCTTCGCTGCAAACAGCGCTTCCGAGGCTTGATCGCGAGCAACGATCAAGACCCGTGGTGTCTGCCCGAACTGTGAGTTGAGGGTTTTTGCGATTTGACGAGCGGCCGCTTCGCCTGTCGAAGACTGCTCGCTGTATGTGCGAATGCTGAAGAACACACACAGCAATGCCAGTCCAAAAATCATGCCGTAGTCGGTTAGGAATCGAGACGGTGGTCGAGTCATGGGAATCCTGTGTTCAAGCGATGGCGAGTTTCATAATCTGCTCCTGTGTCGCACTCCGCACGTCGGTAATCTCTCCGGTCACGCGACCTTCGTGTAGCACCAGAATGCGGTCTGCCATCCCCAATACCTCCGGCAATTCAGAGCTGATCATCAGGATTGCTTTTCCTTGGGCTACAAGTTCGTTCATCAGGAGATAAATCTCGTATTTCGCACCTACGTCAATGCCCCGCGTCGGCTCATCAAAAATCAGCACGTCGCAATTGCGAGCCAGCCATTTGGCGAGGACTACTTTTTGCTGATTTCCTCCGGATAATGTCCCTGCAACCTGTTCGCTACTGGTGACTTTGATTCTAAGTTTAGCGATATACTTCGCGCATTCCTCGCTCTCAAGCCGAGACTGCACAAAGCCGCGATGTGAGAGCCAATTCAAATTGGGGAGTGCGAAATTCTCACGCATGGTATGACCAAGCACTAATCCTTGAAGTTTACGGTCCTCCGTCAGCAGGCCAATTCCGGCGGCAATCGCATCGCTCGGTGAGTGAATGGTCAAGATGCGACCATCTAGCCGAATTTCTCCGGCTTCACGTTTGTCGGCTCCAAAGATCAACCGCACCGTTTCCGTTCGACCTGCACCGACTAAGCCAGTTAACGCGAGGATCTCACCACGCCCCACTGAGAGTGACACGCCTCGAACCCTACGTCCAGAACGTAGCCCCGTCACTTCCAGCCGTGGTGGGCCGATTAACTTTTCGCGTTGCGGAAATTCGTTGTTCAATTCGCGGCCAACCATCCGGTGGATCAGTTCTTGTCGACTGACCTCTAAAATCGGCCACTCACCCACGTTCAGTCCATCACGCAATACCGTGATTCGGTCAGCCACCGTAAAGATTTCATCGAGCCGATGACTAATATAAACGACCCCAATCCCTTGCCGCTTCAACTCTTCAATGATTGCAAATAACCGGCTGACTTCGTGCGACGTCAACGCGGCGCTTGGTTCATCCATGACGATAATGCGTGCGTCAAACGCTAACGCCTTCGCAATCTCGACAAGTTGTTGCTGGGCTGTTGTTAGCTGCTGACAAGTCGCGTCTAGATCGATCTTGACACCTAGTCGCTGGAAGAGCTGCGACGCGAGTCGACGTTCCTGACCTCGTGCCACAAAACCGGCATATGTCGTCTCGTGCCCCAAAAAGATATTTTCGGAAGCGGTCAGCCCTGGAACTAGGTTAAACTCTTGGTAAATAACCGCGACTCCCGCCCGGCGCGAGTCTTGGGGCGACACAAAATTCTGGGCCACGCCATCGATCTCAATCGCCCCGGCGTCGGCACGATACGCACCTCCCAGCACTTTCATCAGCGTGCTTTTTCCAGCTCCGTTCTCGCCAAGCAACGCTAATACTTCGCCAGCCTTCAACGAAAAGTTCACTCCACGCAGCGCTTTTACACCCGGAAATGACTTTACGACACCCCGCATTTCCAACAAAGGCGCGAGCGGCGGAGGGGAATCAGCGACAGAATCTGTCATCTTCTTATCGTCCGTTGCATGATTGCTCCGCCCCAGCCAACACAATGCCGATCCAAATTTTCATGCCATACCTCCGAATTCTTGCGAATCCGGCTGTGCCCACCTTGCCCCGCACGGGGGAAGAGTCTCGCCGGCGTTGTTGAATTCAAGGCAATTTATGCCCAGTGATTACTTGAGTTCAGGATCTGCCTGAGCGTCAGCTTTTCGATACAGCCGTGTGGGGATGAGCATCTCTAAAGGGAGAGTTTCACCTTTCGAGTGCTGTTCGATGGCCATCACGATTTTAATCCCCATTTCGTCGGGAAACTGAATCGGGTCCGCGTAAATCTTCCCATCCTTGATGGCTTGCTTCCCTTCAGGCTGACCATCAAAGCCAACGATCACAACCTGATCGGCTTTTCCAGCTTTCTCCAATGCGGCTCGCGCGCCCAACGCTGCAGGATCATTGATCGCAAAGATTCCCCGCAAGTCAGCATGTGCTTGGAGCGAATCTTCGGCGGCCTTATAGCCCATATCTTTGGCTCCACCGCTTTCGAGTTCAGTGACTACGTTAATCTTGGCCGCAGCGGTCTTGTTGTATTCGTCGATGACTTCATGAAAACCTTTGACGCGAAGCAAACAAGTTTCAGCTTGCTTAAAATGGAGGACAGCCACCTTGCCTCCAGCCTCACCCAGCGCTTCGATCATCGCACGCCCAGCTTCTTTTCCCCCGCCGTAGTTGTCGGTAGCGACTTGCGTGACAATCTTAACGCCGGGTTCGCTGCACGGGATATCGACTGTGAACACGGGAATTCCCGCTTTGTTTGCCTCTTGAATGACCGGCACAATCGCCTTCGAATCGCACGGGCTGAGCACGATTGCGCTCACCTTCTTGACAATGAAATCTTTGATCTGATTGCTCTGTTTTGCGACGTCCTTGTCGGCGCTGACTACTATCGTCTGATAGTTATTTTTAATTCCTTCGGCTGCGATTGTGTCGCCGATAACCTTAAAAAACGGGTTGTCCAGCGTTAACAACGAAACACCGATCGTGCCCTTCGATGCTGCAGACGTTGAACTCGACGACGACGCGCTTGACGACGTCTGCGATTTCCCGCACCCCAAGACGCACAGCATGGTGCCCGCGAGCAGAAACAAAAGTGGATGCTTCATGACGACTCCGAACTTCGTAAATGTATCATCGTGGCTGGATGCTGCTGAAGGTTTCACTGCAACTTTCCAGTTTTTAAAAACTCGTGTTTTACAGGAGTAATGACCCGGTTCCCTGTGGTTGAGATGAAGGTGACTTGCCCCGGAGCAAATTCAAGCGTTTTCACCATTTCAAAACCTGCGGGAATCTTTACGGCACCTTGAATATAATTCACGGCCGTAGGTTCGGATGCCTTGAGTTCGAGCGCGGTGAGTACACCGTCTTTGCTCAAGATGTTTTCGTGAGTTGAAGCCTGAAGACCATCAGCAAAATAAGAAGTGACATCTTCAAGTCCAAGGCAATTATTCCGGCCACTCCAAGGATGGCCATGGCGGCCATGGTTTTCGATCCAGAACACCGTGCTACTTAAAATAGCGGGATCTTTTAGGGAAAACCACAGGTAGCCAGCATCGACAAACGTAGCCGTCATCCATGCCGGGCCATGGGTTTTTTCCCAAGGTTCGTTCACCAACTGGATGAGATCGGCATAACCTTGCCGCGCCGGCAACTTCGTGAGATCCGCATCGGGCTCTCCTTTCCAGATGACCGGAACTTTGGTCAATGTTGTCCACTTCACACCCGGTTGCAGCGACTGATACTCCCCCTGCTTTGGATCGCTGAACTGTCCAGGATAAGTCATGCCGAAGCGAAATGGACTGGCCGCGAGTCGCACGGTTCCCTCTTTGTCGGGCATTGCCAGCGTGGCGTGATGACCGAGTGGCACGTGGCCGGCAAAGCCGTCAATCGTGTGTCGTAAGTAAATCACGTTTTGACTATCGATTAGGGAGAGCTCTTTGGTGACTCGGCCCCGCCGCACGAGCGTGTCGATTGACATCGTCAAAGTGGTTACGTCACCCGACTTCTTGGTGCCGAGGTGTGTCCATTTTGTCCCGACGATTTCACCGTGTGGAGGATGTTTTTCGCCCGCCACGGGGTCGGCGTTTGAACCGAATGGCATGCAAAAGAAATCGCCACGCAACGGAACCAAGACGGGGGCTGGCATCACTGACGCTGCTTCATCCTGCCACGGACTGATGTAGTACGGCCGAACGGGCTTGTCGGAGTCCCGGAAGAACGTCACAGGCGCCATGTGCCCGCCCAATTCAGTGACAGCCAGCTCAACTTGTTTCGTTGAGACCACAAAGCTCGGCTGCGCATGAATCGTCCGAACGTCATCGTCGTCCGCGAAACAATTACGCCCGACGATTACCATGCACACAGCCAAAATACCGCGGGAAGCGCGAGCTAACTTCATAAAAGGCAACCTTAGGAAATAATCACGGGAAACCCAAATACTCAGCAACGGAAGCTCGTCATCAATCCGCCCCAAGTACCGAATCATTGCGGCGAATCGGATTGGAACAGAATCACAAGAATTACAATTTGAGAGACGGATTGCAACTCAGTGGGGAGTCAATTGACGCACGCCGATCAGAGTTCTTCAACGGTCGCTATCTCGTCCCTCTGCGAAAATGGAGCCGAGGTTCATCCCCCCAAATATTTGCCCCTAGACTCCAAAACGCACCTCAGCATTGCAGACATTTTCAGACAGTCTCCCGCTTTAGCCTTGGATGCAGCATGATTGCGGATTCCAATGTTTCCCACGTTTGCCGCCGAAAAAATGCGAACAAAAACGCGAAAAACGACAGTGTTCGCAAGAATAGAGATTCGAGATTCATTAGAATCGTGGATTGGCGTCGTTTCCTTGTTTGAGGGATGAAGAACATGATTGAACAACTCACAGGTCTTCCGGCACATACTGTCGGTTTCATCATGACCGGCAAACTCCATGACGAAGATTACAAAAAGTTTGTCCCACTCATAGATGCGGAAATTGCGAAGGAAGGCAAGGTCAATCTCCTTGCTCAGTTTCACGACTTTCATGGCTGGGATGTGAAGGCCCTTTGGGACGACACCATGTTCTCCATAACGCATTGCAAGAAGATCAAACGCATTGCGTTGGTTGGTGAAAAGACTTGGGAGAAGTGGATGGCGTTGGTGTGCAAACCATTCACCATGGCTAAGATTCAGTATTTTGACGCTACGGAATTCGAGGCAGCTAAGGAATGGCTCAGCCAAGCATAAGTACAGTTCGAATAAAATGAATTGGTATCCTCAGCCTGATCCCGGCCTCGTGTTTTGCTTGTGCAGATCTAAGTGGAGACTGGTGGGGTTTTGAAAATTGAAGAATTCGAATCGCGGCATCGGTTTGGAAAAATGTCGCCCGTTACAATCGGGGTCGAGTCCGGGAGGCGGTCTGGTGTCCAAAGCAAGGGGATTGCACGGTACTCGATCTTAAACGGATGGTTTCTGTTCCTGAAGTCATACCCTTGTGAAACATACGCGTTGCACCCCGCCGGCTTGAAGCTCGTTGATAAATAGCAGGATTGGCTTGCTGGGGATGTCCAAAGACTTTTGCATCATTACCGTCGTAAACAATTCCGCTAAGTGATCCACTCATGAGCCACCACCACACCAAGGGACTTCCCAAGCAAAAACTCCATCAGGATTGGCGGTTCATCGGAGCCGTGATTCTCATGCTAATCTCCATGGTTATTTACGTGGTAACGCTGGATGAAGGGGTTGTCCCTGGTGAGTCACCGACCGATCTTCCAGTCCCCGCTATCGCTCTCTGAGGCCATCACGAGCAAACACAAGACCTATGCCCACCAATGGATTTACGTGGTGCGCACTGCATTCAGACCGGCTCCCTCAATCCAGCACTGTCTTCAGAAATTGTGCATGCTGTGCTCTGTGTGCCCTTGCGGAGTGCGCTAATGGTGGTTTGAGCGTTGCTGAAATCGCTGATACACTGCCGCAGAACGTACTGATGCTTTAGACGACACAGGAGATTTGATCATGATCCACAAGTCTTTATTCGGCCAACTTGGTGATCTGTTCCCTCATGACAGGAATGGAAATGTGCCCGTCCATAATGATCACTGGCAGGAGATGGAATTCGAACACCCCGAAATGGATCCACATCAAACTGGCATTTCAATTGAAGAACAGTCGCGGCGAACTGAGTATCTGAATACTGTCTGGTGGCCAGAAATCCTGCAAGCGGTCAACAACCAGCGTCAGAGTCTTCAAGATGAACATGGTGAATCATTTATAGAACACTGGAATCGGACTGTTCACGAGAGCCCTAAAGCCACTCCTTTCTTCGGGATTGGGTGACCGGAGTTAGCGGAGGCAAGCACCGCTAGCCGATGCTGAATTTTACGCACACACTGAATTTCGGGAACAGTGGAGTCATTGCCAATTTTCTGAGCACACTCCATTTTCACTCCGACTGCTAGGAACCTTTTAGTGAGAGCGATCTCTATTCTGAGTGCTGCTTTGGCGCTCTTTTTTGCGAGTGGGCTGACGGCTTGGGGGGAATCGTTTGTGTTCGTGAGTCTGCTGCAGCAGCGGCAGATCGTGACGTTTCACAGAAACATGGATTCTGGTGAACTTGAGCGTCGCCATGTGACGGCCTGTCCAGCCGAGCCTGCGTTTATGGCCTCGTCGAGTGACGGGCGAATTTTATGGGTTTCACTGAGGAGTTCCGGGCAGCTTGCGGCGTTTCGCATCGAGCCCTCGAATGGACAGTTGAGCCTGATCAACGTTGTCAATGCGGGTGACGATCCAGCTTTTCTGGTGATTGACCGCCGGGGGAATTTCCTGCTGACGGCCTACTACGAGAGTGACAAAGTCACGGTTCACAGCGTTGCACGTGACGGACGATTGTCGGATGTGCCCGTCCAGTCCGTGGCAACCGCTGACAAAGCGCATGGAGTCGCCATCGACTTGGCGAATCAGGCGGTCTATGTGTCACATACAGGTGCGAATCGCATTGATCAGTTTCGATTTGACGCTCAGTCCGGTCATTTAACGCCGCTCGATCCACCGTTCGTTGCAGCAAGACTTGGCCAGCAGCCTCGACACATTGTCCTGCACCCTTCAGATCGCTGGGTGTACTGCAGCAATGAAGCGGGCAGCAGCGTTGAGGATGGAGCATCGATGTACACACACGACAAAATCACGAAGCACTTGACTCTGCAGCAATCGGTGTCGTCGCTGCCGGAAGAATTCGACGCCAATCAAAATTCAACGTCAGATTGTCTCATGACTGCCGACGGCAAATTTTTGTACGTCGCCAATCGCGGGCACGACAGCATCGCGGGCTTCGCCATCGACCCGACATCTGGCCAATTGACGCTGATCTCTGTGACTCCCACAGAAGCCAATCCCCGCTCCTTCACAATCACCCGCGACGGTCGCCATCTTTACGCGGCGGGCGAAGCCAGCGGTCGAGTGACGGGCTACCGAATCACTGGCATCGGTGAACTGTCACGCATCAGCACCATTGAATCTGGCCCCATCTCGTGGGCTGTCCTAGCCGTCGATCCGCAGCGGTGAATTCAGCCATGTTGCTGCCGCGTTTCGTCGAGAAGATCCTTTGCGAGGTCGCACGGGCACCCGTTGCGTCTCCACAATTCCGCGACATATTTAGCGTGACTTATGCGGCTTTATTTTGTCATGCTACAGATCAAGGATTAGATCCGGAGCTCCTGATGGATACCGATGATTGAAGAGGGATGGGATGCAACCGGTTCACCTAGTTCATCTCGTCCGAAACGCATACAACGCATTATCCGTGCGAATCAACATCATCCCGTCTGCGATGACGGGTGTGGCAAGGATGCGTTCTTTGAAATCGTAGCTGCCAAGGATGCTCCAGTCTCGTCCGGCTTTCAAAATACTGACCACGCCGCCATCGTTGATCAGGTAAATTTTTCCGTCACCAGCCACGATGGATGCATAATAACTGCCTCCACCGATTGCGCGCGCCTGTTTCAATGCCTCGCCGCTAGATGCATCAAGGCTCGTAATAATGCCGCCGTCTTTGATCATGTACAGCACGCCGTCATAGACCACGGAACTGGGAACCGTCGGAAGACTGCGGCGGTAATTCCATTTGACGTTTTCTGCAGGCAGCGGACCGTGACTCCCAGGTCGAATCGCAGCGGCGATGTTCTGCGCACGCTCAAACACAAGGGCGTGCTTTTCCCATTCCCGTTGATCCAGTCCCTGATTCTGGCTGAGATCAATGCGGAAGAATCGTTCAAGAATTGGATTGCCTGGAGGAAGCTCGTCCTTTCCAATTTCGCCGTCGTTGTTCTTGTCAAAACTCGTCAACGCCATGGGAAAAGGCTCCATGCGGATGCGGTCGTCCGAATCGCCACCCGGCGTCCATGTGGCAAAATAGATGTCGCCGTCCACAACCATCGGCGTGCTGTCAACGATGCGCGACAGGCCATCGAACCACCAGAGCTTTTTCCCATCGTGCGGATCATAGGCGGCTAATTGTCGTGACCCTGCCACCAGAATTTCCGTGCGTCCGTGATTTTCGAACACTACCGGAGTGGCATAGCTCCGAGTCGCCTCTTCACGAGCGGTTTTCCAGACGACTTCTCCTGTCTGTTGATCCAAAGCCATCAGAAAACTGTCGCGATCATGGTCTTCATTCAAAATTACTTTGTTGCCAACCAGCACCGGGGAACTGGACGCACCGAATTCGTCCTGAAACGGCCCCATCGGCCTTTCCCACAGCAGCTGTCCGTTGACATCGTAGCAGAGCAATCCATAGCTTCCGAAGAACGAAAATACCTGCGTCCCATTGCAAGCTGGTGTTGCTGAGGCCGGACTTCCGACGTCATGAAAAGCTTCCAGAGTCTGCGTGGGTACAATTTTTTTCCAGCGAATCTTCCCGGTCGTACGATCTAAGGCGACAGTCGCCAGTTCTTTGGACTCCGCCACATACGTCGTAACGAAGATGGAATCGCCGCAGAGGCACGGCGTGGAAATTCCAGGCGACAATTCGACGCGCCACAATCGCTCTTCCCCCTCACCGAACTCCGTTGGCAGCAGCACTCCTTCCGGCGCAACCCCGTGATCGCGACGAAACCACGCGACATCTTCACCCGCATGCAAAACAGCCGTTTGCAAAACAGCCGCAACAAATACCATGAGCCACAAAAAGCAAGCAGATCGAAGTTCTAGATTGGGCATTTGATATTTCCTAAAGTAGAAAAATGGATACCACAGGATACTCGAGTTGCGTGCATCGGAGCAAACGCAAGGCCTCGCTGCAACTCTAGGAGGGTGCCGGCGCTCTGTGGTGCGAACGGTCCTGTACTGAGCAGAACTCTGAGATTTTCCGACGGGCGATCGCGATAGAGGTCCTTCTGTGTGTGGCAGAGGCGGAAAAAGCCATCGGCTTGCCACCTAGCAAAGATTTTCTGGATCAAATGATTGACGGCGTCAAAATGTATGCCGATAATTCGGAGAGCACTCTCTGGCGTTGTTGATCGAATCTCCGCGGCTAGGCCACGATTTGGGGAACTTTGCAAAATGCAAAAAGCATTTACGATTTCCAGAATCATCGCATCGACTTTTTTTGGGGGGGCGATCTTCGCTGGCAGTACGTCTGTCGTCTCGGACGAACTTCCGTCTTTGGGGGCCATTGAAAAACACGATCACGCTCCGATCATTGTGCCATCACGGCCTGTGATTGAACGCCTGCCGGTGAAGGTGATCGAACCTGTCGATCTGCGGATTGGAAAAAACGGCCACATTTTTGTAGCCGACAAGAGCGCGAAATGCGTGTTCCGTTTGGGGGACAATGGCGAAGTGAGCTTGCCAATTTCAGACCTCAGCCACATCCAACGCATTCAACTCGATGCTGATGATAATCTGTATGTGCTGACTTCTGATCCGCGCGAGTCTCAGATTCAGATGGTTAACCCGATTGGGCAAAGCATCGTGCTGCACGAACTGACATTTGCCGCGACATCATTTGTGCGAGACACAATTGGGCAGTTTATTGTTGCGTCAAAGGATGCAAATCGCATCGTAGTCATCACGACGAATGGCAGCGTCACGGAACTTACTCGTATCTATCAGCCCGTTTCCGATCTTGTGCTAAACGCTGGCGGTCAAACAGAAGCTTTACTGGTATCTGGTGAAATGGTTCACATTGCCGGAAACGGTGAAATCACTCCATCTGGATTTGCTCCACTAGGTTCATCGCGATTGATGCTCCAGCCGGATGGTAACATGCTGGGCTTGGTAGGCCGGGCGGCTGGAAATTCGCAGCTGACTTTCGTGTGTCGTGATCAAGTTCGCCCACAGGATTTCAAAACCTTTGCCAGTGTGCCTGAGGGAACTCAGGCAGTCGGCTTTGATGCCTTGGGAAACTTGTGCCTAGCAAATCCAGACCTGCGGGCAGTCACCAAAGTGACCAGCCATTTTCGAATCCCATGTCCTCACTGCGGTCGACCGACTGACATGGTTTTCCGCAAAGATGCCGCGCCTGTCGCCCCGCCCGACACTCGCAGTTTCTGATCCAGCTCCCGCCGTATTGGACTGCGGACTGACGCCGCCCCTGAACTATTCATGGAACACTTTGTGGTTCATCGCATATTGCAGAACGTTCTGGCGTTCTTGTTCAGTGCGTTGATGCACGATTCGTAATAAGCGTTCGGCTGTTATTGTTAAGGTCTGATTGCGGCGGTTCATCATCGACCGAGCAGTCTCAATTGCCGCATCGAGGGTCCAGTTGTCCGACAGTTGACCCAACATCACGCTGCTAAACGACGGAATATTTCGCGGCAATAGTCGTCCTCCGGGGATCACCATTGTGCAGATGCCAATGGATGAACCGGAATTGAACATACTGTCCATTGCAGTCTTGGCATGATCACCGATAAAAGATCCGACTTTGCTTAAACCAGAATCAATCATCTGACCGCGGAGCGGTACCTTTACTGTCGTGTAGTCGTTTTTCAGATCCGAAGTGCACGACATGGCTCCGATGTTTACCCACGGACAAATATAGCTGTGTCCAACAAAACCTTCGTGGTACTTGTTGACGTAACTATGCATGACCGATGCCTCAATTTCACCGCCGACTCGACAGTGTTCACCAATCGTTGTTCCCTTACGGACCAGAGCGCGAAATAGTTGTGAACCACGACCGATATGACACGGGCCTTCGATCCGCGTGAAGGATTGAATCTTCGCATCGCGATCAATCGACACTGGTCCACTACGAGCATCGATCACAACATACGGATCGATTTCTGCCCGCCGAGAAATGTAGACATCCGTTGGATCGCCGAGGACTTGAACATGCTCCAACTTTGGAAAATCGGAAACTCCTTCGTCAGTAAAATCGCGAATTAACTGTGCCGCATTTTGGGAGACGAGATCCCATGGATATTGAATCCAACATCCGCTTGTCGGAAGTCCCCGCTGACTATTGGCATACTGCCCCAATGCTGTCGCGGGATCACCCTGCATGAGTTCGCCAAGTTCTTCGCCGGGGATCAGCATCCATGCCGGATGGCCATCGACAAAACCAGTTTGGTGTGTCACAAAATCCAGATCTGTCAGTCGTCGTTCCGGCAACCAGCGGCCATTCACCACGAGAACTTTACCGCTGCGAATCCAGTTGAGATTATTGACCGTAATTGTAGGCTGTTCTTCAGCATAGGCATCCACCAGCCAAGGTCTGACCCAGACGCCAAAGTCCGCTTCCGGAAACCAACGTTGCAACCGCCGGCGCAGCGAATCACGACCACAGACCAGTTCAAATACTGGTCGCACCAATGCAATGGGTGTCAGGTCTTCAGCACGTGCGTCTTCAAACAGCAGGATCCGCATGATCTACATTCAATCCGTGTTTCTGCATCAGCGTAACAGGCGTTATCGGGATAAATACAACAAAATTAAGTACAACGCGACAAGCGCGGCGATAGTTTTGGCAAACATCAGCACAGCAGATCGCAAGATTTTCTCAGGCAATTCGAAGCGACTGGCAGAGTAAACAAGTGAGATGCCAACGGTCAGTGGAATGGCATAAAGGGCGGCGAGTTGCATACATTTGATCCGAAAATTTGCGTCAAGTGGAATCTGAGTTCAGCGCTGCGACTTTCGCATTCGACGACCGCGTCCCATTGCTGACGTGGAGCGTGGTCCAACCACAACCATCGAAACCGCAAGACATTGGGTCAGCCCGTTTTTTTCTCTGGAGCGGGTTCATCGTCATCAGGAATTTCTTCTTCGTCACCGTAGCCGTACGCTGGACCTTCAGCGGCATCCCAGATCGCCAAGAGATTAAGTAGACCGGCGATCCAAGTGAAAACGGACCCGATATCAAAATTCTGACTCAACTCACCATTCAATCGATCCAGTTCAAGCGTATCACGGGGTGCTTGAAACCAATCGACAGCACTTCGGGAGATACTCCCTTCCAGCTTCAACCAAACTTCACGGCCATCATCGTCCATTGTCAGTACATCACAACGAACTTCACGACGTGGTGATCCAAAGACTTTACGCCCAAGGTTAATGTCACCCGCCAATACATAATCTCGTGTAGATCCATCCGCGAATACACCATGTAGCGTCCCCGTGACGACATCACTGCCTTGTGGGTTGGCAGGATTCAGTTCAATCGTCCCGGTGATCATTTCTGACATGGGGTTCCCAAAACCGCGTGACAGAAGACCTTGAAAGTCGCTTTTGATCGGCCCATCGATCCATTTAATATCGGCGTCGCTGTTTCGAATCCGCATTTCTTGGATGATCGCAGGCCATGCTGGTGCGCCGACTAGCACCTGCGCGGCATAACCGAAAGAAAACTTCATGCGCGGCAGGGAAGCCTGAAGTTGAGCCGTCGGAGCTTGGCCTTCAGTGCGATAGATCAGTTGACTATAGACCGGCTGGCCACCGCCCAAAATCATGCCCCACACGAAAATCGTGAGGATGCAGACGGAGTAGATCGTCGCTTTAAATCGTCGTCCTTGGTACCAATGTCCAGCCCCGGGGATCGCAAACGCCAGCACGGCCGCAATCAGAGGGTTTCTTAATCGTACTCTTGGGTCTTTCATGAACGGTTCCGCCTGCCCTTTATGCTTGTTGGCACAGTCCTGATTGAACAGTTTCGCTCATGATCACACACATGGCTGTCAATCAAAACGACGCTCGAAATTCTTGGATACACCCCTGAGATGTCTGTCTGACCTAAAATTAAAGTCACTAATCCCGGATGGCCGGAAGAATTCTAGCAGGATGCGAAATCCGTGTCAGCACAGTTACCGCCGATGTTCGCCTGTAGTACTGGAAGGCTGGTCCTCGGACGCTTACCTTGGTCTGTTTGAAGCGCTAGCTCCGACTGGTTCTGTGACTTTGTTTGCACCGCTGCCAACCAGACTATTCCCAGGCACGATGCGGGGTACCTGACCTTGTCTCTATTACGCCGGAAAATGCTCCGGGGCCGGATGTTGATTACCCAACGCTCATCGGCCTAGCACTGGAGATTGTGAGCCACAGCACGGAAGCGCGAACTCGCGACTATGAAGTTAGTCTCGCGATTATGCTCGAGCAGGCATCGCTGAATACGGGATTGTCGATCCGCAGGAAGATCGGGTCACGGTACTCGTGCGGCAAGCACAACAACTACGTCGAACATGGGGGGCCAGATTTGCGACGAAGCGACCAGTGTGCTGCAACCTAGACTTCGCATCGAAGTTTGCGCGTTGTTGAACGCATGACGCTGCATTTCGGGAGTGCTCCTGCTCGACGGAGCTTTGCATTGTCCCGAAGCAACTTTATTTCAGGTGTTCATCGACAAAATGGCTGCCCCCGGAATTCCAAAGCGTCATCGAGCCGCCGCACTCCCAGAGGATGAAAACAGGACGGGTCCGAAAACCCGTCCTGCGAAGTCCTTAGTTTATTCCTCGTCGTCGTCTGCTGGTGCATCCTGCTTAGATGCCAACAGGACAGCTTTCCGGGACAGCTTCACGCGGTTCTGGTCATCGACTGCAATGACCTTTACTTCAAACGTGTCACCGATTTTGCAGACGTCCGAGACGTTCTTTACAAAACCATCCGACAGTTCGGAGATGTGACACAGTCCGTCTTTGCCCGGAGCGATCTCAATGAAGGCACCGAAGTCCTTGATTGAAGTGACCTTACCCAAATAAATGCGTCCCGGCTGGATTTCCTCACACAGAGCTTCTACGCGGGCCAGTGCCATATCGGCGCACTGGGCGTTCACTGCAGAAATTGTGACGGTGCCGTCTTCGGCAATGTCAATCTGAGCTCCAGACTCTTCTTGAATAGCACGAATAGTCTTTCCGCCTGGACCGATCAAGAGACCGATCTTTTCCGGATTGATGGATGTCTGAACAAGCTTCGGGGCATGTTCTGACACTTCACCGCGTGGACGCCTGATGGCGGTTAGCATTTCCCGCAACAATTCCTTCCGTGCTTTCAATGCCTGCTCAAGTGTGCCGCGAATAATTTCTTCGCTGATGCCTTCGTTCTTAAGATCCAGCTGAATTCCCGTGACACCACGACCAGTGCCGGCAACTTTGAAGTCCATGTCGCCGAAGTGGTCTTCGTCGCCCATGATATCCGTCAGCAAGGTAAAACGACTACCTTCTTCGACCAAACCGATGCTGATCCCAGCTACGGGCTGCAGAATCGGGACACCGGCGTCCATGAGAGCCAAGGTGGCGCTACACACAGACGCCATTGAACTGCTGCCGTTGGATTCCAGAATATCTGAGAGAATCCTGATCGTATAAGGGAATTTGTCCGACGGCGGAATGACGGGCAAGACCGATCGTTCGGCCAGACATCCATGTCCGATTTCGCGACGTCCTGGCCCTCGAAGTGGCTTACATTCACCAACGGAAAACGGAGGGAAATAGTAGTGCAGCATGAAACGCTGCGCGTCTTCGCCAAACAGGCCGTCAAATTTCTGCTGATCACGTGTGGTCCCCAGAACCAAGGTGGCCATGGACTGAGTCTCACCACGTGTGAACACGGCAGAACCGTGGACGCGTGGCAGAACTGAAACACTGCTGCTGACAGCTCGCAGATCCGTCGGAACACGTCCGTCGATCCGCTTGCCACCCATGATCATATCGCGGACCACGCGTTCTTCAACATCATGGAACGCTTCACCAAACTGAGCCTTCGTCAGGCCATCGGCAGTGGTCACTGCATCGTCCGGGAAATACTTTGCAATCAGCGCCTTCTTCAATTCACGAACCTTTTCGGCCCGCTCCTGCTTAATCTTTGTTAACTTCGCGTCCTGCAATTGTTTGTATGCCTCCGTCTTTAGCTTCGCGAAGAAGGGATTGACGGCAGGTTCCGGGAACACGGTCGGAGCGACGCCCGACTGTTTGACCAGATCTAACTGCAAAGCGCACAGAGTTTGAATATTTTTATGGGCAAACATAATGGCATCGCCCATTTCCTTTTCAGGAATCTGGTTGCCGAAACCTTCGATCATCAGGACCGCGTTCTTTGAACCCGCCACGATTAGATCAAGCTTGCTTGTTTCCATTTGCTCTCGGGTCGGCATTAAGATCAACTGATCGTCAATCATACCAACCCGCACAGCAGCGATCGGGCCCTTGAAGGGCATCCCCGAAATCATCAGGGCGGCGCTAGCGGCCGTGATGTTCAACACGTCCGGATCATTAACCCCGTCACAGGACATGACGTTACACATAATCTGAACTTCGTCACGAAATCCCTTTGGGAACAAAGGACGAATGGGACGGTCGGTTAAGCGACTGGTCAGTACTTCGCGTGTGGTCGGACGACCTTCACGTTTCAGATACCCACCCGCAAATTTTCCGGCAGCAGCCAGACGTTCGCGGTAATCGACGGTCAGGGGAAAGAAATCCGTCCCTGGACGGGAGGGACCTGTTTGAGAGGCGACGAACACGCTGGTGTCACCATGCTGTATCATCACTGCACCGCTGCACTGTTTTGCCAGTTCACCAGTAGTCAATGCATACTTCCGACCTGCAAATTCAATCTCAACTGTAACTTTATTCACAACAACTTCCTTACCCGGACCAGCCGGTAAACGGACTGCATCGCAGGCAGGATCGAAGGTCAAATTCAACGCTCGTGCAGCAACTTTTACGACATCAGGAAAGGACGCAGCAGCGAACTATGCCCGCTCAACTGCCAACAGACTACCGAGATCAACACCGTCCAACATCGGGGACGCCTGACAACTGGCCTGCAATTTTCCGACAACTCAAAGTCACCACAGGATGCGGCAATCCGCTACGAACCTGCGGCAGCAGTCAACTTAACATCCAACAGAAACGAAACCGACACCAAACAACACAATAGAAAGCAGAAAAGGCGTTGCCGGGTGGAACCGCAGCAACGCCTGATCATTCTACTTTCGGATATTCAGACGAGTGATGATCGCAACATAGCGATTGAGATCATCGCGTTTAAGATAATCGAGGAACTGACGGCGACGACTCACTTTCGCGAGCAAACCACGACGACTTGAATAGTCTTTTGAATGCGTTTGCAAGTGCTCTGTAATGACCTGAATTTCCGCAGTCAAAACTGCAATCTGAACTTCCGGCGACCCCGTGTCTCCCGGCGTCTTTGCATGTTCATCCATGATCTTCTTTTTTTGTTCCAGACTGATCGTCATTTCGACTCCACAAACACCAGCCCACCCCGCGGGAATACCATCGCAATCAACTTGCGAACAATACCCTAGAACGCCAGAATGAGCGATTGAAGAAATCGCAGCAAGGACAGCCCTTCGCCGCAAGCCCGGAAGTGTACTTTGTTTAGCCTTTTTTTTCAATCCAGAAGCCTGAGTGCCGGTTTTTGCAGGAATTTTCAGTCTCGGAAGTCCCAATGGAACCAATTGCAAGGTTTGGATCTCATTGCCGCAAAGTTGCTACACCGAGATTTGGCTGTGAGTGGCAGCGAAATTCAGCCTTGCCGACCTGAAGTTCGTTTGCTCTGAAACGATCTGCTTCGTCCGCATTTCGAGGCCACTCATGGCAGTGAATTTAGACGTTCAGGCGTTGAGGGCGTTGATTTCAATGGATGCGGGTGGTCTGTTGATTCGAAAAACTTCGTATGCAAGTTTGAGACTGCGTGCTTTGAAGAAGAAATCCAAAAATCCGTGGAGGTCACGTTTTTTTTACGACACTGTCTCCATCGGACAATAAGTCTTCCTCAATGATTTCCGGCGGGAGCGTGTTCAAGAGAAATATCACGCGATTCGTGCCAAGGAACAGAACCGCGTGCGAGGCTTCGGTGATTTCGACAGCGCTGCCAGTAAGCGACGAGTTCGCCGTTCTGAGGATTTGCTTCAGTACCACCGGATGCTTTGCAATTGCTTGGCCGAACTGGATCAGACTGACATCACTGGCACGCAACATTATGATAAACTGATTGAGTTCGCTGCGTAGGATTTTTGGTTTTCGAGGCTGTCGAA
The DNA here is from genome assembly GCA_003670925.1 of Planctomycetota bacterium. Classification (GTDB taxonomy): domain Bacteria; phylum Planctomycetota; class Planctomycetia; order Planctomycetales; family Planctomycetaceae; genus SXXK01. The sequence goes on along the minus strand of QWQG01000165.1, from coordinate 27,122 downwards.
AAATGCTTGAGACTGCCACTCGGAATTCTCCGGATTTCGATAGCTTTTTGCTGAATGCCTTACTACCGCAGAAAGTCAAGTAGATTAGGTGTCAGGAGTTGCCCAACTGCAGCCATCGTGAACTGCTGCAGGTTGGTTAGTTCCTTTAACCGCGTGACAGACTCTGTAATGTCGGCGGAAACTGTATTGCTGTATTGAATTTGTCCAGACAGTTGAAGTTCTTCCGTTTGATTCTGCAACTGATCAATTTGTTGCAGACTGACGGATTGCACGCCAATGATATCCAGCACATGTGCGTGAACACGTTCCAAATCTCCAAGTCTGCGCGAGATCGCAGTCGCCCGATCGCCGTTGGAAAGGTTGCGGGTGTTCAAGAGATCGTCGCGCAACGCACGAATGGCATTAAAGACGTCGGTGGTACCCGGGAACTCCAGTTGGTCCGTTCCGGTAAGTTTGATCGCCGAACTGTCAAGATTGACGATGGCTCCATTTTGGGAATCGGTCACGAATTGATTGGCAGCAAAGGAGATCGGAGTCGTCGTCGCCCCACCATCGATCGACATCGTACCCGTCGATGTGATATCCACGGTGCCATTGAAGCCAGCAAAAATTGCGGAAGCATCGAGGTAGACTCGTTCACCAGAGAGACCGTCCACTGGAATGTTGGTGTCCATATTTGTGAAATTGACCGCTTGACCGCCGTTGAGTGAAAACGTTCCGGAGGTTCCATTGCCGCTCGTGTCGATGACTTGCAGATGGTGCGTTCCTACTTGCCCGATGATCGTGTCGCCCGCACCGGAACCAATACCGGACATCACACCCGATCCTCCCCAGTAGGTTGTCGCATCGTGTCGGATTTGTAAATTCCTAGTTCCCGTAGCGGTGTCCGTGCCAGTGCCGGTTTTGGCTCCTGTGGTGCCGATTAAGACCGTTGCTTCGCGGGCGATCGGCTGAAATACGAGATCACCGGCCAGGAGTGCTTCACGTGCCGCATCGCCGGTGATGAGCAATTGCGTGTTGGCAGGTGATCCGGCATACACCGATTCACCACCGTTCGCAGCGTTGTCGGGAAATGGCAACGTCTGGCTAGCAGTACCGCTGAACAAATAGCCATTTTCATCTCTGGAGTTTGCTACACGCGTCAGTTGATTGAGAATGCCATTCAGTTCGGTAACGAGCACGCTGATTTCGCTGCTATCGGTGGCCTGCGGCGCCTGCAATGCGATTTCTTTTGCATGCACCAGGAGTGTGTTGGCGTCCTGTAACTGGACGGCTGCCTGTGACAATCGCGATTGCACAAACTGAATTGATGAAAGGTGCGAGTCGAGTCGATCGAGTCGATCCTTCTGGATCAGACTTCGCCGCATTCCACTAGGGTCATCCGACGGGCGTTGAATCCGGAGGCCCGTACTAATTTCCTGCTGCTTTCGGAACATCTCCGCTGTCTGACCTACCAAATGCTGGGTAGACGATTTTGAAATCTGAGATTGGGTGATGCGATTGATCATGAACGTTTGGACTTAATTCAGGAAGCAGGATTAACGAACAAGCTGGAGTAATTCTGACAACATCTGGTCTGCAGTCGTAATGATTTTTGCGGCTGCTTGGTAAGCACGCTGAGTTTGCATCATCTGCATCATCTCTTCGTTAATATCCACACCAGAAACCGCGTCACGATCAATTTCCAGCCGCTGTCGAAAAGCCTGCAATTGACCGTTCTGACTTTCTGACGTCTGCACCTGAAGACCAGACTCCGCGGTCACGTCAGCCATCTCTTCCGTAAACGTCCGTCCGGCGAGCGCGTCAAACCTAGAGTCGCGAAGGTTCGCCATCGACGCGATATTACGCCCGTCACCCGACTGCCCAGAGGGCGACACGGCAAGCTGATCGGGGTTCTCCAAAATCTCACTGCGAACACGGAACGTGCTGGGCTCCGTGCCTTCGAAGAGTGAACCAATCCCCATCGCCGCAAGGATTCCTGTTTCGTCCGGATGACTGGCGACCGTAGGGTCTAGGGGATTGTCGGACCTGCCGGCAAAGTCGATCGAATACGGTGGGTTGGCCACAATCAGCAACGTCTTGCTGACGCCGTCAACGCTGGCTGAGACACCAGAAATCGTACTCAACTTCGACGCCACGTCCGTGAGAGAATCCCGGTCCGGATCAATTGTAATTTGCGACGTGTGACGTACACCTGTCGTGCGATCTGTCACTGTCACTGACAGATCTCCATAGTGGATTGGAAACTTTGGGTTGCTCAGCCCCAGCGGCAACGAGACGTCGACGACGCTGCGATTCCCCAGCAACGTTGTCGCTGGACCGTGGTCTGAAATCCCCTGCGCATGCTGCTGATCGACCGCCTGCACAATTTCGCGAGACAGATCTCGCAGCCGTATCGTAAAATCTGGAACTGTCTCATTCAATGCGGCAGTCATCGCGGCCAGTCGTCCGGAAGTCAGCGGAAGCGCCGTGGCCTGTTCATTCATCCCAATCCCGGTCGTTCCATTTGCGTCGCGAACAACGCGAAACGTCACCGGAAGAAGGCCGATAGACACGTTACCACCGGCAAGTTTCGTCTGTTCATGTCCGTCTGCCGTCGTGACATTATCAACTTCCATGTATGCGGAAAGTTCAGTCGCGATCTGATCACGCTGGTCGAGCAATACGTTTGGGGGAGTTCCTACCGCCCGAGCCCGGAAGATCTCTGAATTTAACTGCGCAAGGTTTTTAATGTGCGCATTCACCTGCTTGACGGAATCGCTGAGATCTAAGCTCAGGTCACGTCCCAGTGCCGCGAATTGTTGATCCAGATCCTTGAACCCCGCCATCAGTTCAGATGCGGATGTCAGAAACTCCTGACGCACTGTTCGATCCTGTGGTGCGTTGGCGACTTTCTCCATTCGATCGAAGAATTTGGACAGTGATCCATGAATAGAATTGTCGCCTGGTGTCAGCAAAGATTCAATCTGCTTGGCAACATCCTCAGACTGTTGGCTGTATCCAGCTTCGGATGCATTACGCAGCAGTGAGGTTTCGATTGCAGTCGCCTGTAAACGCCGCACATCGAGCACGTCCACTCCGCTCCCAACGCCAAAACGATCATCTCGCAGGGGAGTCCGACTCGCAAGGGCAGCGACTTGGCGGTGATATCCGGGAGTTGCCGCGTTGGCTAAATTATTACCCTGCACCGACAGCGTTAACTGCTGCGCGCGAAGCGCGGATAAGCCAATATCAAATGCCTTCATCGCCGCGCCTTATCAGGATCGAGTTTCAAAACGAAATAAAGCCGGATTGAGGTTCTTCTGTCCGCTCGCGTCGTAGCGATTCGATGAAGGTGCTGTCCCTGGCAATGATTCAAAAACAGTAAGGTAGATACGTTGTGATTCGTTGATCACCCACGACACTGACTGCACGAGTGCACTCACTTGTCGAACCAACGACTGAAGTCGCCGCCGCGCCGGAATCAGCAGTTGAATGGCAGCCGCCGAAGAATAGGGCAACAACGCTGAGAAACTCACGTCAGCGACAGGAATTGAGAGGAATCTCGCAAGAGCCAACATCACCCGGAGCCGGTTCTGCGACAGCAATGCCGCATGTTGCAGTGACTGTTCAATTCGCAGTCGCATGTCACGCCGTTCCCCTTCATTAGAAGACTGCGACATGGCTGGAATAACCTGCAAGAGGCGCAGCGTGTTCCGCAGCGAGATCTCTTCCGCATCCACATGTCGCAACAGATCGTGCAGGTGTGTCGGTTCAAGGTATTGCGACGGAACTGGCCCGGAGTTGTTCATGGTGATATCCTTCCATTGCTGTGTCACGAGTCATCAGCGATCCACTTTGCCCCATGTACTTTTCGAACTGACTGATGGCCGTTGAAGAACGAAATACAGATTCCAAGCCAAGCCCCTTGCCCGCCGCGAGTTCGTGGCCCAGAAACATGTCAAACATGCCACCATAAGTGTCACTGCCGTCGCCCGGAAATAACCCATCCCCGGAACTTGTCTGTCGCAACTCTTTAATCATCATCGACAGAAACAGACTCTCGAATTCCGTGATAGCTTTCTCCACCTTTGCGGATTTCAAAGAATCAGCCGCCGGCAATTTTTTTCCGAGGACACTTCCGGCGTTTTTCTCCGAGGCCTCGGCGGGCATGGTCGGGGTTGGATTGATGAACATAGGCTTAAATCCATGAGTTCTAAATTGGGATTCGCAAAATTCTACGATGGTGGCATTGGAGTCTGGTGAACCGCGATGCGTCAGCATCTGTCACGCATATGACAAGATGTCGCTTCGTCTTCACTAAGCTATTTCAACTGCAAGTCTGCATGCAATGCCCCAGATTCCTTTAACATTTGAAAGATCGAACTCAGATCGCGCGGACTGACACCCAGTGCATTCAGCGAAGCCGCTAGCTCTCCGACGGTCACGTTTTGATCAATCACGTTAATCACGCCTCCTGGCTCCGTCACATCCACAGAAGTCCGCGGGACAATTTTTGTTTCTCCGTTGCTGAATGGTGCTGGCTGCGAAACCTCCGGGGTCTCAACGGTACTGATAATCAAATTCCCATGGGTCACTGCGACTTGAGACAACTTGACGTCACTGCCGATCACAATCGTGCCCGTGCGTTCGTTAATGACAACGCGGGCGATGGAGCCTGGAGTCACGGTGAGCTCTTGACACTCTGCCACAAACCGAAAATCGTCGCCGCTGGCCGACGCGGGCAAACGCACGGCCACGGTCGCGGGGTCACGCACAATCGCAGTTCCGGGGCTGTAAAGATTGATTGCGGCGGCGATATTCATCGCAGTCATATAGTGTGGTGATCGCAACAGCAATTCGAAGATTCCATTTTTGAAGACCGTGCAGGGCACTTCTTCTTCCACTGTCCCGCCCCCAGGGATTCGTCCGGTGGTTGGGTGGTTCTTGACGACGCTGGCGGCTTGGCCTCCGAAATCTCCCCCGTTCAATGAAATCGGGCCCGAGGCGATCACATACACTTCTCCGTCTGGACCGTAGAGTTCCGTCGCGACCAGAATGCCGCCAGTCAGACTCTTAGCATTGTCAAATGCTGAGACCGTCACGTCGATTCGCTGGCCTTTTTTAGCATGCGGCGGCAGCGTGACGGTGACGAGCGACACGGACATGTTGTCGGTTTTTTCTTGCGACCGCTGGATGTTCTCACGCAATCCAGGATCCGCGCGATTTCCCATTTTCTGCAATAGATTGAGGGCAAACTGCTTCGTTGTTTGACTGTTTCCGCCAGTTCCCGCCAGACCAATCACCAACCCCATTCCGGTGAGTTGATTCGGATGTTCGCCAGCAATCTGCGTGATATCTCGAATCCGGACGAGCGGCTCAGCACCTCTCGCAAATGGACTCGAGAGCGTTAGCGTGAGGCAAAGTGTAGCTAGCGTGCGAAGCATGAGAATAATCCAAGATGATACATATGCCCGGTGAGCAACCGCGGCTTATCCGCTGGTTGTCCCACTCTCAAATGACGCTTCAAAAAGGCCACACTTTATTTGCCGCTCTCCCAAGCCAGCCCTGCCGCACAAATTGCCGAGACGGCCCGTCGCCTTCATAGACGGTTCGCAGGTCGGCAACGTAGCGGGAATTGACTTTATTGTCCGGACCAAGGTCAATCGGCCGCACCATCCCCGAGATGATAAGATTCCGTTGTTCACCGGCAATCGAAAGCGTGCGTCGTCCGGCCAGTAGCATGTTTCCATTGGGCAACACATCCACGACCGAGACGGTGATCTGGTCAGTGAAGCCGCGGGAATCTTTATAGCTAGCTTTGCCGTTAAAATCGCGTCCTGAACTGTTACTCAGATCCAGCGCGGCGTTGGAGTCTTGCGTGGCGAGCCCGCCCCCGGAAGATGCCTCAAAATCGGCTGTCACTTTGCTCCGCGTAGATTTGCTCATCGACTTGTCTTCATTGTTGTCCACGTTCGAGTGTTCCGCGACGACAATCGTCACCAGATCTCCGACATTTCGCGCGCGGGAATCTTGGCACAGATAGGCCCGCTGCGGATTGCGTTTTGGCCACAAGGAATCGCCGCGGACTGTGCCTGCCGCGGAACAAATCGCAGCCAAGATCAACGCGATCGTATTGCGTCGGCTTTGTCGTCTCATGTGAAGTCCTCCTTGCTTCATAATCTACGGGTCGTGGATCAATCGATTTATCGAACTCAGTCGCTCCGCAACTCCAATTCACACCTGAGCGCATTGCCTTGAAATCCTGTTTCGCTCAAGCATAAAAACAACTCCACTGTTTGCTTGTGCGGCCTAGGCATTTCGCTGAGGATTAAAGCTTGCAAGTTACCCAGCGACAGCGTCTACTGCAGACGCACAATCGTTTGGCCGGGGCCCACAACTTCGCCGACAATTTCCTTCCCGGAATCCCGGTTCTTCATTCTGATGCGGTCGCCAAGTTGACCATCTTCCATGGCCTCTATATCGCGAATGGATGTTCTCAGTCGCCGCGCCATGGCGGTCACCTGCACTGCGTCACCCTTTTTTACCAAAACGTCCGCATTCTTACGGGTCGTAGTCTGCAAATCCCGCATCTGCACAACCGCACCTGCGAGCACAATTCCACGCACACTGCGTCCCAAAATCTGGTTTGGTTCTAGCTCATCGATCTCAGTTGTCATGAAACGATTTTCGAACTGGACGTTAGAATCATCGATCGGAACTTCGCGACTCAAAGAGATCCTTGCCACTGCGACGCGATGTTTGCGACGCACGTCAAAAACGGCTGGTCGTGCTGAAAGTAAGGCGTCCTTGTGCCAAACCTGCACCAGCAGCGTCACGGGCCCAAGTGCCTGCTTAGTAGGGGGCAGAATCTTTAAGTACAGACCCTCTAATCCGTGCAGATTTTTCGGCAGCGTTTGCACAAAACCGCTCTGCAGCAACACCTTCAGATCTTCCTGTTTAGCATTCATCGCTTGCGTCATGACGACTAATGCCTGTTCCTCCACTTGGGTGTCGGTCAACTTCTGTTGCGGCTGAAAGACAACGACGGTTTGATCAGCACCGGAAAGTGTCATGTCCTCCATCCGGAAACCAGCGACGATCAAACGGATGTTGACAAATCGCTGCGAAATTGTGGTTGATGCGAGTGTGGCATCCAGCAACTGGATCTCAACATCTTCCACTTCTTTTTTCAGGACGGGATCACTGCCGGACACCGTCGCAATCGAACTCAGCAAGACACGATTTCCGTGGACAACGGAGGTCTCGTGCAACTGAATCTGGAGATCTGCCGCGACGGCAGGGCCAGCGAAAACATCAGACGCAAAGCCCGCGCGGAATGCCAGCAACAGGCAGACGCATCGACATGCAAACGAAAAATTCATGAGACTACCTAACGATGTCGGTGGCTGTTTGAAGCATTTCATCCCCGGCACGAATCGCGCGGGAATTGATTTCGTAAGCGCGCTGTGCGGCGATCAGGGAAATGAGTTCCGTCACAACTTCAACATTCGAGCCTTCTAGAAAGCCCTGATTCAACTGTCCATAACCGATCGCAGCCGGTGTTCCAGGTACTGCTGCCCCCGACGCGTCCGTAGCTTTATAGAGGTTATTCCCTTCGCTCGACAAACCAGATGGATTAAGAAATGTAGCAATCTGAATTGGTCCATATGTCTGCCGCCCCTGATCCGAACCTGCTGTTCCGATTTGAACGGTTCCATCCTTGCCAATAGTGATCGACATGCCGTCAGTCCCATTGGCGATTGTGATGTTAGGCAACACAACGAAGCCGTCCGGAGTTGTTAGGCGGCCTCCGTTATCAAGTTTGAAACTTCCCGCCCGGGTGTACCTTGTCTCTCCGTTCCCAATCTCGACCTGAAAAAAACCATCGCCTTCAATGGCCACGTCCAAGGGATTCCCGGTCTGCTCCGGGGTCCCGCTCACAAAACTCTTACTCGTCGACACGACGCGAACGCCATTGCCGATCTGCAGTCCAGTTGGTGATACCTGCTCATTGCTAATTGAACTGCCCGGCGCACGTTGGTTGCTGTAATACAGATCCGCAAAATCCATGCGGCTGCGTTTGAAGGCAGTGGTGTTAACGTTGGCCAGATTATTGGCCGTATTGTCGATGAGCATTTCCTGCGCCTTCATCCCTGTGGCGCTTGTATAGAGTGCTCGTAACATGTTGCGTTTCCTGTGTGGTTACTCGAGAAATTGTACTGCCTCGACGCCTTCGGCGTGCATCCGGTTGACGGATCTCGTGTGACAACTACCTCATCGCAATCCGCTTCTGAATCGATTCAGCAATCGTGTTGAGTGCTTTCTGAGCCGCGTCACGATGTCGCGAAAGTGATATCATGTTGATGAGTTCGTGGACGGATGACGTATTTGACATCTCTAGCCTGCCTTGTAGAACTTCTGCTGAACTACCAGTCGTCACCGCCCCGGGTGGTGCGGTAAAAAGCGACGCTCCGACTGCAGTCAGCGTGTTGTTGTCGGCAAACTGAACCAATGCCAACTGTCCGATTTGCTGATCATTTGCGTAGACGCTGCCGTCGTTGGTGATTTCAATTTGCTCGGTCGTCACCCCGGCTGGAACCTGAATCGGCCCGCCGATACCTAGGATCGGCTGGCCATCGACATTCACAAGAGTTCCCGCCGGATCGAGATGGAACGCACCACTGCGCGTATAAAGAGGGCCGTCTGGGCTCTGCACTGTGAAAAAACCCTCGCCGTTAAGGGCGACGTCGAGTTTTAGTTTCGTCTCTTGAATGTGACCCTGCGAGAAATCGTACTGGGTGTCGCCAGTGGTCGCACCCAACAGTTTCGAAGAATCTACACCGTCCGTCGCCACCTGCAAAGGTTGCATCATTGTGTCGAAACTTGATTGTGACAGCACGCGGCGGCGATAACCGGGCGTCTGTAGATTTGCGAGATTCTCGGACACCATTTCATGTCGCCGATTCGTCACATCCATCGCCGTCGCAGCGCTATAGAGTCCTGAGATCATGGAATCTTCATCCGTGAGATATACACAGCCCCGCTGCACGCCCAATTGTGCAGCCTTCCTTGAAACCCTCTCTGCAAGTCTCGCGCCAGAATAAGTTCAAGCCACGTGGAATGTGCGGGAAGCAAGGGTCTTCCTGCGTAAAGCGATTGTGTGGGTCCGGTAAAATGGCTGGCCTTGGCCTGCCCGAGCAACCTCTTTGGATGGAAAAAAATTCCCCGTAGGGAAAAAATTTCCTGTCCGCGAATTGTCCGCTGGCTCTTGCGAGAGCAGGCTGTGCTAATTTTAGGGGGAATATTCCAGCAAGCCGAAAACACAGTGACCGTCCCTTGGCGGGGGGACTTGTGAAGGCATGCCGGCTTAGCGCTGACTTGCCGCTTCCAACTCTGTCCAACTTGTGCTTACCCGACTTGCGCCGGATGCGTTGGCGGCAACACTAGGGGAAAAGGCATTGCGGCCAGAACGGTTGGGAAACCCTGGCCATGCGGCAATCCCCTCCGGCATCACAGCAGAAATCCTACGCCGTTCAGGAGCCACATAACGTGGAGAAGCCGGGGCGTTAAAGACAGAACTGCGGCCCCACAGAGCGGCTCGTCCGTCGCGATACAACGGAATCCAATCTGGATGATTGTCCAGATGCAGCACGGCAGACACGTCGCCGATGCAATCCATGAGCACCAGATCGGGATTTCCAAATTCAAGGACACGATTCGAATCCACTGGCCCGGACTCAGCACCGCGATGGCGACGTGACATGTCTGAACCAAACAGCAGATCAAAATTCATGTCCACCACGGTCTGCGGATAGCAGGTGTCGTAGCGACCATCGAAGCCAACAGTTGTGTCGGGTGCGAGAGCGGCCAAGGCATACTGTGCCCAGTCGAAAGTGACCACCAAGCGTCCATTCAGACGTTCGTGCGCCATATATTCAAAAGCAGAGACGGGATACTGACTTCGATCAACACCAAATGTTGCAATCGTAGAACACAACAATCCCACAAGTCCGGCGGCAACGGCAGCCACCTCCAGTGCAATCAGCCGCGCGGCGCGACTGGTGAATACTTCGTGGACTCCCAGTGTCGGACGCCATGCGACAAGTCGATGCCACAGGGACCAGACGTGTTGCGGCATCCAGAATCCGAAGGCGATTGCAAAGAACGGCAGATGCCGCAGGTGGCCAATTGACTGCACGGCGATGAGTCCAAGCACGATGATCTGCACCCAGTCACGCTTAAAACGGGTGAGACAGACGCATCCGAGCGACAATCCCGACAACGCGAGAAACGGGAACAGCACACCACCGCCGTCGAGAATACTTGCCCATTCAGACACTTCTGGCCGTGGCTGACTGAGCGACACCAACATCCAGTAAGGCAGTTCATAGCCGTACGGATTGACCAACACGGAAAGCATGGCAGCCACACCAAGCACGGCAAATTGAGTCAAAGTGCGGGTTGCCATGCGACCTTGCTGCAGCCACAATTCAATGCCACGCAATCCCAGCACCGCCAGAAATACACAAAGTCCAGCCGCAAACCCGCCGTGCGAATTAGTCCATGCGATCATCAGGGGAATACAGCACCACAGCCACCGCAGATCGACCGTCTTCGTTGTTTGCCAATCACGAAATCCGCGGTCGATGGCAACCAGCAGGATCCCAAAGAATAGAAAACTGAAGAGTTGCGGACGCATCAGCCAGAATTCCGCAAGCCCCGCCACAACAGGAATGACAGCCACGGTTGCCACCAATATGGGCACTGCAGATCGCGACGCATTCCGGACCATTATCCAGAGCAACCATAGTCCTGAGAAACATTTGAATATCATTAATCCACAGCCACCAATCGATCGCTGACCGCAGGCCACGGCCAGTTCGAACAGATTTTCATGGTTGACCCATGGCTGCTCAGGAGTCGCATACGTGTGACTGGCGGTGGTGGGCATTCTACCTGCGTGAATCCAGTCTTCGCCGTACTGAATATGTCCCCACAGGTCGGGTTCGATACTGCGCCATGCCAACAGATTGGCTGCAACTAGCATCAACAGCGTGAGAATCCCAGAGTGTAACCAGCGCGGGATGGATGATGGGGATGTGGGGTGCATGGCATTGCGTGATCAAGAACAACCGCCGCAGTGGACGGTTGAGAGCAGAACCCGGATGTCATGATACAGCCGGCCCGAGGTAACCTAGCATAGACATCAACCACGTGCCGGACTCGTTTGAATTCCAATACGTTGCCGAACAACAGCGTGCCGTTGCAATCGTAAAAACCCTCACAGCCGCTGCCACACTCCACTGATCACGTGAGTTCGCGATCCGGCAACAGCCCAAGCTGAATCAAGTTTGCATGCCCGAAGCACTCCGTTTGTTGATCGACTTATGGGCCTTCGTCGATCCTCAGGCAGAGTTGCCTTGCTGGCAGCCGGTAAAATCAGCGTTGAAAAATCCTGTGCAGGCTGCCTAGATTGCCGCATTGCATCAATGAAAACAACCCATTTCTGCAGTGCATTCCGCGGGGAGAAATGGGGTGATGGTTGGAGAAATAGCATTTCCGATGGTACCTCATCCAGACGTCGGTCGATGACTAAAGCAGACTAGGTCCTTCGCTGCGTTCTCCGCGAATCGATCAGTCCCACCTGTTTATCCGCAGTCAATTCAGAATGATCGGACGAACGACATGAAGTCGTTTTTCGAACGCCGAGACCTTTGGGGGCATGGGCTTTCTCTCTGGCTTCTTACCGGGATCGTATTCCTGATTCCCGTGATGGGATGGTCGCTGAAATATATTCAGCTGGATAACGACGTCACGGGCTGGTTACCGGACCAAGATCCTCAGGCAAAAATCTTGCACTGGTGTCAGGACTTGTTTCCCAGTCAAGACAACGTCTTGGTGTCTTGGGACGACTGTTCAGTCACCGACCCGCGACTGATGGCCATGTCACAACGGCTGTCGGGCATCGAAAAGGGTGGTACACGTGAGGGCGGCTCGCAACTGATCGATGATGTGACCGTTCCCGCAGACGTCCTCAAACGCATGATGAGCGAGGGCATTTCATTTGATGTCGCATTGGACAGCATCCAAGGTTTGCTTGTCGGGCAAGGCCCCCTGTGTTTGAAGCTCAGTGCGACTGCACAGGAACGCACGAACACGCTGCGCATTGGAAGAGAAATCGCCGATCTTGCAAAATCGCAGTTCGGGCTAGACGTAAAAATGATTGAACGCTCACTTCCGCAACCTACGGATCAGCATCTGGATCTGGAGGATGAGCCAGGCTGGCAGGTTTATGAAGGGGCGCGTCTCTATGTCACCAATCAGGCTGAGCCCGACATTCAACTTGACTGGCCACGAATGCACATCGACCATGATGTGACAAAGAGATTCCTGCAGGCTTTGGCTGCCATGAAGGTTCCAAACAATCCGGATGAAACCTGTATTGAAAGCACATGGTTTGTACGTGGCTCAATGGCTGCGATGTCGGTTGGACTCAGTGAAATGGGCGAAGCAGACCAGATGGCAGCCATCGCCTTAATTCGTGCCGCGGCCCTAGCTGAAGGAATTCCCGAGTCACAACTGCATCTTGGCGGTCGGGCAGTAGCAGCAACCTCATTGAACAAAGCAGTTGTGCAGGCTGGATGGAACAAGGCGGCTCCGGCTTGGAACCTGTACCATCGCTCACCGATTCTGCTGTCGTTTGCGATCAGTTTATTCCTGACATACTTCATGCTGCGAAGCCTGCGACTCGCGATTTTGGTCCAGTCCGTTTCCATTCTATGTTCGTTTGCTGCAGTGGCTCTGGTGCCTGTGACTGGCGGCACCATGAACATGGTGATCGTGGTCATGCCGACGCTGCTGATGGTGATTACCACCTCGGGCGCAATTCACATCTGTAACTACTGGAAAAACTCCGGGATCGACGATGCCACGAAATCCGTTGTCCATGCAGCACGCATGGCTTGGTGGCCTTGTTTCCTCGCAAGCGTAACGACGGCAATCGGACTCGCTTCATTGGCTGTAAGTTCGCTGATCCCCGTGCGTGACTTTGGAATCTATTCTGCCATCGGCTGCATTATTTCATTCCTGTGCGTGCTTTACGTTCTGCCGTCGCTGATGCTTTACTGGCCTCTCCGGCCACCGCAACCTGAACACATCAACAATCAAATCTGGAATCGCCTAGGGCAATTTTTGGCACTGCATCGCGGCAAGACATGTCTCCTGAATCTCGCGCTCACGGCGATTTGCCTCTGGGGCATGTTTTATTTTCGCACCGAGACGAAAGTGATTCGCTATTTCCCGGACGATTCAAGGGTGTTACAGGACTATCGCTTCCTTGAAGAGAACCTTTCGGGAATTGTCTCAGTCGATACGATTGTGCGATTCAGTCAGGAAATGCAGGAGAAAGTTCCCTTCTTGGATCGTGCCCGGGCCATTTTGGGGATTCAGCGGGCGCTGAAGGAGCACCCTGAAGTTAGCGGAACGTTGTCGCTGGCATCGTTTATTAACTTGCAGAAACAGGACGATGCAGCCGAAAGTAACGGGGCACGTCGTAAGGCTCAACTTCGCGAGAATCTGATCGGAAAGAAAATACACGAACGCCTCCAAAAGGGTGGCGAAACGGGCGAAGGCTTGGCGTCGTTCATTGCACTGCCTCAGAAATCGACGGACTGGAAGATATCGGGCGATGAGCAACTGAATGTCGCAGGCGACGAAGTCTGGCGAATCACTTGTCAGTCCAGCATCTTGTCGGACTGTGATTACGCAATCTTGACCAAGGAACTGGGGGAGATCGCAGATCGGCAACTCTCCACATTTCCTGCCGGGAGGCCCGTGCATCGCGTCACCGGACTTGTACCCATTTTTTTGCGGACGCAGAACGCATTACTGGAAAGTCTGATCAGCAGTTTTGGCATGGCTTTGCTGCTAATTTGTGCCGTGATGGCTGGCATGCTGCGGAGTCTTTCGGCCGCGTTGTTTGCCATGCTTCCGAATGTGATGCCCGTCGCGATGATTTTTGGTCTGCTGGGTTGGACGGGGATTCGCGTTGATATCGGCACGATGATTACAGCATCCGTTGCGTTAGGACTCGCCGTCGATGGAACACTGCATCTGATCACGTGGTTTCGTGAATTGTTGCGTCAGGGAATGCCCCGCCAAGAGGCTGTCGCGAAATCACTGGAACACTGTGCTCCGGCTCTTTGGCAGACCAGCGCCGCGATTGGGATCGGGATGCTGGCCTTGTATCCTGTGGAGCTACTTTTAATCAGCCGCTTTGGCTGGATCATGGCAGGGATGATTTTCGCCGCACTTTGGGGTGACGTGATCCTGTTGCCGGCCCTCCTCGCCGGACCACTAGGAGCTGTGATCGAGGCCGCTGAAAAACGACGGAATGAAAAGATCGTCCCTTCAAGTCCGGTTCAAAGTGACGCATTACTTGAAGCAAATTCTCCGGCAGCCCAGGCGATTCCTGCAAAAAAATCCCATTCCAAAGGCATTCGGGCGGCAAGTATCATTGCCCGTGTACCCCGCTTCCCAAGGATTCGTCCTGTGTTTCCGGAAAAGAGCCATTAACGTCATCTCCTGCGGAAATGTGGTACGAATGATGTTTTTTGGAATCCTGTGTCCCGAAGTTGCTCAACCCGTGTGCCAAGTCTTGTAATGGCTCAAATGAATCCCTAACATCCCCGCCTCGCAGTCGGGTTTGATAGAAACCAAGACTGCGGGTGAAGGTATTTTGCGATGGACGCCATCGCAAAACGCTTTTTCGGGCAGATAGCTCAGTTGGTAGAGCACAGGACTGAAAATCCTGGTGTCGGGGGTTCAATTCCCCCTCTGCCCATGCAATAAAACAAAGGGTTTCCGAAAAAATCGGAAACCCTTTTTTTGTGTTCTGCCCCCAGTTCTGCCCCCAATTTCAATTTTCGGGGCTATCGGCTTTGATCGGCTGAAACAGATTCGCCGTTGCCGCTGTCACCCTCGCCATGCCCGTCTTTGTCGCGTGTGCATAGATTCGCGATGTCACGACTGAACTGGCATGTCCCAGCAGTTCCGATACGTTGTTGATCGGAATTCCACTCTCCAGAAGTAGCGTAGCGGTCGTATGCCGCATTTCGTGCCAGACCAGAACAGGAACCCCGGCCTTCGCACACAAGGGTTTAAACGTCCTGCTGAAAAGGTTGTTGCGGTTGATGATCTTTCCCGCATGATTACAGAACACAAGGTTCTCGCCGGACGTCGGGTGTCCGTCCATCATCATCCGGCCACGATGCTTGTCCATCGCATCCATGACGTAAGGCGGAACAATGATTGCCCGGTCTCCGGCGTCAGTCTTCGGAACTTCTCCGATAGTGGCCTTGCCTTTGTTGTCGGTCAGGGTTCTGGAAATCTGGATTTCGTTCTTTGTCCAGTCGATGTCGGACCAGAACAACGCCAGGGATTCACCTTGCCGCATCCCCGTGAACATGGCGAGCGTGAACAGTGCAAGAAAGCGATGTCCAACAACATGTTTCAGGAATGCCTGCGATTGGTCCGCCGTCCAAATCGTGTGTTTCGATTTCCTCAGACGTGGCTTGTCTGACTTGGCACATGGATTGAATCCAATCAGATCCCGCTTAACAGCATCGTTCAACGTTTTACTGAGCACGCTGAAAATGTGCTGCTGACTTCGGGGTGACAATTCAACACTTCGTGCTTTGCTGAGCACGCTGTCAATGTGCAGTCCGGTCAATTGTTGCCGGCGAACCTTGCCGATGACCGGGTTGATATGCTTCGTGATGTCGGCCTGATACCGATCTTTCGTTGATACTGCAGCGCGGCTGATGTTCTCCATCCAGAACTTCAGGTATTCGGCCCCAGTTGTCTTTGTTGTGGTCGGCAATTGGCCGGCATCGTTTGCTGTTTGTGCCGCCCGGAGTTTCTTTTGAACTTCCCCCCGTGTCTTGCCGTAGCTTGCTTTGCGGTGTCGCTTAACATCTGTGCCAATCCCGAGCGATGCCTGCCACCTTTCGTCTAACATTTTGCCGATAAACCGTCGCTGCGTTTGCGTGCCGCTGCCATGGCTTTCACTTTCATCAGAGTTGATCATTAAACTAGATACGTGGCAGACGGAATGATGAGTCCGGCGTGCCGGGCACTAACCCTATCCCGCAGGTTCAGTCTCGTGGTTTTGCCCCACGTTGGTCCAATCTCCCCCGCATCCCGTGTGCGTGATCTGTGGCTGACACCGAGTTGGCGCCAACCTTATTGCGTGCATCACAGAAAAAAACACCTCGCATGATCTAGGGTGTGTGTTATCCCGGGAGAACTTATCGAATCTCCGAGAATTGCGCATTGACCGCCGCTAACGAGTTGTTGCACGCCAGCCGCCGCAATTTGCCGTGCGTTATCATGCCCTTAGGCCGTGGTGGAACCATCATCAGCTTGCGTTTGGCTTTGGCTTGAACCATCACCACCACGCCCCAAGATTGCTCTCTGCTGCGTAGTTGCATGTGAACGTGCCGTCGGAGAGGACGCGGTTGCGGCCGAAATCCCCATGCTTGCTTTGCGATTACGCGGCTCGCGTCATACCTGTTTGGACGATTGACGACCGCATTGACGAAGCAATTGTGAGGCAGTATCGTGAGAGACTTGCCGAGGCGATAACGGATATGACGCGTAGGGGGTTATTTAGCGTTTGTCTTGCAAGTGTACAGGTAGAAAAATAAGCGGAAGCCATGTCTGATAGAATCGAAGTCACCTGCCCCCACTGTGGCAAGACCTTGAATGTCTAGGTCACGCTCATGCTCCGTCGCCGGCCTCGTGACGGAACAGGCACTGAATCTTTATCGCCTCTGCCAAGACATCGAGACTCAAGCACAGATGGCTCGCCGTGAGTTCAGTTTAGAAGAAAATCGTTCTCGGACAACATCAATGCAGATCACCAATTTGGTTGCGACTTAAGACTCATTTCCACAGCCGCAGCGTCAACCAACACCTTACCCAAATCGTAACATCGCTGGTTTGGGCGACGAGGAGCGTTCCCCGTATCGACTTGGTGAGTAAATACGCATGATCAATGCGACTGGTGTTGTGCTCGATTACCACAGCCCTCTGTTCAATCCCAGCAGGTAGAGCTTCAGGGTCGTCACTAGCATCAACACCGCCACGCAGCCCGGCAGCGCCAGAAATAGGAACGACCAAGCGCGGCTTGGTCGGCAGCGTGCTATCACGACCAATTTTGCACTGAGTTTTCAATTAGCCAGGACGGGAATCGAACCCGTACGCCCCTTTAGGGGCCCGGGATTTTAAGTCCCGTGCGTCTGCCTATTTCGCCACCTGGCCACGTGTCGGGGGGAAGAGTAATCAAGATTCGTGTCAGAACATACTGAAACAACAAATTTCCTTGCAGACTTGTTCGCGAACAGGAACCGGGAATTCTGAACAAAAATCTAATTGCTGCGAGAAATCCGTTTTCTCCTGTTCCTGCGATCTAGCTCACATCGCAACGACGCCCCAACGCTCATTAACATTCGATCCACACAACGAAACTTTCGCCGGTGACGCACTGGCTTCCGGAATGCTGTAACGCTCTCAGCAACAAAGAATACCCTCTACAGCTGACACGCAGTATTACGATCCCACCGTGGAATAGCACTCATGATCTGGCTGGGTTTCAAGCCGCGTCGTTTGTCGTTGCTTTGCTCAGCGTCTCAGCGGGGACAGACTTCAGCGATTGCAGCATCAGCATGATAGCTCCGGCGACCAAGCAGCTGTCTGCAATGTTGAAAATCGGGTAATCATAGTTGCCAAATTGAAAATGCAGAAAGTCACGAACTGCCAACGCGGGTTTCGTCGCACCGGGCGGCTGAACTCCGTGCAGTCCCAGACGATCATAGAGATTGCCGAGCGTGCCACCAGAAACGAGCGCGAGAGCCACCGTCGTCCACAGACTGGATGCCGCTCCACAAAAAAACAGCCAGTAGATGACACCGACAAAGGCTCCGATGCTAAGGACAGCAAACACGGGAGCCATCCCTTGGCCAAATCCCCAGAGGGCACCATAATTCAGATTTGTCAGGAGATCAAATTTGAGCCATGAATCGATGAACAGGCGGGAACGACCGTGGAGACCCAGCGACTGAAACGCCCATTCCTTGCTTCCCAAGTCTGCCGACAACCCTAAAATGGTGATCGCAGCATACACAGGAATTCGAGTTCTGGTCACAGTCGGCTTCAACGGCTCAATTCCTTTTTTCGTTCACAATCGACACAGTTTCGAGCATGTGGAATCGCCTGCAACCGTGCTTTGGGAATTCTAGATTTGGTTTCCGGAAGTCCCTGCTCCAGACAAAATTCACAGAGTCCATAACGCCCTTCATCGAATTTCTTCAAGGCATGTGAAATTTCATCCAGCACACCTTGATCGTTTTCGACAAGCTGTAATGCGAAATCTAGATCCCATGCGTCTGAACCCATTTCGGCCATATGATTGGAAGACCGCTGGTCGCCGCCCGCTTCTGAGCTTGAAAATGCCTCTTCCTGCAGTTGCTCGACATCGCCACGTAAGCGTGCTTGAAGCAATCTCAGCAACATCCGAAAACTCGTCAATTCTTCCGGCTTCATTGTGTCAAAATCCCGCGAGATGTGGCAAGAGCGGTTTAGGAAACGGGTGAGTCTCCTGAAGAGCGGCAAATTATTGGGTGCCCGTGTCTGATGGTCAAGCACCGGAACATGGCCCTCCGAAAACGGAGCTAAAAGTCATGAAACTGCTAGCTCAATCGTCAGGATCCGGGCGATCTAGGGGGGTAAATGTGGATTTTTGCCTCAGCATGTGAGACTCGTCGGCGTCTGGTAGAGGTGGCGTTGAGTCATTGCGAGAGGGATCGCCCTGTTGGACTCTGATGCGAGCGGCAGAGAATATCTTCGCTTTTCCGTCGCTGGATCTGCAAGAATTCGGCGGGGACCCGCCAGTTTGAATTCTCGCAAATTCAGCTCCAGACGCAGTTGTGCATTGGCAGCAGATGTACCACCTTGAGTTTAGTCCTGTTGCAGTTCGTCCTCTGGAGCTTGCCCCAAAGGCCAGAGTTCAAATCGGCGGACAAACATTTCGGCCTGCTCGGTCTGCAACAGAAGTTTTCCGAAATCTGGTTTGGCTGCAATTGCTTCATTCACCACGACGCCGTTGACCTTGTACAGTAAATGCCCGCCGTCGGCGATGACCTCCATTCGAGTCCATTCGCCGTGCTTGCTTTCCACGTCTTCGCGTCCTCGAAAGCCAAGCGTGTCGGCCCATTCCACATCTCGGCCAAACCAGTTGATGCGGCCCGCCGAAATAGTGGCGGGGTCACCGCCTTTTTTCCAGACAAGCTCTCCGTCGCGGTCTTTGGTGGTCTCCGCCGTCAACGTCGTGGGAAACACTTGGCCCGTTTCGGGATGTGTTCCGGTCAGCACCAGAATATCGCCCACACCGCCCTCAATAATCTGCGCCTCGATCGACGCCATCCACGTAAGCCCATAGCCGCCTTCGGGACCCCAACAGTGGAGGAGCAACCCGGAATCGCGGGCTCGATCGACACGTTCGGCCCACGTCTTGTCGCCCAATTTGAATTCCAGAATCAAATGATAATCACGATAAGCTTGGTTCGTGATGATCCCGCCATAACCGTTACCCGAAATATGAAGCAGGCCATCCTTGACTGTGAACACCTTATTAGGATCTGACCAAGTTGCATCTTTGATCCAAGTGTACAGGCCGTCCATGTTCCGTCCGTTAAACAACTTAATAGGGCCACCTTTGGGACTAATGGCTGTCTCCCGTGAGGGAGGTTCGGCAGGTTCGCCGGGAAGTTCACGAATGGCAAGATTACGGAAGGACACAGGGTCATTGTGCCCAGCAAATCCGAAGTGACCGCTCTGATTTTTTGCGCCAGGAGGCACAGCTCCATCCTTTGACTCCTGCACCGTACTCAGGTCGCTATCTAAAATTGTAAAACCGTTGAGTTCGACTTTGATTTTTGAACCGCGCATCGTCACCTGTTGAAAATTCCATTCGCCGGTTGGACGCAAATAGCCGCGATGCGCAGCCACGAGTCCATAGACTGAACCGTGATACTGTCGCGGATCGAGCGCCGCGTACTGCGGATCTTCAGAATCCAGCACCTGCAACTCAAGGCCATCGACATGCGGATAACCAGCGCCAGGGTAACGGAGGGCTAGCCCGTTGTTGCCGCCCGGCGGAAGTTTGAATTCCATGCGAGCGCTAAAATCGGCATATTGTTTTTCAGTGAAGACTGTGCCACCCTTGCCCTCTTTACAACTGAATGATCCGTCCACCACATCATAATTCTCCAGCTCGCCTTTCCAGCCACTGAAGTCACGCCCATTAAAGATGCTGGCGTAGTGATGTGCCTCGTTTTTCGCAAGCAGTGTGTTGGCTTCTTCAGACCCGATTTCTCGTACGTACAGATGCTTAAAATACAGCGTGTTGCCGTGGTTTTGCAGTTCAATTTGCCCGCGAGGGTAAATTGGCAGTTCGCGTTCCCACAGATTTTCGAGAACGACGTTGTCGACAACGAGCTGATCGTTCAGGCGAATGGTGACGCGTTCGCCCACCATCCGAATGAAAAACGTGTTCCACTCGCCAACCGGTTTGTCGGCTTTCTGCAAAGGGAACCGAGGGTTTCGTTGGTTATTCCAGAGTGAACCAGAACCGTTCTCTGCTCCGTGACGATAGTAATCCTCAAAGTTCGTATCCCACATCTGGACTTGGGGACTTCCCCGGAGATACAGACCACTGTCACCACCTTTAAGGATCTTCCAGTCGACGTAGAGTTCAAAGTCACCATAATCGCTAGCGGTACACAGGCTTTCTCCTTTTCCGTCGAAAACGAGCACACCGTCTACTACGCTCCAATGCGCCCGCATGCTCGCGTCAGCTTTCTTTTGCTGTAACGCCAGTTCTTCGGGTGGCATCGCCGCTCGCGTCTTCGGATTCCCCACCAGTCCCTTCCAGCCGCTCAGGTCACGGCCATTGAACAACGGTTTAAAGCCTTCAGGTGCATCGGTGAACGCAGTTGCCTCCGGAATGCCAATGGCACACAGCATCAGACCGCACAGCGCGGCACCATTTAGGAGAGAAGTTTGAAGGGATCGTCTTGGCATGAGGATGTCCTGATTTTTGGCACAGTTCGCGATACTCAAAAGGGATCTGAAGCGAACTGCAAGGTGGGTGGAACTGGATTAAGCAATGTCATCTTGAGCTATTCATGGTCGTGAATCTTCCTCATCAGCATCGCCCTCGCTGTGCGATATTTTAAATCACCGCCGTCCGCAGTGATAGCCAGTCCCCAGAAGAGTTGTGATGAGCTGCCGTTCTGCTCCGAGTCGCCACGAATTTACACGGGTGACTCCGTCTCAGTCTGCGGTTGTGGACGAATCAGCAGCACGACCCCGATTGACACCGCCGCGACCAGTGCGAACGCGCCGAAGATCAGGTTGAGGGGTACGTTGCGGTCTCGCAAAAACCCGAAGCCCCAGTCGCTGAATCCTCCGCAACTAATACTGACTAGGTTCATGATTCCATAGCCGGTGGCCCGCAGCTGAGGACGTGTGAGTTGGCACAGGATCGGCATGTTGTTGCAGTCGAAGAATCCCCAGCCAAGGCCGAACACAACCAAGCCCATCACGGCGACTGAAAACGATGAAGCGTTGCCGACACTGAACAATGCGGGTAAAAACATGGCCATCCCGATCGCACTCACAAAAATCCGGCCGCGGTTTGCTTTCTTCATCCAGGAGTCTGCCAATAGACCGCCAATGGCCGCCCCCATAATCGATGCTGGATGGACAAACATTGAAACCAACCCCGCCTTCCCCTGCTTTAAATTAAATTTTTCCCGCAGAATATCGGGCATCCAGTCCTTCACGACCCAGCCCGCAATCGCAGGCAACGTAAAGTAAACCACCAGCAGGAGAAAATTGCGATTAGTGAGCAATTCACGAAGCGCCGCGAGTGGATCGGTCGGGGCGCGCTCAGCTGCACGCGCGGGGTTCCGCAAGAAGAGCATCAGTGGCACGGAATACAGAATGCCAAGTACGCCACAGCAGTAGAATGCTGTCCGCCAACCGAGCATCGGATCTTCTGCGACAAACCCCGTGAGGCCACCTAAAATGAGCCCTGAGTAAATCCCCGCCTGATGAACACTCACCGCCGTCGATCGTGTCCGACCAACGTGAAAATCCGTAATTAAAGCCAACGCCGCGGGGATATAAAAGGCTTCACTGATTCCCATCAAAGCCCGTGTCCAGACCAGTTGGTCATATGTGTGGACGAAACCCGTGGCAAAAGTCACAAGTGACCAGACAAAGAGACTCAACACGATCACATGGCGACGACTGTAACGGTCAGCGACATAGCCCCCCACGGGACTCAGAATTGCGTACACCCATTTGAAGCTTGCGAGTACAACGCCCCAATGTTCTTTGTCGCTGATCGAAGGAATATCACTCACCATCGACTGCTTCATCGCTGCCAGCATCTGCCGATCTAGGTAATTGAGCAGCGCCACCGGAAACAGCAGCGCCACAATAATCCAAGCATAGGCACCATAAGAATGACCGGACGTTTTTGCTTGAGATGTCATTACTACTTCCTCCTTGGATTGAAGCAAATTTTCCCGTTGACAACGATGTGTCCGCTGGTGATCGGCATCATTGAAGATGACTGAATTACCGCAGTCGCTGTCAAAAACCAAGCAGTTCATCCGGAAAATACAGCAGTTTCTAGTCAGTTTGTAAAAAGGATGCGTTGGACGGGCTGGAAGCGCATCCCCTCCTGTAAAAATCAATGCGGCATGCAAAAGCAGAAAACACCCCAGCAAGTTGAGAAACCGACACTCCATGTCGAACGATGTGTCGGCTTCGACATTTCACCAACGTCGGCGCTTTTGCAATGATGGCCCGGCCACTAGAGTACCACGGAGCTCATCGGACGGCTGTCCGAATTTGAAAAGGAGATACGGTGTCACGGGGAGATGGAATTTCACGAATTGATGAGCTCCGACGAGCGTTGTCTCAAGCTGATGCATCGGCTTACCTTGTCGAGAGCCGGGTAATTCGGCGTGTAATTCGCGAGCAATTTGGATTTGCCCAGCTGTCGGCTTCGATTCCACATCCAGAAAGCCAAGTTGTGGCTGCAGTGGATGTGCGGCATTTGACACATCCGGATGAACTTGGCCTCGCAACATTTTCCAACTTGCCCGACAGATGTCTGCTGATCAGTCAGCCGGAAGAAGGCGAACTGGAGCACTGGCCACTGCAGGAACTGCTGCAGCAAGTCTGGCGTCGCCTGTTTCACGCAGAACTCGATCGCCAGTTAACTCTCAAGTGCCAGCTCAAGCTCGGGCGATCTGATGTGCAGGAACGCATCGCCGAAATCGGTCAGGTCGAGTTTGATGAAGCACACTTCGTGCTGCGGAGCGAACATCGGTTGATCGATCCCGATTCGCGGATCGAGGCATGGCGGGAATTTATTGCACTCTACTGCGAACTGCAGCGTTTTGAGCCAGACATCTTGGCTGCTTGGTTCCCATCGTTGGCGGGCCAACCGCAACTGACGAACGTGTTGTCTCGGGACATCAACGCTGACGAGATTTACGCACGCACACAATTGTACGGCGCGACGACGCCTGATCTGACACCGCATGTCGTGCGCGATGAAGCCGCCCTCGTGAGTACGCGCCGCAACTGGACTCTAGACACGGGGATCACACAATCCGACCGTGCTTACGTGCGTCTGCTGCGACGGCGTGATCGCAATAACGAACGCGGCAACACGGTTGCAGCGGCCGTCAACGCCATCATGGCGTCACAACGAGCCACATCATCCGACAAGCGAAATGCGGCCACAGAGAAAGCCCGCACCGACCTTCAGTTCTTGACCGAACGCCTGCGGCGGGCGATTGAGTTTCCAGAACAAGAAACCGAGAACTGGCACTTGTCGCTGTCGGAACTCGCCACAAACTCCGTGCATGGATTTTGGAATTCGGAAAAACGCTTGCTCTACGATCTGCAAAAAGTGTGTCTCGATCATGAACGCGTCACCTACAAGGTCGATCTAGTCAAGTGGATCGTAAGTCGCGGCCAAACACCCATGCGCCGTCCGCTGACGAATCTGCGGGAAGTGACGATGGCCAAGCATCTGGCGAGCGCGGCATCGCGTTTGGTGTATGTGCGCTTGAGCGGGGTTGAGCGTCAGCGGTTGACGCAACTGCTGCACGATGCCACTCGGTTGGCGGAAGATCAGATGCGGACACGGATGCGTCCGGCCCTCAGTCAGACGCTCATGGACGTTGAACTCAAGCCGACAAGCGTGCCGGAACAGGTGGCTTTCGACAAGCTCGTTGAGGATTCGCTCGACTGCATCGCCAGCCGTGGCTACCTGACAATGGGCTACTTGCGTGATGCGATCAGCAAGAATGATCTCAAGTTGCCGGACCTCAGCGAATTTACCGAACTCTATCGCGGTGACCATTTGTTGCGGGCTGATGACAGGCTAGATGTCGCGATGGACGGCGTCTATCGTCGCGGCGAGTTTTATCTGCGCTGGTTGCAAATCACGAGTTCGCTGTTTTTTGGGACACGCGTCGGGAGATTTGCGACACAGTTTTTGATCATCCCGTTCGGAGGGGCCGTCGTTATCGTGGAAGGCGTCAGCCATATCATCGGCTTGTTTAACCGTCGAGGTGCGTTCACCAATATTGAACACCCGGACGTTGTCACGAACAGACCCGGTCCTGCCGATGAGACGGCAACCATTCCGGCGGAGGTTGCGCGTCAGCCCGCACTGATCGCTGACGCTAAAAAAGATGCGCGCGATACGCCACGTCAAACACTCGAAGACAATGCTGAATCCGAGCGAGATGCCAGCCCACAAGAAGACCCTGTTCACGCAACACGAGCGAATTTAGATCAACTGACTGCCGATAAAGAACTACGCGAAGTGATCGCCGTGACAACACTGACTGCTGACGATGCAGTCGATCAGATTGTCGATCGGCAGTTGGAAATGCTGTCTTGGATTCTGGTAACCGGCTTTCTCCTGATGTTTCTGATTCACGTCGTACCGTTCCGACGCTGGTTCTTTCGAACCGTCTTGTCGGTTTGGCGACGGACGCGGATGATTTTAATCGATTTGCCGCTGAAGATTTTGCGCCTGCCGTTTGTGCAACTCCTGCTGCGAAATCGCACGTTCGTACGCATCCGGCGACTCGTATTGTCACCGAGCATCATAGCGCTGCTGTGCACGCGTGCCATTCCATGGCTCATCATCGGGGAAACACTGACATGGTGGTGGACCGGGACGATCGCGATTCTGTTGAGCATAGCCTTGAATTCTCGGTTGGGACAGGATGCGCAAGAACTGACGGCAGAATGGGTCGGCAATACGTGGTACAAGTTGCGGGCACGCGTGGTGATGGCGGTGATTGACTGGATTATCGACACGTTCCGGCTCGTGCTGAATTTTATCGAACGCTTCCTGTATGCTGTCGATGAATGGCTACGGTTTCACAGTGACGAGAGTTGGCTGTCAATTGTGGCAAAAGCGTTTGTAGGAGTCATCTGGTCTTTTGTGTCGTTTCTTATCCGAATTTACGTCAATCTGCTGATTGAACCAACGCTGCATCCCGTCAAGCACTTCCCGGTTGTCACAGTGGCCCACAAGATTTTTTTCCCTTTCATTAAAGGTCTCAGCGCATGGATGTTTATGTTGTGCGAACCGTACATGGGAAGCTGGCTGGCGGGCATGGTGACGGGTTTTAATATCTTTTTCCTGCCGGGAATTTTTGGGTTCGTGGTCTGGGAGTTGAAGGAAAACTGGCGGCTCTATCAGGCGAATCGCCAACAACAACTCACACCTGCGCCGGTCGGTAGTCACGGAGAAACTGTTGCGCGTTTGCTGCGGCCAGGGATTCATTCTGGCACGTTACCAAAGCTGTTTCGCCGCATGCGGCGGCTGGAACACCAAGAAGCATCATTCCGCCGCTTCAGCGCCCGGCGTGCAAGTCGTGAGCAATTGGAACATGTTGAAAAAGCCATCCGGAGTTTTGTCGAAAGAGAACTCGTCAGTCTCCTTAAATTTTGCCTGATCTGGAAGGATGCAGGTCTGCACTGCGGTCGAGTTCATGCGGCATCGAACAGCTTTTATGTGGAACTAGAGTGCAGCCGCTTGGGCACCCCCCCAGTCCGACTCCTGTTTCAGGAGCAAAGCGGCTGGGTGGCGGCATCAGTCGCGGAATCAGGCTGGCTGAGATTCGCGTCGACCGATCAACTCAAATCGTTTCAGAATGCCCTCGAGGGTTTCTTTAGAAAGTCCGGGATCGATCTGGTTCGCGAGCAACTGGAGTCTCATTTTTTGAATTTCCAGCCGTATGATATTACGGCCGACGGGTTTGCCATCTGGCCAAATAGCGATTTCGAAAACGAGCTGACCGTGGCTTTGTCGGGCAAAGGCTTGCTCCGGCCTTTACCAAGCGGTCAAGCAACGGCCGCTGGTATTTTTCCAACCAACCGTGATGCCGTACTCTTTTACGAATCGCTGACGGAATGGAGTCGTTGGCAGTATCTGTGGACACCTCGCGATTCCGCAGGTGACACCCGGAGTCTGCCACCCGCCTGTGCGCAACTCAATTTATCGCTTGGGCTGGCGAACGGACAGCACCGGATGCCAGATTCAAAATCACGCATGGCTCTGAAATGAACAGCCTCTTCAACAGAATCTAGAGGTAGATTTCACCGCACCGAACGCGGGATCTTCCTGCACCTTATTTCAGATCGCCCAGTATCAGTCAGAGGTTGTGGAGGTGTTCAGCACATCGAGAATGAAGCCTTCCGCGATGGCCTGGCACAGGGGAGAGGCAGCACGGCTTGAAGTGCTATTCACGCGTTTGGTGCCTCGATTGATTCGCGGATCTGTAACTTCTTCAAAGTGTTTGTAAATAACGCCTGCCGGTCCGCGCATCATCGCTTCGCTCCTTCGTCATCAACCGCAGGGCGGATTTCCCACCCTTGACGAAAGATGAACTCATGCAATCATTGGACCGAGACCAGTTCCAACGTGCGATTGCCCTCAGTTGTTCCACTTATCGCCTACAGGTGGATTG
>QWQG01000212.1 GCA_003670925.1 Planctomycetota bacterium | reverse complement strand
TGACGCCACGAAGCCGGACGAAAAACCAGTCGACGACGAAGCCGCAGCAAAGGAGTCTGCCGTTACGGAGGCGAAGCCCGACTCCGCCAAACAGAATTTTGATGTGTTGATTGCGGTCATGCCGTCGTCGCTGACGGAACCACAAATGGTGAATTTCTTAGAATACGTGAAGGCGGGAAAACCGACCTTGATCTTTGATGATCCATGTCCGTTTGTCTTTCAGAATCAATCTGGATTAGCCATGGCACCACGATTGCCAAAGCCGGGTGGAGGCAATCAGATGTTCGGCGGTGGTGCACCTCCCGAACAAAAAGCGGATGGCGGTGAATTGACCGCATTGATGAAACTGCTGAACGTGTCGTGGCAGTACGATCAGATCGTCTATGACCGAAACAATCCGCATTCTGAATTTGCAACGCTACCCCCAGAATACATCTTTGTTTCACGATCTGGCTACAAGGAGGGTGTTGAAGGTCCCTTTTCGCCGGACAGTAAGATCAGCCAAAACCTCCAAGACTTGGTAATGCTGTATCCGGGGACGATTGTTGATCGAGCGGGACGCTCTGAGCAGGAGTTTATTCCGCTACTAAAGACCAGTAACGAATCAGGACTCCTGCCGTGGGAGAAATTTACGTCGCAAGCCGGTTTCAATCCATTCTCACAGGGCGGCACAGAAATCAATCCGAACCCACGTCGGAGTGATGACGGGAAGACGCATATTTTGGCGGCTCAGATCCGAAACAAAAGTTCGGAAACGCCTCTTAACGTAGTGCTTTGCTCGGATATTGACATGATCACGGATTGGTTTTTTCTAGAACGTAATCGCGGCAATCTCGAAGTCAAGTTTGACAATGTCACGTTTGTATTGAACGCAGTGGATGCATTGGCGAGTGATGAGACATTTATCTCGCTTCGATCCCGCCGCCAGAGTCTGCGAACATTGAAGTTTGTTGAAAATCGGACGAGCGCCTTGCGGACGTCATTGAATAAGGAAGAGAAGAATGCGCAAGAGGAACTAGATGCACGTCTGAAGAAGGCGGAAGAAGACTTGCGTGCTGAGATCAAGAAGATCAGCGAAGATGAGACCCTAGATCCTCGCAGTAAAGACACCCAGTTGCAACAAAAAGAGCAGCAGGTGAATCGACGCCTCAAGCTGGAGAGTGAAACCCTTGAACGCCAACTGAATTCCAAGGTTCGTAAATCCGGCCTTGAAATGAAACGTGAAATTCGCCGGATTGAAAACACGGTCCGCATTGTGGCATGCATCATTCCTATCATTCTCCCGATCTGTTTTGGAATGCTGTTTCTGGGCCTGCGAAATCTGGCTGAGAACCAGTCGATCAATCCAAATCGGCGGAAGGGTTGACCTTCGTGTGTGCTGTTTGACTTTTATTCGTGATCACATCCTGTTGAGTCAGGTTTCTTGCTATGAACACAACGAATCGTACATTGACATTTGGTGCCGTTGCCGCATTTGCAGTTCTGTCCGCGATGGGTGTGAAATACATCAATCGTCCTGTCACGAATGCTGACTTTGCTGACGTTGGTCAGGAGTTCTTTGCGGAATTCACCGACCCACTGAAGGCCACATCGCTGAGCGTAGCGAAGTACGACACCGAGGCCAAGGAGCCAATGGCGTTCTCTGTGAAGCAGGACGACAAGGGCCTCTGGGTAATCCCCTCGCATCACAACTACCCTGCGGAAGCAGCTGATCGTCTGGCGCGGACTGCATCGTCTTTCATCGGCGCTAAAAAGATGGCGTTGCAGAGTCGTAATAAAGACGACTGGGGACGTTACGGAGTGGCTGATCCAGACGACGATGTGGCTGTTGATTTAGCGGCCAAAGATGGCGAAAAAGATGAATCGCGTGGCACGCGGGTGACGCTCCGAGATGTCGGTGGCAATCCTCTGGTTGATCTGATCATTGGCAAGCCAGTGGAAGGTCAGAACCAGCGTTATTATGTGCGTCAGCCAGAAAAAAACAATGTCTACATTGCTGAAATTGGGACGGATCTTTCGGCGAAGTTCAGTGACTGGATCGAACCCGATCTACTCAAGCTCAGTGAGGCAGATATTGTGCAGGTGATCGTTGATAAGTATTCAGTTGACGAAGACAAAGGAGAAATTCTCCGGGGAGACACGCTTGAGTTCGATAAAAATACGACGGACAACAAATGGACTGTCACTGGGTTAGATGTCGAAACAGAATCGGTAAAGGAAGCTCCCGTCAATGATCTGGCAAAAAACCTAGATCAGTTGAAAATTGTGGGTGTGCGTCCCAAGCCGGAAGGCCTGAATGCTGATTTGACCGTATCTGAGGAGATGGCAGGGAATCCTGTTGTCATGCAGATTCTTCAAGCCGACATGCAACGCCAAGGATTTTTTATTGCACGCGGCGAGAATGGTCAGAAGAAACTCGTTTCGAACGAAGGTGAACTCGTTGCGGGGACAAAGAACGGCGTTCGTTACACCCTGTATTTCGGCGAAGTGGCGCGGGGTACAGCCAAAGATCTTGAAACTGGCTTGCATGAAAAATCGGGAGTTGAAGGAGACGCTGCAAAGGCCGATGTTGACGAAGAGAAGCAGGATGCCACGGCAGACGGCAGTGACGATCTAACGAAGCCGGCAGGCAAACCGGGTGATGTTGAATCCGGACCTCGGCGGTATTTGCTCGTGAAGGTTGATTTTGATGAAGCCTTAATGGGTGAGAAACCCGTTGAGCCCGTCGCACCAGAAATGCCAGCCATTCTGAACGAAGGAGTAATTCCTAGCGAGACGCCCGGAGATGCCAAAGCAGAAACGCCAGCCAATGACGCGCAGCCTAGCCATGGAGTTGCCCCCGAGAATGCGGTACCTGCAGATGCTGCTCCTCCACTAGACGATGCTGCAACTCCGAAGGAGGAAGCTCCTCTTGAGGCCGGAGAGAAACCAGCAGACGAAAGTGCATCGACAGAGGCCGGACAGGATGAGGCCAGCGAGCCCGCACCGGTTGAATCAGCATGCGATGAACCTGCCGCAGCCGACGTCGTGGACCCCGAGCCGACGAGCAGTGAGCCTGCCGATGCCGCCGCCAACGACTCACAGGCGACCACGATAGAACCAGCCACGATAGAACCAGCCACGAGCGATGAAACTCCCGAAATCATTCCTGCGAACGAAGTGCCATCAGAATCGGCAAAGGTCGAAACTGATACTCCTGCCGTTGATGGAGCCGAAAAACCAGTGCTCCCAGCGACAACTCCGCAGGAACCAGCACCCCCTGCTGATCCGAAGGCAGAAGCTCAGAAGCAGTACCTGCAGGCACTCGGCAAATATGAAGCGGAGAAATCAGGATTCGCAGATGCGTTGAAGTCGTGGGAAGATCGCAGCAAGGACGGCAAAAAACTTGCGAAAGAATTGTCGGCTCGCTTCGAGGCATGGTACTACGTCATTTCAGCCGACAGTTTTGAAAAATTGCGGCCAGCTCGAGTGGACGTCGTCGGTCCAAAAGAAGCAGCGAAACCCGGCGACGCCTCCATGCCTCCGCACTTTGATAAATTTCCTGGAGGAATTCCGGGAGTCGGCGGAATTGTGCCGTAAGTGCAGGACTAGCGTCGAAGCGTAGACGGCCTAGTGTGGCATTACTGAATTGCACGTCGACAAATTTTACGTTCTCGGGATGCTGCTGCTGATCCAGCGCAGTCACAATTTATGACGATCGAGTTCGTACCTTGCCTACTCAACCGTCGGAAGGGCTGATGCTGGAAATTGGTGGTGGCGACGCTTTTGGGATTGCTCGCATCAAAACTAAAGGAGAGTGGCATGCCTTCGGGATCAGTGGTGCTTGAGGTTTTGGAGGGTCCTGCGGCGGGAAAAGTTTTTACGTTTCGCGGAATCGAGACGTTCTTATTGGGACGTTCAGAAAATTCCCATTTGTGCCTAGACGACGATCTAGTAGTTTCGCGGAATCACTTACAGATCGAAATTGACCCGCCACGCTGCTTTGTGCGCGACCTGAAGAGTGCCAATGGGACGTTCGTCAACGGGGAACGCATTGTCGAGCGTTGGCTGGACAATGGTGACACCATTAGTGGCGGCAGGACGTTCATTCGAGTTCGCATCGAGGAAACCGATAAAGCATCTTTGGGGGTCACTGAGACTGGCGACGTTTTCGTGTCATTGGGCAAAACAGATTTGATGCAACTTCCGCCAGCCTGTGTCGGTGGATATGAGTTGCAGGAACAGATTGGGAGCGGAACAACAGGAGTTGTTTACAAAGCTGTTCAGCAGGAGACGGGGAAAATCGTTGCGGTCAAGCTGATCGCGCCATCAATGATCACAAATGATCTGATCATCAACTCCATGGTTCGCGAGGCCTCCGTATTGTGCAAACTTAGTCATAAACGGATCGTGAGGTTTATCGATACCGGAGTTGCAAACGGTCATGTCTTTCTGATTATGGAATATGTGGCTGCCATAGATTTGATGGCTATTCTCCGTGGAATGACGACATCCGTCCGAATTCGCGTTGCCTGTGGCTTGATCCGTCAGGTTCTTGACGGACTGAGTCATGTCCACGAACAGGGTGTGATTCATCGCGACATCAAGCCTCGAAACATCCTCGTGTCGCAGCAAGACGGTGGTCTCAAAGCAAAGCTAGCAGATTTCGGTCTAGCGAAATGCTTCGCAGATGCCGGGCTTGACCGTTTCAGCGGCGAACATGAAATCAAGGGTACGCTTTCGTATATGGCGCCTGAGCAGATGCGAAGCAGTCGCGACGCCACACCGCAGTCCGACCTGTTTTCTGTGGCAGCGACTTTGTACACATTGATCAGTGATGCCCCAGTTTATGCCTGCAGTAACGGTCGTGTATCAATTGACACGATCCTGAGCAACGGGCCGACCCCTATTCAGCAGCATGTGCCCCAAGCCACGGCGCAACTAATCCAGTTTTTGAATCGCGGTCTAGCGCATGATCCAAGTTGTCGATTTGGCAACGCGACTAAAATGCGGGAATCGCTTGTGAGTTTATCGGAAGGCTGAAATTATGATCGAGATTTCTACGCTTACTTAGCACGCGAATTCACACCACAGGTATGCATGGTCTCGGCCGCAGATGTCCTCGCGAATGTCGTCCAAAGCGGATCTTGAAGCCTGCAGGCGTGAGAAGACCTTGGTCTGTAATCAATCCATTCGCGGCATGTGATACTCCATGCCTCACATCCACACGGTCGCCCGTCTGGAGTCATTCCTCGGGTTCAATTCGAATGGGACAAGGTCTCTCAGTAGATGATCTGGCCAACGAGTGACGAGAATAAGCCGTCAAGCAGCTTATGGTTTCCGAAATGGCGATCGTTGATGATTGAACCGCTCAAAACATTGACCGTGGCATTCGCTGGTGAATACAACAGGCGGGGATTGAGGTAGACACTGCTGGACAGTTGGGCAATTATTTTACCTCGAGCAAGACCTTTCATACCGCCACTGTTTTTGTCCCATTCGTGAAGCATGCCGCTCGGTAAAAGGTAAAACCATGCGTTTGTAGAACTTTGGAACCAGCGTTCGTTAAGAGCACCAAAATTATAAAAATCTTTCGTTGCGGGTTTGAAGCCATACTGCGTCTGTAGATCAGCCACCTTTGGCTGCAGAGCTATAGACGGCGGAGAGACCTGAAGCCAACCGGACTGCTGCACCTCACGGATGGTATATTTACCAGGCAAGAGACCATCGAATAAGTACCAGCCACGTTCCTGTTCTGGTTCGATGGTCAAACTTTGATTGAGATCACGATCTGCGGAAACGGAGCTAGCCACGACATAACCACGATCGTTGAGCAATTGAAATGTCCAGCCGTTCAACCAAGGTTCATTTGCGAACAGATATGCGGACACTGCTGCCGGACTGGATCCCACAATGCCGGGCAGGCTGACAGTTAGCATCGTGCCAATGCTGTTTGGGTAGCTTATGAGATTAGTCGTGGAATTCAGAGAGTACGTCACCTGCGCCTGTTGATCAGTCAGCACATTCTTGACCCAAACTCGGTAGCCCGAGCGTTCGCGTGAACTTTTCGAGTCCTGCAGAATCGGGAGGGCGTCATTATAGACCACCGTGTTTCGCACGCCGTCCGGATTGCGATCGTGCCACTTTCGACCACTGATGACGGCTGGTTGGTAATTGCCGAAATTTCCGCCTTGCACAACCGAGCCTGCTGTCACAATGAGAGTCGGATTCGAGGCAGCCCAAATCAATGTTGGATCTTTGTAATATGACATTCCCAGTGAAGCGATGAGCGTTCCTTCAACCAACACGCTTTTGGAAATTTCCGCTCCGTTCCATTGGTAGAGATCGCCGTTCGGAGTCACGTAGTAGGACACTTTTTCGACTGTCCCCAGCCAGCGTTCGCCTCGACCACCGCGGTTTTCATCATAGTTCCCTGTGAATGTGAGTCCCAAAGACGTGTCGAGGGCATACACGGTCGTGGCAAGCGGTGAAGTCCTAGAAGCACTTTGAGTCCATCCGCTCATAGGCACTTCTCGGATCGTGAATGCGCCTGCTTTCACATTTTCAAACCGATACCAACCGCGTTCGGTTTCTTCCTGAATAATGTTGTCGCCATTTCGGTCAATGTCTCCCGAAGTCGATACAGCGACAACAGTGCCGACAGAATTCACAAGTTCAAACTTGAACCCATTCAACCATGGTTCCGCTGCACTTGGATCTTTCGAAATTAAAGTCGATGGTGTGTACCAGACGTGAGTGTCGAGCGATTCAAATTTTTGCCCGGTGAGGCTTTTCGTTTTGCCGTCCCACTTCGTCAAGCTTCCTGACGATTGCAAAAAGTACCAAGAATTATTCGCCGTCGAACGATACCAGTATTCCTGACCACCAAAGGCGTTGAAATAATTTTTCTCCTGATTATATGCCAATTGCAAATTGGCGACGGCGGTCGAAAGATGAATCCCGTCAGCATTGCGATCTAGAAATTTACGACCCTCCACGATCGATGGTAGCACCGGTTCTTCGTAAGTAATTTCCAATGTTGGTCGCAGGACTGCATTTGGCGAATCACGACTATCGAAACCCTTGACGTTGCCGGCAACTTCGCCGCCTTGAATCAGCCATCCGTGATTCAATCCTGAATTATCCAACCATTCCTGCACATCACCAATCAAGCCGCCGCCAATCCATTCATAGATGCCGCGTGAATCGACTGAAACCGACGCTGAACTGCCTGAAAAATCGCCGCCTGCATTGGACCATGCTGTCTGGTCAAACATGGAAAACAGCCAGGTCGCGTCAAATTGTTGAGCCGCCGCACCATCAAACTCATTGCCCGCCGCGTTTGATCCAGACTCGCCCCACTTCTTGAGCAATTTATGCATACTCACGCTGGCCGAACCCCCGCTGGTTTCCGCCAGATTCATGCTAAAAACCACATCTAAAATTGTGGAACCAACGGGGATCTTGGCTGATGCAATATCAAAAGACACCAGACCGCGTCGCGCCGCTGCGGTTCCCGTCGCACCGCCAGCAACAATGTACTGGCCTGAGCCATTTGACATGTCACCGGGCACGACATCGTAGATTGTGTTGTCATGCTCTGCGCCCAGTTGCACCGTCAAAGCGCTTAACAGGGAGCGTTGCTCCAAAAGTTCCACGGCATCCTTGCGGAATGCTCGCGTCGAGGAGGTTCGCCGTCGGTTTGGCTGCATGAGTCTCTCGAACCACATTGTCGCACCTGCTCCTTAGACGCATCCTAATAAAAAACTTCCGACCTAGGTTTCCGACTGCATTCTCGGTGTTATAAACTCAAAATCCACCTGCAATTCAAAAAAAATCCATGCGTGGCAGCACTGACGTTGTTTCGCCGCTAAACATGAGTGGAATTCACCGCGTTTCATCTGGACGAACGAACCGATAAATTCCCACGCTTTTTCTTAAATGATGTTAGCGTGCCACTTTTCATCCCTTAATGTTTTCCCCGAGGCCGGCCCCCAGTGGTGTGTCGCCGGATTAGGAAGCATTCGGAGATGGGGCTGTTTCATGGCTTAATTCTGCCGAATCCTGCGACAACAAAACATCTCCCGCAAACCCCCACGGAGGATCTTCTTGTGGATTGCCATTCTGCGGGCTTTCGCGCTAACGCTCGCTCCTCCGACTGAGATTCCTTGGGTACATCGTGGTTTTGGCTGCCACAATTCCTTATGGTTAACCCAACTTAGCATGGGCCGCATATTCATTCATCAGAAAGTCATCGTCAATGTTTGATCTGGCAGAAATTCAGGCAGCCCTGTGCGAATTCCACTTCGACGGCTGGCTGTTGTATGACTTCCGAGGCAGCAACGTACTGGCTCAACGCATTTTGCAGATGCCGCATGGCTTCGCGGGGTCACGCCGTTACTACTATTTTATTCCTGCGAAGGGCACGCCGACAAAACTTGTGCACCGCATTGAATCTGACGTTTTGGATCATCTTCCCGGCGAAAAATCTATTTATCTTCGGTGGCAGGAACTTGAAGCGTCCATTCAAAAAGTCGTCACCGGTCACAAAAGCGTCGCGATGGAGTATTCGCCTCGGAACGGAAATCCGTACATTTCCAGAGTCGATGCCGGCACGGTCGAACTCGTGCGGTCGTTTGGCTCGGAAGTCGTTTCGTCCGGGGATCTGATTTCGCTCTTCGAATCAACGCTCACCGACGCACAGTTGAAAAGTCATCTCGAAGCTTCTGAAGTGACGAACGCTGCCTATGGACGTGTCTGGAAATTTATCGCTGATCAGGTGCGAACTCACGGTTTCGTCGAAGAAATGGCGGTGTCGGATGAGATCATGCGACATTTCGCCGAACACCGGATGACGACCTACCATCCTCCGATCGTCGGTGTGAATGGAAATGGCGGCAATCCGCATTACGAAACCGGCACGGGGGCTGTTACGAAAATCGTCGAAGGCAGTTTCGTGCTCGTCGATCTGTGGGCCAAACAAGATAAGCCGGGCTCGGTGTACAGCGATTTGACGCGCACTGGTTATGTCGGTACTTCTGTCCCTGAGAAATTCACCAAAGTCTTCAACATCGTCGCTGCGGGGCGCGATGCCGGCATCGAATGCGTCAAGTCTGCGTTCGCTGCGGGCCGGGAACTTCAGGGCTGGGAAGTGGATGATGCCGTCCGAGGCGTCATCGAAGCCGCCGGATATGGTCCCGACTTCTGCCACCGCACGGGTCACAATATGGCTCAGGAAACCCACGGTAATGGCACGCACATTGATAATCTGGAAACTCACGAAACCCGCCGCATCCTGCCGCGTTCGTTGTTCACCATCGAACCCGGCATTTACCTTTCAGAGTTTGGCGTTCGCAGCGAAATCGACATCTACATCCACGCCGACGGTACGGTTGAGGTCACGGGCGGCCCCATTCAGACTGCCGTTGTGGCGATTTTGGCGGAATTTTGAAGCGCCTCGAACCCTCGCAGTTTTTCCTGCCTGCTGCGACTTTCCCATGTTTATCCTGCGTGTGGGCAGAAATGAGTTCGGCGAGCGGAGTGGGGGGTGAGCCGTCCGGTATCGCGTTTTTTGTCAGGGCAAGCCGCATGCCGCTCGCCTGTGAGTTTACAAGCGAATTACGGGAAACCCGGCGACGCGAGTCACAGGTTCCGCACCGCGAAACCTGCTTGAGCAAATGTTCGGCAGTTTTTGCCTTTCAAAACCTGTGTTGTCTCATTTCCGCCGGACTGTTAAATTCCCGCAGGAACTTTGGGATCGTGCGATTTCAGAGCGCTCAAGGATTGAGCATTAACGCGTTTTCCACCACGGATGGTGATGACTATGACAATCGAGTGTTCGAGTACCGCCGATGCGATCACTGGCGTCTTAATGGCTGGCGACGCCGTGTTGAATCTCTCGCAGCAGCCGCTCAATACGGTCGCGGGAACACTCTATATTGCCGCCCATGACGACCGGCTCACTTTCCGCGACACACCGTCAGCGGTGCATTGGCGTCTCGGAATGTCACGCTGGCTTCTGCAGCTTCAGTCCTCGATAGTTGATCGGATCGTTGTGATTTCGGATGAAAACTGCAGCGACGCTGCTGTTGTGACACGAGAACTCGATACTCACGGAATTCCGCATCTGCACTGCACTCTGATGTGCGTCTGCGACTCCGATGCCTTCATGGATGAAGAAGATACTGAGGCCGTGACCGAGCGACTCCGGCAATTGGGATACATTTGATTTTCGATTTTCGATTTGAAGTTTCTAATTTGAGATTTGAGATTTGAGATTTGAGATTTGAGATCTGAGATCTGAGATCTGAGATCTGAGATCTGAGATCTGAAAAAGTGAGATCCCGGAACGGAGGCCGTGATCATGAACATGTTTTTACTCGGAATCGACGGACTCCCGCGCTGGATGTGGCAGCAATTTGCCAATTCCGGTGTGATGCCTCACAGTCAGCAGTTGCTGAAAACAGGTACGCTGGTTCCCATGAAATCCGCGTTGCCGGAAGTCTCATCCGCCGCCTGGGCCTCAATTGTGACGGGTGAAAACTCGGGTGGTCACAATGTTTTCGGTTTCACGGATCTGATGGACGGCAGCTATACACTGGGCTTCACGTCGTCGCGCACGTTTCGATCCAAACCGTTCTGGGCGCGCGAGGGGGCTGGCCCCAGTCTCATCCTGAACGTGCCGCAGACGTATCCGGCTCAGCCTATGCCCGGGATGCTGGTATCCGGCTTTGTGGCATTGGATCTCAAGCGAGCCGTCCATCCGCCGGAAGAACTCGCATGGCTGGAAAGTATTGGCTACGCGGTCGATGCTGACATGTCGCTGGTTGAAAAGGGCAAGCAGAAATTCGTGGACGAACTGCATCGCGTCATGGCCGCGCGTTGTCAGGCTCTGCATCATCATTGGAATCGGGAACCGTGGCAGAACATCATGTTCGTGTTCACTGGCACCGATCGGTTGAATCACTACCTGTGGGAAGATTACGAAGACACAACATCGCCGTTCCATCAAACATTTCTAGATTACTATCACGAAGTGGATCATCAGATCGGCCGCATCTTGGAACGACTCGACGACGACGTCACGCTCGCTGCCGTCTCCGATCACGGGTTTGCGCGGCAACGTATGAGTGTAAACCTGAACTGTCTGCTGGCGGAAAATGGCTTCCTGCGGCTTAAAGAATCTCAGCGACCGTCCTATATCGACATGCTGCCGGAAACTAAAGCATTCGCGATGGATCCGGGTCGAATCTACCTGCATCGTCAGGGACGCTATCCCGGTGGCACTGTGGCCGCCGACGAAGCAGAATCACTGATGCAGCAACTGACGACCTTCTTCCAGAACGCCAGCGTCAACGGTCAGCCCATCGCCAGCGAAGTGATTCGCGGCAAAGACGTTTACAGCGGCCCATTCGCTCACCGGGCCCCGGATCTCATTGTGATGGCTGCCAAGGACATCGCACTTTCAGGCCGCGTGAATCTATCTGAACTTGTGGAAACGACACGTATTAACGGGAAGCATACGTATGAAGAATCTTCGTTCTTTGTCCGAGGCGAACGTCTCGGAAAGATTCCCGCCGACATGAAAGTCGAAAACGTGCTGGACGTTGTTATGCCACGCCAATCGCAGTTGGTAAGCCGAGCGGCGTAAGCCCTCGGGTACTTCGTCGGAGGGTGCGTGCAGCGGAGCGCAACGCACCATTTTAGGAAGCCGTGAGAAACTGGTGTGTTCCGCTGGCGCTGCACACACCCTACTTCAATCACTAAATATCCAATGAATTGCAATGTACCGGGGGGCTGACGCCACCCCGCTCGCCGAATCGCTGAGTGCACGGAAACGGGTTTTCGAAACATGACTGAATCATCCTGCCATAATGCCAATCAGACCTGCTGGAGTTGTCCGGCGGTGGAATTCAAGGGCCACGTCGATTTTCGCGCCTGCGGACAGGCGGCGTTTCGCAAGGCGGCTCAGGGGCAGCTGGTTGTGGAATGCAAGCGACGTCCGGAAATTGGCTACTTCGATCCGATGTCGATCACGTTTGAATCGTGCTCGGAATGGAAGAAGACTGACAGCGGCTATCTACTCGACGGCATGCGCGTGCTCATCCTCGGCATGGACGGATATCTGGGCTGGCCGCTCGCGCTCAAGCTGGCAAAACTTGGCTGCAAAGTCTACGGCATCGACAACATGCTGCGACGAAAACTCGTGGAAGAACGCGGTGCACATTCAGTCACGCCGATTCAATCGATGGCAGACCGGATCAAAGCGGCCAATCAACATCTGGGTGTTGACATCGAATTCCGCGAAATCGATCTGATGGATCGTGAGGCGCTCTTTGCGTATATCAAAGAAGTCCAGCCGGAATCCATCGTGCAGTTCGCAGAAATCCCAAGTGCTCCCTACAGCATGGCGTCCGTCGAAAAGGCGGTGAACACGATTCAGAACAACGTCGTAGGAACACTGGGATTGCTGTTCGGTGTCCGCGATCACGCTCCGGATGCCTGCATCATCAAGCTCGGAACCATGGGTGAATACGGCAGTCCCCTCACCGGTCGCCCGCTGTTCGAAGGCCTCTTCCCCGGAGATGCAGTGCTGCAATATCAGGGGAAGGAATGGAGCCTTGGCGGAGAACTCACGCCGCGCGATCCGGTCAGTTTTTATCACGTCAGCAAGGTCCAAGGCACGTACAGTGTTTACGAAGCCTGCAAATACTGGTGGCTGCGAAGTTACGACGTCATGCAGGGAGTCATCTACGGCAACTACTCCGAAGAACTGACGGCTCATGCGGATCTGAATACACGGCTGGATATCGACGAATGGTGGGGCACGGTCGTCAATCGCTTTGTGGCTCAGGCTGTCATCGGGATGCCCCTGACGATCTACGGCAGCGGGAATCAAAAACGCGGTTACATCACGCTCCGCGACGCCATGCAGTGTATTACGCGATTGATCGCGGCTCCGCCGGAACCCGGTCAGTATGATGTCGTGAATCAGGTCACGGATGTGTTCAGCGTGCTGCAGATTGCCAAAATGGTGGCCGCGATTGGCGTTGAATTCGGACTGGATGTCGAAGTCCAGCGAATCGAAAATCCTCGTGTCGAGGCGGAAGAGCATCCCTACGAGGTCATTCACGAGAAACTCAGCGAACGTTTCGGATTCCAGTCCGAATCGGGTTTCGCATCCGAAGTGCGGCATCTGTTTCAAGTCCTCACACAACCCGAGGCGCGTGCGCGCATCCTGTCGCAGCGCGACACGCTGTTCCCGAAAACAAAATGGTCGGGCGAACATGGCAAGCTGGAAGTGCTGGAAACATGGCGGCCAGCGGCGTAGCTGCAGAATGACCTCTGTGGTAAACCCTGCGATTCACTGAAAACTGTAAACTAAAAACTGAAGACTCCTTCCCATGGAAATTCGCGAGATTGATTTCGAAGAAATGGTGCTTAAGTCCGCCCGGCCGGTGCTGGTGGATTTCTGGGCGTCGTGGTGCCCGCCGTGCAAGATGATGCAACCAGTCGTCGATCGAATGGCGACAACGGTTGACGACTGGGCTGACGTATATTCCGTCAACATCGACCGTTGCCCCAACTTGGCCGGACAATACGAGGTCAGCGGAGTTCCCACATTCATCGCCTTCGCAGACGGCAAGCCGGTCGATCGCAGGACCGGTGCACTCACGGAAGGGCAAATGATGACTCTCCTGAAAAAAGCGGAGGAATCCATGCCGCAGATCGCCGACGATTCTGTCGCGGAACAGGCTGAATCCGAAGAGGAGATTTCTGAGCGGCCGTACATCACGATCGTCTCCGGTCTGCCGCGTTCCGGCACATCCATGATGATGCGAATGCTAGCGGCCGGCGGCATCCCGGCACTCACGGACGAATTGCGAACACCGGACGAAGACAATCCGAACGGCTACTACGAATTCGAAGATGTGAAGAGCATCGAAAACTATACGACCTGGATTGATCGAGCCCCCGGACATTCGGTCAAAATGGTGTACAGCCTCCTCGAACATCTGCCCACCGACCTCGACTATCGCATCGTCTTTATGCGGCGTGATGTCGGTGAAATCCTGCAGTCTCAAAAGGCAATGCTGCAACGCAACGGCATCGAGACTGATATTGCTGACAACACGATGAAGACGTTGTTTGAACGCCAACTTCGAAAATTCTACATCTGGCTCCCATCACAGACACACCTGAAACTCATCAACGTCAGCTACAACGAACTTCTTTCTCGTCCCGAGTCGGTGATCGCTCAGATCAATCGTCACTTTAATGAATCCCTCGACCTGAACGCAATGGCCGCGACGGTAGATCCCGCCCTCTACCGGCATCGAGCAGCGTAGTGACTGAAATTTCAAATTTCAAATTTCAAATCTCAAATTTCAAATTTCAAATCTCAAATCTCAAATCTCAAGGCCTGCTCCCATGTCATTCTTCTTTAACAAGACCGTCCTCGTCACCGGTGGCTGCGGCACAGTTGGTCGCGAAATTGTCCGGCAGTTGCTGGATCATGATCCCCGCGAAATCCGCGTCGTGGATACGAACGAGTCGGAAATCTTTTTCCTTGAACAGGAACTGATGGACCATCGCCGCCACAACCCGAGCAGCAATATCTCCAGCCTGTGTCAGATCGGCGATATTCGGGACGCCGACAAACTCAATATGATGTGCGTCGGGGTGGATATTGTTCTGCACACCGCCGCTCTGAAGCACGTCATCCTCTGCGAGCGAGCCCCCTTTGATGCCGTGCAGACCAATATCATGGGGGTCAAAAATGTCATTCAGGCGGCACTCCTGAACGATGTGGAACGCGTCATCTTCACCAGTTCGGACAAGGCCGTAAATCCCACGAATGTGATGGGAACATCCAAGCTGATGGGCGAACGACTGATTACTGCCGCCAACAGCCTGAAGATGGGTCGCCGTACAATTTTCAGCTCGACGCGATTCGGAAACGTGCTGGGGTCACGGGGCTCCGTCATCCCGATTTTTGCGAGACAGATTGAAGCCGGAGGTCCGGTAACGCTGACCGACAGACGGATGACGCGTTTCATCATGACACTCGAAGAAAGCTGTCGGCTGGTACTGTCGGCCGCTGAAAAAGCTCGTGGCGGCGAAGTGTTCGTCACCAAAATGCCCGTAATTCAGATTGCAGACCTCGCTCGAGTGATGATCGATGAGCTGGCACCGCAGAACGGCATCGACCCGTCAAAGATGCCGATCACGGAAATCGGAGCCAAGGCCGGCGAAAAGCTGTACGAAGAACTGATGAGCGACGAAGAAACTCGCCGCACGGTGGAACTGACCGAGATGTTCGCCGTGATGCCGGCCTTCCGCAACGTCTACGAAGATATCGCGTATGACTACGCGGATATCGTGAACACCAACGTTACCGATCCGTACGTCAGTTCGCCAGGTAATTCGATGTCTCTTGAAGATCTTGGCGATTTTTGCCTGAACCACGATCTGCTGGCCCCCTACATGCGAACCACAATCCCGGTTTCCGCCGCAAGACCCTCCCGCCGCGCCGCATGAGGAAAGGATCGAGGATGGAGAGAAACTCATTCCTCATTCCTGACTCCTCATTCCTCATTCCTTCCCATGCCCAAACCATCTACAACGCTCTCCGACGCCTTCGGCACATTTGTTGTGCGAATGGTTGGCATTGCGCTCATGTTCGTATCGACGACTGTCACTGCCCGACTCCTCGGTCCTGAGGAATACGGGACTTACAGCGCCGCACTGGCTCTGGCGGTGTTGCTGGCAGCACTCGCCCCACTGGGAACCGATCGCATTCTTGTCCGAAGTCTGTCCAGCCCAAAATGTCCGGAAGAAACAGGTCGCGAAACCACGATCGCTCATCTGTGTACGGCAATTGTCGCTACATTGCTGCTGTGCGGGATATTGACAGCATGGTTCGTCAACAGTTTTGTATTTTACAACCCACCATGTGCTCGAACCTGCTTGCTGGCCACAGGTATGTTTGTGCCGCTGGCTGTCGTCTATCTGCGACAATGGCTGGCGATACCGCTCATTGGCAGTCGTCGCGCTCTGATCCCGGAACAAACAATTCTTCCGCTCGTTTTTACGACAAGCCTGTTGCTGCTGGCTGCGGCTGGCTGGAAGCCGAATGCTGCAATCGCGGCTTCGACGTATGCAATCGTGATGTCAATAGTCTGGATCGGATCGCTGCAGGCGGAGCCGATTCGCAGCGTGTATCGTTCAGCGTGGAACGCTATTCTGAGCGTTGGTCGATCGGATATTCGTAGACAGTTTCGAGACGGTCGGCCATTCGTATGCATTGGCATCGGAAGCCTGCTGACACAGTCGTGTATGCCGCTCGTGATTGCGGCGACATGCGGCTTTGAAGAAACCGCGTATTTCTCGCTGGCGTTGCCATACGCTACGCTGGCGTCGATTCCTTTAGGGGTTTTCAACCTTTCCATAATTCCTCGCTGTGCCCGGCACTACAATCGCGGAGAGTTTGCTGCAACCAGCCATGCTGTCCGCAGCGCGGCCACCGTGACTTTCCTGCTCGCCGCTGTGCTTAGCATCATGATCTGGATCTGCTCACCTCTACTGCTGACCGTTCTTGGAGAAGAATTCCGAATGGTCTGCCGCCTGTTGGCACCGTTGCTATTGGGAGTGATAGTGGACAGCCTGACGGGACCTACGATCCCGGTGATGCAAACGATGAAGATGGAACGAAATTATTCACGGGCCCTCTTCGCGTTTATTCCAATTCAATTGTGTCTGGTCTATGGGTTCGGCAAAGTCGCTGGAATTGAAGGCACCGCATTTTCGTACTTCGCAGCGCGTTGTCTGTGGAATATTATTGTCTTTACAACGATCTATCAGCATCGAGGTCTCGTAATGCTGCCTTATTTGCGTGTTACGCAGGCATTCCATGAAAGTCCGCCCGCATTGGAACAAACAATACGCAGCCGCCCAAAACAAAGCTTGTGGAAGAATTCCTCAGTCCCCGACGTTCCCGTTGCACCAGCCCGAGCCGCCTGAATTCATAGTGGCTAGTAGCTAGTGACGGATCCTCAATCCTCAATCCTCAATCCTCCTCCGATGTCCACAACGATCGCCGCCCTCTTTGCCACGTTGATCACCACCGGAATGACATCCGCCGTGTCGCATGACATTACGATTGTGGGTGGAAGTATCGTGACTGTGATTTTCGCCGCATCGACAATTGTTCGACGTGACGCCAGCGTTTACCCGGTGTTTCTGATCGGGACG
The DNA here is from genome assembly GCA_003670925.1 of Planctomycetota bacterium. GTDB lineage: Bacteria > Planctomycetota > Planctomycetia > Planctomycetales > Planctomycetaceae > SXXK01. Next base: position 20,250 of record QWQG01000212.1, on the reverse strand, counting down.
ATCTCCATGGTCGTGATCGCCCTGGTATCGTCGGAAGCAAATACTTCACCATTCTCGAGCACCATTCATGTTTTGTCCATGTATGTGGCTCTCATCGGCCTGGCGTTTTCGTCGCGGGATCTTTCGAGTTTCTGTCAGCAACTGATGATGGGAACCAATCTGCTGCTGACAGGATGGGTTCTGTACCAGGGATATGATGCGGAACCGTTGAAGGCATGGCAAATCTCCAATCCGACCGGAGGCGCGAATGTAATGGCAGCGCAGATCAACATGACGTTGCCACTCATTCTCGTTCGGATTCGTGCATCTACCGGACAGAAGAGACTGGCCTATATCGCACTGATCTGTCTCAATTGTATCGCCGTGGTGGTCGTCATGTCACGAAATGGCATCGGAGCGATGCTGATTATTCTGACGTTGTACTTCCTGTTCAATCACAAGCGAATGGCGGTCGTGGTAGTTGGTGTCATCTTTGGAGTCGCCTCTTCACTCGACGGCATTCTTCAGATTCCGCTCGTTTATAATGTGCTGGTCAGACTTCGATTCGTGGGATATAAACCTGTCGCGCCTCGCTCCTTGATCTGGCGCGTGGCCTGGGATCATGTCAAAACGCATCCCATGCTGGGCGTTGGCCCGGGCGGCCCGAAAAAAGCCCTCGCCGTGATTGATACCTATCACGCGCACAACAATTTTGTGCAGGTTGCACTGGAGACGGGGATTCCGTCCGCTACCATTTTTTCATTGCTTATCCTGCTGTTGCTTGCGTTACCAGCAAGAACGCTCCTGCAAACTCGAGACCGATTTGTCGTGACGCTTCCAATTCTCGCCTATGCGTCCTACTCGTGGACTGCAATGCCATTTACGTATCCGGGAATGACGCTGCTTTTGGCGGCCTGCGTGCATGAGGCGCGAATAGCGATTCGCGCGAAAGTCAGACTGCCGGGCAATCCCGTGGTTCACCGCAGGTATTTCCAACAGGACGTTCGGCAAAAGCGGCATGACAGGATAGCGCAGGAGTCAACTTTGTTTCATGGCTGCGGCGACTGAATCAACTTCTCTGGCGTCAGTTCGCTGCCGCTGATATTCTTCGCTGGTTCAAATTCTGTTCCGGTTCTCCTGCCTAGGGCAGAAACCCGACTCTCAGCCTCGTCCCTGGAAATCATGGAAGATTCCCGTGTTGCCGACGACCAGTCATTACGTCCTTTGCGTGAACGGATCCCGCGTCGTTAACAAACGCATGGCGCTGTTCATTGAGGGCATTCAGTCGAATGGACTGGGAATCAGAACATGGGCACTGCCGCGAGGTGCGTGGGTCTTGGATAAGTCTGAAAATCCCACCGTACCCAGTCGCATCGGACGCATGTCGGTCGACATTGGACAGGTCGCGAAGGCAAAGCTGTCCGCAGTCATGTGCTTCCACTGGATCGTACTACCGTTGGCGGTCATCATCGGTTTCATGCGCCGCGTCCCTGTCCTTTACGATGAACACGATCATTACGAAATCAATACGCTCGAAGGCGGTGGCTCACGGCTGAAGTGCATTGTCTTCAGTCTGCTAGTGCGTTCGATTCATCGGATTTGCCTCCCGTGGGTTTCGCTTGTCACATGTATTCACATGGACAAACAGACGCTCAAACGCCACTTGGAACGTTGGCAACCATCGGTCCTGGAAATTCACAATTTCCCGGCGTCCGTGTGGCGTGAATCCGGGCGCACACGCGCCCCGGCAGGCAAACTCTGCTTCGTCTACATCGGTGGAGTCTACACCGAGAAAGGTGTGGGCGCGGCCGCAGCAGCGTTTCAACTGCTGTCGAAGCACGTTCAGCAGAATTCCGAACTGCATGTCTTTGGCGAAGGAGACGCCAATCTGATCCAACGACTGCGGAAAATGCCGGGGATTACGGTTCACAACGGCGTTACACCTTCAGTGTTTCAGGATTTCACCGCAACACATCGCTGTTGCGGACTGGCACTGCTGGCCAACACACCACGCTACAACCTTGTCGGAACTAATTGCACAAAGTTGTTCGAGTACCTAGCGCTAGGGATGCCGGTGATCGGCACGCGCGTGGGAGAATTTCCAGAGTGGATCGATGGCCGAGAGGTGGGATTGCTCATCGGCGGCGACCTGAATTTACAACAACTGGCGATACAGATGCAGAAGCTGTCGGAAGACACGGCCCTCTTCGATCAGTTTTCCCGCAATGCTACGGCCCTGATGTCCAGCGATGAAATGACATGGGAACACGAATGGAGCCGAATCCATCAAACCGGTATCGTCAGTCGCAAAGCCGCGTGAGAGACCCGACGCTGTCGTGATTGTTTTACCACGGAGGGCACGGAGGTACACAGAGAGCAAAAGTGAAAGACTCTGCGATTGGCTGCGAAGCAGCCGTGGTTGGTAGCCCTGTCGTTACCCAGATCTTCAAGACCCCATCTGCCTCGTGCGGATGTATGATGTTAGACGACGAACCGCACCGCGATTCCTCTGTGCTCCTTTGTGTCCTCTGTGGTGAAAAATGTCTTACAGCACGCTGGCCACACATTACATTCAGGTTCTGTAGTCTGGATGTGGCTGGCATTCCTGTCCCATTACCGCTTTCCTTTTCATATTTTTCTAAACCGTCTGTCTACGCATGTCTCAGCATCCTACACCTGTTTTCATTCTCGGCAGTGGTCGATCCGGCACGACAATTACCGCGTCGTTGCTGAGTCAACTGCCGGGTGTTCAGATCGCCAAAGAGACGGGGTACATCGGTCAGAATCTGACACTGCTGCAGGACATCGGCATTCCCGAATCGCTGAACCGGCTGATCGAAGAAACGAACTCATGGCTGAAGGATAACCAATGGGAGAATCGAGCCAGTCTTGATGAGTTTCAACGATTCTGCAGGCAGAATGACATTCACGGTGCCAGCGCGTTTTTGCACTATGTCTGGCAACTCGATTCACCGAAGCCATGGCACGAGCTGGCTTTCATCGGAGACAATACGCCGCTCTACGTGATGGCAATTCCTGCTATTCAGAAACTCCTGCCAAACGCACGCTTTATTCACATGGTTCGTGACCCGCGGGATGTCGTATGTTCGATGCTTAAGATGCGATTTGGCGCGGATGATCCTGCCGTCGCAGCGATGGAATGGCAGTTGTATGTGGGCTGCTGGATGATGGCAGAGCGACTCGTTTCTGCAGACCGGCGAATGGAATGTCGCTACGAAGAACTATGTACCTCGCCCGAGCAAACGTTTGCCGACCTAGCGAAGTTCCTGAACCACACAGAAGCTGACGCAGCCGCAGCGCTTGCACAGCATGCCGGTGACGGATCAAAATCCAACACTGGATTCGAAAAGGTGGCATCCGTGTCGCACCACGCGCGCCTCACGGAACCATTGAGTCCCAATCGGGTCGCACGCTACAGATCCGAATTGACGACAGCCCAGATTCAAGCCATCGAAGAAATGGCGCAGAACGGTATGTTGGCTTATGGTTATGAGCCATCGAAATGGCATATACATCCTTTAATTCGCGAAGACAGAATCAGCATTTGCAAATCCATGTTTCGCGACCTCGTGAACCGCGGCCTGAAACGCCTTCGTGGGAAGTAGTCACTGCAGTTACAGAGTTATCTGGCCACGACGCAGTGGCGATTCATATTATCACAGGATGGTTTCGTGAAAAAAATCCTCAAGTCATTGCTTCCTTGCTTCGATTTGCTTCTCGCTCCGTTTCTGATTCCTGCGGCCGTCCTGATGAGACTCCTGCGTCGAGCGGGTGCGGAACGTATGCCGATTTGTCGCAGGATCCTCTCAGCGGTCGGCGTCTTCCCTCTGACTAATCATTACTACGAGCCGCTGATTGATTTCAGCCTGTTGTCCCGTCCGCTCGATCAGCCACGAAATCTGCCGGGCATTGACATGAATGTCGCGGAGCAACTGAACCTGCTGAAGGAATTCCGCTATAGCGAAGAACTCAGACCCTTCACCGCGCCGAAAAGGGACGAATTGACCTACAGCTTTGGAAATGGATACTTCGATTCTGGCGACGCTGAGTTTCTGTATAACCTTGTTCGTGTCAGGAAGCCGAAGCGAGTGATTGAAATCGGTAGCGGCAACTCAACGCTCTTGGTGATCGAAGCGATTCGCAACAATAAGCAATCGCAGTCGAATTATGTATGTGAGCACATCTGCATTGAACCCTATGAAATGCCGTGGCTCGAACGATCAGGAGTGACCGTACGTCGCCAACTAGTTGAAGCAGTGGATAAGGCAGTTTTTCAACAACTCGAAGCGGGAGATCTGTTGTTCATCGATTCATCCCATATCATTCGCCCTCAGGGCGACGTGCTTTGTGAGTTTCTTGAAATCCTGCCGATCCTGAAGAAGGGCGTGATAGTACACATCCACGATATTTTCACGCCTCGCGATTATCCCAGAGCATGGGTTGTGGACAAAGTTCGACTATGGAACGAACAGTATCTGATGGAGGCATTGTTGAGCGGAAATCCACAATGGAAAATTATCGGTGCCTTGAACTTCCTGTTTCACGAGTACTATGCACAGCTAAAAGCGGCATGTCCTTTTCTGATGCAGGATCGCGATCCTGACTCGTTCTATATCGAAAAGGCGATGTGAACACACAAAGCTGTACTTTCCTGAACTTATCCCATTTCTTGCGTGTTTTCCCCTCGAAACCTGGCACGCACACTTGAATTGCTGCACCCATTTCCCCCAGTCGCGTGGGCCGCTACAAGTCGGAACTCACCGCAGCACAGATTCAGGCGATTGAAGAGATTGCTCAGCATGGCATGTTGGCGTCCGGCTACGAACCAACCGGGTGGCACGAACATCCGCTGATTCGCGAAAACCGTATTCGGCTGCTGAAATCGATGATCAAAGACCTCGCGAATCGCTCCCTCAAACGCCTGCGTGGAAAACAGGCCACCCATCTCTAGTGCCCTGTCAATCGTGTATTGATGTGTGCCACTGGCTCTGCCAGTGCTTCCTGCAAATGGGGAGTACTGGCAAAGCCAGTGGCACACAAACCATCAATGAATACGTGACAGAGTACTAGTCCGGCACGTGTATCCAAGGAACTTCTGCTTGACCAGATCTCCAGTAATACCTAAGGTTCGCCGGGTAGAATGGCGTGCGAATTTTGCAAAGGAGTGTGCGGTGTTTCAAGTGACGTGGCAGGATGCCACCGCATGGAAGGGGCAGGGAGGCAACCAGGCTGTGCCCGCTCCGCCTCCTGATCCAGCCGTGACAGCGGTCGGGCTGCTCTGCTGGGAAGAACACTGCGTGGAATGTTCCATGCCCCAATGTTATGCGACGTGTTCCCTGTTCGTCGCCCGCCCTGACAGGAAGTGCGCTCGGTTCGTGTACGGCATCATGCCGAATCGTCAGGTGCAAGGCTTGTTTCGCTTTGGCGCTGACATCCGATTTCGACGCTGGGCGAAATTACAGACGGCCTAGCCGGGACGATTGGCGATGCTCGGCACCAGCACCATTCGGACGCAGACTGCGATTCTCGACTGGGCGGAGAAAGCCGTCAGTAGCGTGGCAGCAATGATCAAACGCTGGTCTCCCAAGCGACGCCTCAACGGAGCTTTCACACTGGCACGTCGCAAGCTGCTTGAACATCAGTCGGCTTTGCTTTCACAGCGCGAGTCAAATCCTCATGCCTTCTATGTGAAATGCTTCTCCGGCGAAGCAACGGCGTTTCGCATCCAGCTGGAACTCGTAACCGATGTCCCTGTATTTCGCACGAGCCTGCACATTGAGCCGGGCTGGAATGAACATTATCTCGACGCAGCGGAACTGATCTCGCTGGCAGCTGACAAGCCCGGCATCCTGCGATTGTCGATTGAAAACGATCGGGAAGTCCGGCTCATTTTCACATGGCTGGATTTTGTAAGCCTGCAGCAGGGACTCAGTTCCATCCCGCAGCTCAACGGTGCTGCGAAGCGATCGACTGCCACTCAGAAACAACCTGGCCCGGCAAGGAAGATCAAGTGCGTAGCGTGGGATCTGGACAATACCCTCTGGCACGGTGTGATCGGCGACGCAGGGGCATCGGGCGTGACGCCGAACCGTGATATGATCGATCTGATGCAGCGCCTGGATGAACGTGGCATTCTGCAGACCATCGTCAGCAAGAATCATTACGACACAGCCTGGCCAAAAATCGAACAACTGGGACTCGCCGACTATTTTCTGTATCCCGCCATTCACTGGGGACCAAAGAGCCGCAGCGTGCAGCAGATCGCGGACGAACTGAATATCAACGTCGATACATTTGCCGTGATCGGTGACTCACCTTTCGAACGGCGTGAAATCAGCAATGCTCTGCCTCAGGTCCGAGTTTATGACCCGGTCGTCGGCCCGTCGTTGATGGATGACACGGCGTTTGATGTTCCGGTGAAGTACGAACCACGGAGGCGACGTTTCAGCTATCTCACCACGGCTGGCCTCTGTTGCCTGAACTGCGGAGCAATCCGGCGTTGTGTGAGGCATCCGGCAGATTTCGTCGCTTCTGATTTCGAAGTCTGATCGAGCCATGATTGCCGCAGAGGTGGCCGCTCAGATCCAGAGATGTCGCGACGCAGGACTCCCGGTAACACACGCGGATTCGCATCAGCATGTTCACAATGAACCGATGGTTTTTCTGGCGATCCAGCCCGTGCTTAAACGCCTTGGAATCCGGCATCTCAGGATTTCGCGGAATATGGATTCGCTGCCCGTTACATCCCGAAAACGCATTGCCAAGTCATGCTTTAACCGCTGGATCGCGTTTCACGGACTGCGCGGCACAGACGACTTCGGCACGGTCGATAACTTTGCCCACTTTCGATCAAACGATCGACTTGCCACCGCATCCATTGAGATTCTGACTCATACTTCCCTTGATCAGGAAGGCACACTGCTTGATCATCTTAACAATCTGCCGCTTGCGGATCGCTGAGCCCGTGTATTCTGCGACCTGCGGCTTTCGGGCTACTCGGGTGCAGAAACTGTCAAACCATTCAGGATCCGCCCCGCATGAGCGGCACATTCGTCTAACCGCGTGGGCAACGCCGCGCGCTTCGTATTTCAAATTTCAAATACGAAATCTCAAATATACTGCGCGCGGCCAGAAATGAGTCCGGCGAGCGGAGTGGCGTGAGCCCTCCGGTACCTCGTTCTTGTACCGGCAAGCTGACGCATGCCGCTCGCCAATGCCAACCGCTGCGATCTATGAAGTTACCGCACTACCGGCGACCTTGCTCTGCCAAAACCTGCCGCACTCTACGCCAACACCTGTATTGACTCATTCACTGAAAGTGCAAGATACTCCCGCAGTCACGTTTCCGACAAGGATGTTCGGCCCGGCAATTGCTGCAGGGTACAGAGAGGGATTGCGATGAATCTGCTCCAGAAACTTGCCCGTTCAGAAAGTCCGAAACTCAAAAGGCCGTTCCGAGCCTTGTGGGGCTATGCACTTCAGAATAGCGGATTCTCAGAACGCATCCAGCTGAAACGTTCACAATACACGATCCCGTTTTTTGCCAAGAGCAACATGGCACTGACGCTGTGGGTGGACCCGAATCATGTCGATCGCGCCGAGGAATTTGTGTACGACTTCCTGAAGCCTGGAGATACTCTGATCGATGTCGGGGCAAATATCGGCTGCGTCACAGCCGCAGGCTCACTGGCGGTCGGTGAAACGGGACATGTCTATTCCGTAGAACCTCATCCGCAGACGTACAAGCATCTTGAGAAGACCATCGCCATTAATCACTGCACAAACGTGACAAGTCTCAACATCGCACTGGGTGCCGAAGCTGGAATCGTAAACTTTACTGACGAACGCCGGAAAGACGATAACAATTGCGTCGCACTGAACGCTGAATCCGGAATCAGAGTTCCCTGTATGACACTCGCAAGTCTGGTTAACGAACATGCGATTTCAAGAATTGCTGTCATGAAAATTGACGTCGAGGGTTTTGAAATGCAGGTTTTGCGGGGAGGTGAATCGATCCTCCAAATGGTCGACAGCATCTATATCGAAGTGCTGGAACATACGCTTCAGAAGTTTGGTAGTTGCTCGGCGGCTGTGTTCAGGTTACTCCAGTCACATGGCTTCCGCTGCTTCTATTTCAAAGATGACCGCAGCAACGTCGTTGCGTTTGCGCAACACGTTGCGCTCCGGGACTGGCGGTCCGAATTGGTGTCCATTCCTGAAGCGGCCTGAACGCTGAGCCGCTGGATTCAGGTGGCTCACTACACGGGCTGACCTGGCGAGCGGCATGCGTCAGCTTGCCGATACAAAAAACGTGATACCGGAGGGCTCACGCCACTCCGCTCGCCGGACTCATTTCTGGCCGCGCACAGTGTATCGCAGCGATTTGACTACCACTTCAGGATGACTTTGCCGGATTGCCCGGACTTCATCGCCGCGAAGCCCTGTTCAAATTCGGTGTAATGCAGGCGATGCGTGATCACCGGACTGATATCCAGTCCGCTCTGCAGCATGACGGTCATTTTGTACCAGGTTTCATACATTTCCCGACCGTAGATTCCGTGAATCGTGAGCATGTTGAACACGACCAGATTCCAGTCGATGGAGATATCCTCTGACGGAATACCAAGCATCGCGATTTTTCCGCCATGCGCCATGTTTTTCAGCATGTCACGAAACGCAGACGGATTGCCAGACATTTCCATACCGACGTCAAACCCTTCGGCCATTCCCAGCTGACGCTGCACGTCTTCCTGCGTTTCAGTCTTCACGTTGACCGCGCGTGTCGCGCCCATTTTCTTCGCCAGTTCCAAACGCCGCGGATTGACGTCCGTCACTTTGACAAAGCATGCACCCGCGTGACGAGCAACGGTCATTGCCATCGGCCAGATCCAGTCAGACTTTGTCAATGGTTGATTCGTGATGGACGAACCATCCTGATCTGATTGTCAACGAATCGTCAAGCCATTATGAATTCAGCCCCGCACAAGTATGACATGAATCAGACAAGTCGAAAGGAATCGTGATGTCGCCTGCACTTTGGCAAAGCGGAGCCGTAGTGATCGGGTGCCGCGAGAATACCGCTGAGTTCATCGAAAAACTGCTGAGCAGTCATTGCCCTGTCGCTGGTGTCGTGACGATTTCACGGGCGACCGCTGATCGCAATCAGGTCCCCAGCTGGATTGATCTGTCGCTCGAATTCGGCCAGCACATCCCCGTCCACACCTCGCAGGGCTACAAGCTGGAAACACCGACCGACATCACAGTTCTAGGTGCGACGAAAGCCGACGTCGGGTTCTGTATCGGCTGGCAGCGCCCGTTACCACAATGGTTCCTGAGCCTGCACCGCAACGGCGTATTTGGCATGCATGCCTGTGCAAATCGTCTGCCCAACGGACGCGGTCGGTCCCCGATAAACTGGAGCGTGATTGAAGGTGCATCCCGATTGCACTCGCATATTTTTCGGTACAACGACGAGCCGGACGCCGGGGATCTGCTGAGCGTGCCGATCATCCCGATCGAGTCACATGATGACATTCAGACACTGCAGCAAAAGGCCCGCGTTGTTTTCAACAGGGAGGTGATATGCCGCTGGCAGGAACTGCTGTCCGACACCGTCAGACTGCAGCCGCTCAACAGTTCCGGCGAACCCGAACGATTTTATCCGAAGCGGGCGGAACACGACGGACTCATTGACTGGACGTGGTCGGCTCAGCAAATTACCAACTGGGTGCGGGCTCAGACACATCCATACCCCGGAGCATTTACATTACTCGACAGTCAGCGTTACAGCATCTGGCGTTGCGGTCCGACAGGACTGGAACACAATGCCCGGGCAGGGACAATCGTGGAAAGTTTCCGGGACGGTACCTGCTTTGTCGCTTGTGAACAGAACCAAAGTGTGCATCTGCTGCAGCACGATCTGCCGCTCCCGCTGAAACCTGGACCAAGATTAGGACTATGAAACTCATCCGCAATACCGAACCGATACGCGATTTCAGCACCGACCACTATCGAGAGATCGTCGCTGCAATCTGTCAGTCTCACAAAACCATCTGCTTTCGTGACATCCACAAACTAGGACGGGCGGTCTTTGAGATTCCGAAATTCGTCGTCATGCGGCACGATGTGGAATTCAGTATTCCGGCGGCTTTGAGGATGGCCGAGATCGAAGCCGAGTTTGGGGTGCAGTCCACATTCTTTCTGCTGCAGACCAGCGACTACAACCCGTTTGAAGAGGAAGACGCGGTGCAGATTCGCCGGATTCTTGACTTGGGGCACGATATCGGACTGCACTACGACGCCGCACTGTTTGAACGTCTCAACGTCGATCCACTCGATACTGCAAAAGCCCAGATCGAATTGTTTCAGACATTCTTTCGCACAAAGATTCACGCGATGTCATCGCACATGCCCATGCGTTCCGGCAAGACGTTTTCGATCCCCGGCGTGATCGATACATACGACCCGATGTATCTGACCGAAATGAAATACATCAGCGACAGTACGCAGGCCTGGCGCGAAGGCGTGGTGACGGAAAATCTGGCGACGTACAACCACATCCATTTGCTGACGCACGAATATATCTGGCATCCTTTCGGCTGGGACTGGTCGGCATTGCTGTTTACCGAAGTCAACGATAAGTTCCAGCGCGCGTGGAAACGCCGGAAAACTTCATCAACATGTACCGCGAAGGCCTGCAACTGCGGGCCCAGAAGGATAAGCAGTTCAAGGAACGATACATGAAGCCGACAGAATAACTCCTCAAGTGATTCAGTTCCTGAGCGGAATCGCCCTTTCCATAGAAACCCGCAGCAATGCTGCAAAGGCAGGCAAAAGCTCAACCAATATGCATCGATGCAGCTGACGAATTAGTTGCGGCGATACGCATGAATCTGGTGTCCTATGATCGCGCGCCAGACGCCAATCAGGAATGCGGTATTTGCGAGGACAAAACTGTACGCTGTTCCCGCTCCGGGGATTCTGATCCTGTAGTGCAGAGACAGCCAGCCAAAAGCTGCCAGTGCGAACAGCGATCCGAATGGCAGGAACGCCGCCAAAGTGACGAAGGATGGCTGAGTCGCCAGCAGCAGAGTTGACGAGGCAGTGGCGGCGGCCAGAAAAACGGGCGACAGCCAGCGCAGCAGTTTGTGCGACCAGAGCGCAAGTGCATAGCCGGGCGAACGAAACGGATTCAGCAATTCATGGCGAGTCCAGGTGCCTTGCCAGTTTCGCAGAGTCATGCGGATGCGCCGTCGCATGGTCATGGCGTCGTCGTCGTCCAGTCGCGTCCACGCGATCGCCGTCGGTTCGTGCAGGACTTTAAACCCCTGTGCCGCCACGTCGAGCGGAACAATACAGTCTTCACCGATTGCGGGATTCATGGTCAAAAAGAGGCTGCGACGAAGAGCGAAGCAGGCTCCGGCAACGACAGCCAGAATCCCAAGCTGCGATTCCAGATCCCGCAGACGCAGTTCGTAGTTCCAGTAATAACCCTGGCATGTCTGCACATCGAGTGTCGGCTCTGAACTGTAAAGCAGACGGCCATCAACAGCGCCCACCCGAGGATTTTTGAAATGCCGGGCAATGACACGGAGAAACCGGGGCTCGAACGTGACATCCGCATCGGTGAACACAATCACGTCGCTCTCAATTGTGTCAATCGCCGCGTTCTGAGTCGCCGTCTTACCGAGTCCCGAACTTTCGTGCAGCCGTACGCCTCGATCGCCAAAACTGCGAATGATGGAATTTGTGTTGTCGGTGGAACCGTCCGATGCGACAACAACCGACAGCCGTTCAGGCGGATATTCGCACAGTAACATATTTTCGATACGCTGACGGATCACCGAATCTTCGTTGTGTACGGTCAACAGAATTGTGATGGAGGGCAGAGTTTCGTCAGCCTGTTCAGCGAACGAGGCTGCGAATGGACCGCGAATTACTTTTCGAAGTCCGTTCATCAGAAACAGCGCGCGACCGTATCCGTCGTAAATCCAGTACAGGATTGCAGTGGAAGTGAGGGTGATAGCCCACAGAAACATGCCAGTTTCCAGACTTCATGGTCAATTGCGGGATTGAAATACCTGAATGAGCGAGAAAGCTACTGGAATGGTCGCATGAGAGATAGATCTGATCCGGAAACCGGCAGAAGCGGCCTGTCGGATGGACCGACCTTGAGTCGAAACGTTATTCCAGTTACCCCTGAACCAACAAACCAACGGAAGCAGTGCTGAATAATATAAGCATATGATCAGGTTATCTGCAGGGCTGGCTGAGATCATTAAGGAAACTGTACAGCGAATCCGGTATCTTCAGCCATTCATGTCTTGCAGGGATTAGGACAAGTGTTTACAAGCCATTTGGCACATACATTTGGAAGCATTCCGGCATGGAGGTCAAGTATGGACCACAGCAGCGACCAGCCTGCAATTGCGAACATTTCCAGTAAGAAAAAAGCACGCGTTCATTGCCCGATTTGTGGCCCGAATCAGACTTCGCCGGTTGGGGTTTCCAACGGACTGCCGATCGTGACATGTCAAGGCTGCAATTTGATGTATGTGTCCGAATGCCCGTCAATGGACGACACGCTGGAGTTGTTCCGCAAAGAGCACATGAAAGACAGCCGGTCAACGCAAGTGGCCTACGTTGACCATCGAAAGAAAAGTCTGGAGCGAGAAGCGGTCCGTATTCGTGGACTCCTGCCGCAGGGGGGGCGACTGCTTGATGTCGGAACCGCTTCCGGTTTTTTTCTCAGGCAATTTCATGGACACCGTGACTGGCAAGTGGAGGGCGTGGAACCGTCCAGAGTCTCGGCTCAGTTTGCACGTCAGCAGTTTGGCCTGAGAGTGCATGAAGGGGTTTTGTCGGAACAAAACTTTCGTGCATCTTCCTACGATGTCGTCTGTTCGCTGGACGCATTTGGCTGTCATCGGCAACCTCATGAGGACATGCAGGAATTCAATCGGATCCTTACTCCTGGAGGGCAGCTGGCAATTGAGATCCCTAGGCATCGGTTTCGCATGATGACGGGATCTGGATGGCTTTACCGCACCTTTACCGGTCGGTCACTGCGACTGAATGCGGGGGTGAATTTCTTTTATTACACACGAGCGACACTAACGCAGCTTGCCGCGCTGGCAGGTCTTGAGTTCAAAGAATCACATCCCGAGAGTATGCCAACATCTGGTAATCGATTGACGCAGCTGGCGCGTAATCCATTCGACAGGGTTTCAGACGCCTTGTACCGAGCGACACACGGTCGCCGGAATTTCTGTGCGAAAGAACTGTGTATCTTTCAAAAGCCACACTCACCATGTCATTCTGGTTCATCTTCAACGACCGCTGCCCTTCAAAATTCGACTCTTCGTGCGGGGTGATTGTACCGCAGAAGTCGCGCTTTATTTGAAAATGAAAGGATTGAACTATGCAGCCTCACCATTATGCTGCGTTCCTTGAGCGGATGGGTCATACGGTACGAGAATCCAGTGGTGTCCATTGGTTTGACGTTTTTTCGCGTGCCTGGATCAGCTTCCCGCTGGAGACCCAGTTGAACCCGGCAACGATTGATTTATCGAAAATCATGCATGATCGCGACGTCATGGCACGTTTTTGCTGCAGTGTTGAATCAGGTTTCAGCAGCTTTCGGCATGTCGTTGCCGATAAAAACTACAGTCTGTCTTCCCTTGATCCGAAGGCACGTAACCAAACGCGCCAGGGGCTTGAAAACTGCACATACGGTCCAGAAGATGCTCGCGAAATAGCGACCGAAGGGATCGAACTGCACGCGCAGACGCTTCAACGTCAGGGACGAAAGATCTCGGACGGATACGAGGTTCACTGGCGGAAATATTTTGACGCGGTTTCAAGGTGTCCGTCAGCGACTGTCTGGGCGGCACGTTATCAAGGCATTTTGGCTTCGTTTCTGATCTCATTTCGGATCTGCAGTGTGGAGAACATCTGCATTGTTCGATCACGCGAAGAATTGCTCAAGTTCCGCCCCAACAACGCCATGCTGTTTACATTCCTGCAACAGACGCTCAGTCGTGCAGAGACAACTGAAGTCTGCATCGGCCTGCAGTCTCTGCAGTCTGCCATGACTTCGTTGGACTTATTTAAGCGGCGAATGGGGTTTGAACAGCAGCCGATTGGGCAGCGAATTGAATTGCGAGTACCATTTGGATTTGCGGTACCACGTACTTTAGCCCAACTTGCGGGAAAAGCTGTAGGCTGCGTCCAGAACGAATACGCAGCCCGCTTGGCCGGAGCTTTGTCCGTCTATGCAAATCAACCACCAATCCGCCGGACAGCATAATAAGCGATTGTTGCCTGGGCGGGCAGCAGGCATTTTTGTGCCGTCGCGAGTGTCTCTTCAAAGATCGGCTTGCCCGTGCAAAGCGTGGCCACTTCGTCTACGACAGGTCAGCTTATTTCTGCCGCTTGCCTGAAGACTGCAAGTTCCCGGCGAAAGCCCGCCCCATAGCCGGGCGTTGGTCTGTGTCATGCAGCGTTGCGTGATACGTGTGGTCGGTTTGATGCCGCGTATTCCGTGGCGATAAAGTCTCTGATCAGCGAACAGATACGGCGAATGTTTTGACTACCCAGCCCATTTGACAATGGTAATCCGATGATCTGCAGCGTCAGGCGATGCGTGTTTTGCAACTGATTTGAGTCTGCACCTTCGGGAAACGGAAACAGGACCGAAGTATCAATTCCCTTGAGCCACAGATATTGTCTCAGGGGATCCCGCAGGGAAGAGCGAAGGCAGAAGTGACTCAACGCAGCCTGGCTATCAGCCAGCAGGGTTAGCCAGCCTTCTGTTCCAGGTGCGGCATCGTGCGTCAAATGGTCCAATTCCGACCTGTAGATCTCCGCGTATTCGAGACGATCACGTGAAAATGATGCGGACTGCTTCAAGTTTTCAGCCGCGAGTTTTAAGTGAAAGGTCGTGGGCGCGTTCGACCACTCCGGTGTCAGTAGTTCTGATTCAGCAGACAGTGGGTTGCTGTTGTCACTGGAGACTGATGATCGACTTTCGACAAGCCGGCGGGAAAGTTTGTACAGCCACGCTGAATGAGCGAACGTTCGAAGCCAGACCTTGGCGACTTGGCGTACATTGGCCACCTTCGTATTCGCGCGAAGATCCTGATCTCGTTGCTCTCGCAATCGATCTGCCATCCAGTCGTCTTTGGTAAATGCCATACCACCCCAACCGGCATATAAGGACTTTCCCAGACCAAAACTAAGCAACGCAACATCGCGGTCGACAAGTCGCTGCATATCTCTCGCCGTCGGAATACACATGGCCATGTCGAAGATCCGCAGGCCAGCATTACGCAATAAAGGGAGCCCATCTAAGTTGGGATATCGATGACCAAAGACTTCCGAAAGTACGACTCCGTATCCTCGTATGTTCCGACGGCCATCTGCGGAGGTTGTTTGAGGTGGCTGACGATCAGGCCCTAATTGCGTCTGCAGAAAACGTGTGTCCATCAACAGGCTGTTGTCGTTGCAGTCCACGAGTTCCATTGTACGTCCGGATCGACGGATCGCCTGATGCACCACTTTGCATGTAAAAGCGGGACAATAGACTCGATCCTGAGAGCCCAGCCCGAAGTCAATGGCCTGGCAGATTCCGTATCGAGCGGATGGCAGCCATATCGCATGTGGCACATTCAGTGTGTCAGCATAGTCCTGTTCAAGCTGTTCGACGCTGCGAGGGCCAAAACCTGGCAGCATGGAGGCGGTAAGTGCGGCCATTCTGAAAGGTGGCCGGTGTCGCGGGATCATGCGTTCGGCTTTCTGGCATAGATCATCGCTCCCGGAGCCAGATGGCACCGCAGCATTTTCCATGATAGATCGCCGATCTTAAACAGTGCTCGGACGGCGATCGACGAATCATCGCTGTGCCGCGCGTCTCGCGGCACGACATCCTCAATCCGGAATCCACTGAATTCTATAGTCTGTAGCAGAGTTTTGAGCGGCATACAGAAGCGATGATCACCAATCGAACGCCGAATCAACTGGTTGCTGAAATTCGGTGCGATGGGTTTAATGACCCTGCCAATCGACACAAAGTGTGACTTTGTGATGACGCGCATAACCAGCAAGCCACCGGGCTTAATCAATCTCCAGGCCGCAGAGAGTTCAGCTGGCTGATTTGGCCAGTAGATGTGGGCATCAAGAACGGCCAGTACATCGACTGGATTTTTGTCAGAAAAAAGTTGGCAATGCTCCAAAGATCCGCATTTCTCTGCCGCAAAACCCTGTTGCTGAACATAGTCAACAGCTTCCGGGACGATGTCAACGCCCGATCCATCATAACCCTGATTGCGAGCTTCCATCAGAAATCCGCCAAATGAACATCCCACATCAAGGATTTTTTTTGCATCGGGAGCATGCTTCTTGATTCCGGCCAGCGCTGCATCATACATGCGTTTCTTGAAGTCGTTCAGGCGAACGCCAGCCTGCATTTGTCCCCACGGCATATCAACTGTATGGCACGCTTCCGCAGCAGTATCATATTCGCCTGTCAGGTAGTACGCCCGACAGCTGTTACACTTTGCCCACGATGATTTGCCCCGCGCTGAGTCAATTCGCAGTCGAGTGGTGTCTTGTTGCTCGGGGCGACCACATGCCGGGCAGATTGGAAACGCTTCCACGGCCACTTGTGGTGGTCGCTTTCCCGTAAAGTTCGGAGTCGAAACTGAGTTCTTCGGCATTGTGTTTACGGACATGGCTGCTGCTTTTCTGCAGAAAGTCAATCAATTTCCATGAGCAGACGGGAGGGCTTCCATATCATCGCTAGGAGCGGGCTTTTTACACAATACCAACTCTGACGGAACCGGAATTTACAACATCTCGCCGACTTCAAAGCCGCTTTTGGACAGACGCTGAATCAGATGCCTGATCGGCACTCAAAAGATCGCACCAAGCCCATGACACTCAACTTGCAGCAGTTTGAAGACGTCTCAGATCAGCCTCGATGAGTGTTCTTCGTTTATGCGGGCTGAGATTTGTGCGCTGTGCGAAGATCTTCAACGCCAGTGCTACAGAAGTTACCACTTCAGGATCACTTTTCCCGACTGCCCGGACTTCATCGCCTCAAAGCCCTGTTCAAATTCCGTGTAGTGCAGACGATGTGTGATAACCGGACTGATATCCAGTCCGCTTTGCAGCATGACCGTCATCTTGTACCACGTTTCATACATCTCACGACCGTAGATACCGTGGATTGTGAGCATGTTGAACACGACCAGATTCCAGTCGATGGCGATATCTTCCGACGGAATGCCGAGCATGGCAATTTTTCCGCCGTGCGCCATGTTTTTCAGCATGTCGCGAAACGCTGATGGATTGCCCGACATTTCCAAGCCAACGTCAAATCCCTCCGCCATTCCCAGCTCACGCTGCACGTCTTCCAGCGTTTCAGTTTTCACGTTCACCGCGCGTGTCGCGCCCATCTTCTTCGCCAGCTCCAGACGCCACGGATTGACGTCCGTCACTACGACAAATCGAGCCCCGGCGTGACGCGCGACGGCGGTGGCCATCAGTCCGATTGGCCCGGCTCCCGTGATCAGGACGTCTTCCCCCAGAACCGGAAACGCCAATGCCGTATGCACGGCGTTACCGAACGGATCAAAAATCGATGCAATGTCGCGATCAATTGCGCTGTGATGATGCCACACGTTGGTCATCGGCAAAGCGATGTATTCGGCAAAAGCTCCTGGTCGATTCACGCCGATCCCCTGCGTCTTTGCGCAAAGGTGACGTCGGCCCGCCAGACAGTTCCGACAGCGACCGCAGACAACGTGACCCTCGCCGCTGACCACTTCGCCGGGATGAAAATCGACGACATTCGATCCCACGGTGACCACTTCGCCGACAAATTCATGCCCGACGACCATGGGCACGGGGATTGTTTTCTGCGCCCACGAATCCCATTCATAAATATGCACATCCGTGCCACAGATGCCAGTCCGATCAACCTTGATCAGGACATCATTGGCGCCGACTTTCGGTTCAGGAACATCTTCCAGCCAGAGCCCCTTTTGGGCATGCCGTTTCACCAATGCCTTCACGTATAGATCCTCAGGCTAAAAATTGTGGAGACTACTCGCTTCGCCTTGAGAATATCACTTTACGCTTGCAGTAGCCACAGTGCCGTCAGCGGCGGAGACCATTCCGGTTTGCGGAAAACTAGACGGGGCTTGATAGGGTATCGTGCGTGCCAGTTCAAAATTATGGAAGCCGATTACGGGAGACTGTCGGGGTAACTTTGGAATTACGACGCACCGTGGCTCTACTGCTGCGTTCACTGCTGGACCACCGCGGAAGACTTGGTGATCCTAGAATTACCCGCTCGGAACAAGCAGCGGCGGTTTCATTCTTAGGCACTGCATCGCCGTTTTTTTCTGGAGCCACAACTGGCAGCTTGCGGAGGCGAATTCGACGAAAATGTACGAGTGAGCCTTCACACTGTAAGGCAATGCTGCCAGTACTTGGTTTAGCACCGCTCACTTCGCCTGCTTTTCTGCCATTGACTTCTACGCTCAGCCGGCCACCTTGGCTGACAATTCTGCCTTCGTTCCACGTGTCTACTGGTCGCGCAAGATCGGCCTCCGCTTCGCTGGAATGATCACTCATGGCATCGCCACTTGGAAACACGCTGCCCGCCTTTGGTTGATGCAGCTGCACCTGGATGGATGTCGGCCAAATTCGTGGCTCGTCCTGCGTGTAGACGAGCACGCCACTGTTGCCATCGGGATCTTTGGGGTACTTCCATTCCAGCGTTAGTTCAAACTCAGAAAAAGTCTCCGTTGTATACAGGAAACCTTTGGGTTGGCCGGAACAGATCAAAATGAGTTCCTTATCCTCACCCTCGCGCATAATTTTCCAGACTGGCATGTCTGGTGTCTCAGGTGCAGAACTAAAAATTTTCCAGCGCTGAGTCAGATCATCCGTCAACAAATCAATAGTCTCAAACTCATTTTTGTTTAGTCCACTCTCATCAGCGACTGCTGATGTTTGTGCTGCCTGCGTGGTTTGCGAAATCGGCTGGACGGCTTTCGAAACAAGAGGCTGTGGTGGCGTTGCATCCTGAGCGATCGACGAGTTACTCAAGATCAGCGTCAGCGCCAAGATCACACCTTGACCAGATCGGCTTTTCAACCAGATGATTGGTAGTTGTGTCATCTTTAAAACCCAAAGATGAAATTGAGAAGGCCCCTGCGACACCAGTTGTTCCCTTGTTGTACTTTGCCAACTTTCAATCAACAGTGACGACAGCAGCAACACTTAGCCAAGCCACCATGCCGACACCCGCCGTTTGTCTGACTCATACCGAACAACACACGTCCACCGACTACTTTTCAACAAGCGAACTTTTTCAAGAACGCTGTGCTAAGAAGCACTACAACTCGGAACAGGCCGGTTGTCAATGCTTGAGCGTCCTGATCCGCCCATAGTCCCAAGGGTTTATCGCCCCCGCGGCGACACGCCGGTGGCACGCAAATCGTTGATTTCGTCCGAATTGAGGGCGGCGGACGCCTCACGTGTGGCCGCGGTTGCAGAAAACTCCATATTTTGGGCCAACTACGAAATTTTGGCAGCTTATCTGATGGAAAATCAACACTTCGCTTGCGGCAAGGCAAATTCGCTAACATGGGGTGTGTTATCCCGGTGACTCTGCCATCAGTGAGTAACTGCAAAACGAGTAATGTCTGTTGCTCAAGTCTGCGAATTTTCTGGAGTTACTTTCCACGTACAATGTTGCCCTGCTTCGAAGTTGGCGACAGCCTTGATGTTGCACTTTGGCAACGCGCGTTCTTCCACGGTGTTCAGGCTGCCAGTTGAGTGTCAATACCTTTTGTTAATTGGGTTGATATCCATCGTTGCCATTTTGCAACCTGTTTACAGCATGCGCCGCCGCGGTGTCGCTCAATTTTATTTTGCCGCCCTGATGCCGACCGGCTAAACCGGGTGTGCTGCTTTTTTCCCACAAGCATTGTCGCTGTGATTTGGCACGGGGTCTGCTTGAAGTCGTTCCCAGACTCGACACTCCTGTCGAAGATTGAAGTTCACGTCGCAACCATCTGTGACGCATCGAAAATCTGGTAACTCACTTGGACTCTATTACTTAAAGAAGATCACAATGTTGAAGAAACTTTGGCACGATGAATTTGGGGTAATCCTGTCTGCAGAAATCGTGCTCGTTGGCACGATTCTTGTCTTAGGAATGATCGTTGGGCTTGTGGA
>QWQG01000094.1 GCA_003670925.1 Planctomycetota bacterium | reverse complement strand
TCAAACCGTACAGTTCTGCGATGTCTGCGGCCGAGAAGCGTTGTCGGCGGTCAATGTCGTCACGATCGTAAGCGGAGTATCGCAACCAGTCACTCGGTAGCGAATCATGCGATCCAGAATTCGCTTTGGCAGCGCACTCCACTCCTTGCGTGTGAATCGGGCTTTGTCAAACTTCGGTTTCAGCAATTCAACGATCGGTTCTTCGATCGAATCACACACGATATCATCTTTTTCAAATTCCTTGTGTTTTTCGCGAAAAAGTGACACTTCACCGGTTTTCTTGCCCTCCACTTTGGATGTGCTGTAAGGCACGCCGCAACCGTGCGCGAGCGACGCGGTTGCGACGACGCGCTCCTGAGGAAACCCAAGGCCTTCTTTCTGGCTTGAGGGCTGAGGATACGTTTTCTGGTTGGCCAGAGTATCCGCTGCCCGCAGCGTGAGTCCATCAACGAGATACACGTTCAGTCCTTTCCATTTCCATTCGTGCGATGTCCGATCATGTGCAATCTGCCTGACACGATTGCTCAGATGATCAATCAGCTCAACAGACAACCTTGATCGAGCTTTCGTATATGCAGACGCATTGTCGGAAACTGGTGAGAGTCCATTGTCCTTTCTTTCGCGATTGAATTCCGCCATCACGGTGACACACGCATCGGCTCGACTGAGTACCTGAGACACAAACAGGCCGAGCGTTTTCGCCGGTGTGAAGACTCTGTCGCGAAACTCGATATGGAGCGTTTCGCACATCTGATGAATCTGCTCATCATCAAAAATATGATGAAGGCGAATTTGATCGCGTGCTTTTAGTTTTTCCACACGTTGCCTGATTTCTTCGAAGGCGAGTCGGCGTTTTCGTAGGAGTTTCTGTTGCTTTTCGTCTGTGTCGACCAACGCTCTGCGCGGCGGTAGACTCATCGCACGCCTCCTTGCCTGCGGTTGTGGATTTTTTAGACCAAACCCACTTTGCAACAAGGAGGCGGTTTCACGCTAGCCCAGTTTCAATTCACCCGCATTTCTCCCCATTTTTCGCTTAAGTCCACGCCATTGGGGAAGCCTTGGTCGTAATCGCCCCGGGCGACCACTTGGACCGCCTCAATAGCATTGACAGCCGCAGGATTGATCTAGAACCGAAAACCTTGAGCAGCCAAATCGACTGAACAATCAGTTCATGACAGCATCGCGTATGCCTTCGTCGTCATTGATTCGGCGGAGCGACGGCAGTCCAGCAGACAGGATGACTGTCGGCCAGAGCCTTGGCCACGAGGAGTTGATCTCGTTTCGTTTCTAGCACGCGAAACTTTTGCGTGTCGCCAAACTTAGCAATTAGTTTCTCGACACTGCGTGATGGTGAACCACCGATGATATGCTGAGTGAGTAATTGGCCGTCAAGCGTCCATCGCAGATCGAGCGTAACTTGCCGTCCGTAAAGCACGGCAGCCAACGGAGTCAGCGACATTTTGATCGTTGCCGTACCGTCCGGCCGTGTCGTCAGAACCTGGTGCCCAAATTGTGTCGCCTCCCATGTGCCGATGATACCTCCCACAGGTTCTGCTTGATCAGTGGCTGAATTCGGCGGACTTGGCAGCGTTAAAGAAACGGACTCTGCGCCAGGATGCGTCGCTGGCGAGCAGCCGACGCAAACAACAAAAAAACAAACAGGAAGAATTTTCGGGAGGTACACTGTTAGACTCACTTTCGACTGCACATTCCGAACTGAAGGCCATTCCTTCGAAACGCAATCGGGATGCCAGCATTTATTTTTGGGCACGATTCAATTGGCCATTCACCTGAATTACGCCCGATTGTTGAAGCTTTAGCAGCACTTTTTGGTATTCGAGGCAGATGAGAAGCATGCTTTGACGACTAACGCAAGGAGCCTCGAGTGTCGCTAAAACGACTCCAGTTGTTATCGTTTGGATCTTGCTGAAGGCATGATGCTTCAGCATCATGACTGTGTATTTTGAATAAATGATTTTGAGTCTCATGTTGAAGGTGAGACTAAGCTGAATCACGCGGACTCAGGCTGGACGTTGAAAGCCTTATTCCACACAGGACGAATGCAATGGTGGCGATTCTTGGGATTTCTGCGTTCTACCACGATAGTGCGGCTGCTTTGATCGTGGACGGCAAGATTGTTGCCGCAGCTCAGGAGGAAAGGTTTACGCGGAGAAAACATGATCCTGCATTTCCTGCTGAAGCCGTACGGTACTGCCTAACTGAAGGCGGATTACAGGGGGCTGATCTAGATTTTATTGTTTTTTACGAAAAGCCGCTGGTAAAGTTTGAGCGGCTGCTTGAGACGTATCTGGCATTCGCGCCGTCGGGCTTTCGCAGTTTCGTGATGGCAATTCCCGTCTGGCTGAAAGATAAACTTTACATCCACCGCACCATCCGAAAGTCTCTGCCGAACGCGAAGAAGGCAAAACTGGTTTTTACAGAACATCATGAGAGCCATGCCGCCAGTGCTTTCTTTTCCAGTCCGTTTGCGGAAGCGGCATTCCTCACACTGGATGGCGTCGGCGAATGGTGTACGACCGCCTGGGGGACTGGAAAAGGGAACCGGATCGAGTTGCAGAAGCAGATCACGTTTCCTCATTCCTTGGGACTCCTGTACTCAGCGGTTACCTACCATTGTGGCTTCAAAGTCAACAGCGGCGAATACAAATTGATGGGACTGGCCCCGTACGGCAAGCCGGTTTACGCCGATCGAATTCGAGAGCATCTGATCGACATTAAGCCTGATGGCAGTTTTTGGATGAACATGAAGTTCTTCAATTACTGCCAGGGGCTGACCATGACGAATGATGCCTTCAGCAAACTCTTCGACATGACGCCTCGTCAGCCTGAATCCCTGCTCGAACAAAAGCACATGGATCTGGCGGCCAGTATTCAACTGGTGACGGAAGAAATCGTGCTCGCGATTGCGCATCATATCCATCAGCAAACGGGCATGAAGAATCTGGTCCTTGCAGGAGGCGTGGCATTGAACTGCGTCGCGAACGGACGACTGCTGAGGGAAGGCCCGTTTGATGACATCTGGGTGCAGCCTGCTTCCGGCGACGCTGGCGGAGCGCTTGGAGCCGCTCAGTTTGTCTGGTATCAGTTGCTGAACAATCCTCGTCAGACCACGTCCATGGATTCTCAGGCTGGCAGTCTGCTGGGGCCTGCGTTCATCGACGAACAAATCACCACAATCCTGACGAAGGCCGGAACAAAGTTTCAGCACTTCGATCGGGAACAGTCGCTGATGGAATGTGTCGCTCAGTTGCTGGCAGATGAGAAAGTCGTTGGCTGGTTTCAGGGGCGCATGGAATACGGTCCACGAGCACTCGGTTGCCGCAGCATTCTTGGCGATGCCCGTTCTCCGAAAATGCAGTCCGTGATGAACGTGAAAATCAAGTACCGTGAAAGTTTTCGTCCGTTTGCGCCCATCGTGCTGCGTGAAACTGCGTCTGAGTGGTTTAAGATTCACCCTCAGCACGAAAGCCCCTACATGCTGATCGTCGCCGATGTGGCCGATGGTCGGAGAACTCAGCTTTCTCAGGATCAGTTGATGTCGCAGTCGGCAGATCTTTGCGCGCGCGTCAACGTGCCACGATCAGAAATTCCGGCTGTCACGCATGTCGACTATTCGGCTCGACTGCAAACCGTCGATCACATCCGCAATCCACGATTACATCGTCTTCTGACAGAATTTCAGAATCGGACGGGCTGCCCGGTGCTGGTCAATACCAGTTTCAATGTGCGTGGTGAACCGATTGTCTGTACCCCGGAAGACGCCCTGCGTTGTTTCATGGCCACCGAGATGGATGTCTTGGTACTTGAAAACTGCGTGGTCCTTAAGTCGCAGAACGAGACACCCCAAACTGCTGCCGCACGTGAATCACACCTTGCAAAGTTTTCACTCGACTAGCGTCGATCAATTTGAGTCACGAAACCAAAGAACTCGCCGCCATGATCAACGGCCTGATCCGATCCATCTGCAACCGCTCCTGACTGCTTACTGCCAACTGAAAACTGCCAACTGAAGACTAAAAGAATGACATTCTCCGACATCCCGCGAAACCCTGATAACCGTATGCTCCGCCAGTTTGCGGGGTTGTGGATTCTGTTCTTTGGCGCGATCGCTTTGGCGCAGCATTTTGGCAGCGAGAAGACCGCATTGGCCGTCGTCGTCGGAACATTGGCACTGGTCGTTGGGGTTCCTGGCCTGTTTTTCCCGCGAATACTCAAACCCATTTTCGTTGGCTGGATGATCCTGGCATTTCCCATCGGATGGCTGGTTTCGCATGTCATTCTTTTTTTGATGTATTGGAGTGTGTTTGTCCCGATCGGCTTTATACTGCGACGAATGGGGCATGATCCTTTGCGTCTTCGCAAGCCTTCCGTCGATAGCTACTGGGAACAAAAAACTCAGCAATCCAGTCTGCGTCGATATTTGAAGCAGTTCTGAATTGAGAAGTTGCCGGTTCAAAACACCTTCTTGTTCTGTTCATTTCACGGGAGAGATATCTGTGACCAAAGAAGATCCGGACGAGAGCTTTTCCCGAATCGCTGAAACCGAAGGCGATACCTCGATCTTCCGAGAGTTTCTGGAATTCCTGATGACGAACAAGAAGTGGTGGCTGGGGCCAATTGTCCTGGTCCTGCTGGGTCTGGGTGCACTCTTGTTGCTGACCAGCACCGCGGCCGCCCCTTTCATTTACACGCTGTTCTAACGCGACGTCAATGTTTGATTTTGAGGTAGGCCGGACCAAGCGCAGCGCCGTTCCGACAGTTGTCTAAGCACCATTGCGAGTCAGCACAATCGCATCAACAATCTGTCCATCGATTGACTCCTCAGGACGGTTGCGGAGTCGATTCGGACGATATGAGAGCATTCAACATTTTAAGGGGTCAATGACATGCACAATCCCAATCTTATCCGCCGCAAACACTTCCCCACGCGCCAATCGAGCCATGACACGCCACCTGATCTTTAACAAACGCTGCCTCGAGCACCGCGCAAAATCCTACCGATTGCCCACCGCCTGTCAAGAAAATGCGGTGTCCCCGTTGTCCCCGTTATTGATTCAACACACAACTGAAGAAAGAGCGTGACGAGCCGATCAAATCTTGCTAAAATCGGCGTAATAGATTGAGGAAATTACCATGAACATCGACCTGCGTTTGCCATCCGAATACGTGGAAGTCCTTCAACAGCACGTTGCTGCGACTGGCGAGGACATCAATACGTTTGTCACCGCCATCGTGACCGACAGCCTGCAGGCTGAAGTCGAATCTGCACGGTCAAGAAAAGTCCGTCAGGGAACTTTCGCCGAGTGGCTGCAGCAATGGGCCAACCGACATCCGCGACTCGAACAAGACATCGATATCAGCCGCGAATCAAGCTATGCGGGCTGCGGCCAATGAAGGTACTCGTTGACACAAACATCCTGCTGCGAGTTGCTCAGCCTAGCCAGATATCGCACGCATCCGCGACCACCGCTTTGATTGACCTCAGCAGTGCTGGACGCGAGCTTTGCCTTGTACCGCAGTCGATCTATGAATACTGGGTTGTTGCGACACGACCGACGACGGTCAACGGCCGCGGGCCTACAATCGCTGATGTCGATTTGCAAGTGCAAGACCTCCTGACACGATTCACGTTGCTGAAGGATGAACGTGGAATCTTCGCTCACTGGTATGAACTCGTGGTCCGAAAACGCCGTGCATGGCAAGCTCGCACATGACACACGACTGGTGGCCGCCATGCAACGCCACGGGCTCACATATTTGCTGACCTTCAATACAGCGGACTTCTCACGCTTTGCCGCAATCCATGCATTATCGCCTGAAGATATTCTTGCAGGGCAACAGCCGACGTAATTCGCCTCTACTTCAAGCTTTTGAAATGGCTTTTGAAATGGGGTCAGGAGTCAATAGTGAAGTGCTCCCCGGATCCGGGGAGCACTTCACTTTCTGGAATCGCTAAACTCTAGCACACGTTTTCAACCTCGGCTTGAACTTGGGCAACATACATCTTCATTGCTCCTCGCGTGGACTATAACACACGCGGTTGAGCGCCAACTATTCATGGGGAAGTCCAGTCGGGTCAAGCGAACTCAACCGGACAAGGCGTTAAGTTCCCGCAACGAACTCAGCAGACACTCCGTCGTCGTGTAGAGTCTGGCGTGAATGCCAAAGGTCTCCGCCTTTAAAATGTAGGCCTCAATATCATCCGTGTAAAAGCATTCATCAGGCGCACACATGGCTTTGGACATGGCCACTTCGTAGATGCGATCTTCGGGCTTGAGTGCACCAACTTCGAAGGACGTGACTCGATCATCCATGAGATCCAGCACGTTGAAATTACGTTCGATGAACTTCAGGTGCGTCACGCTGGTGTTCGACAACAGCACGAGCCGCAGCCCGGCAATCTTCAACTGTTGTAACACAGGCACGATGGATTCGTTTAGCGAGAAGATATCTGCCGCCGCATACCGCAGTTCGTCAAAGTCCAAGGCCTTGCCCGTGGCTTGGCAAAAGTCCTCGTGAAATTGTGCTTCACTGACCTCACCGCGTTCCAGTTTCCACTGCCGTCCTTCATCCAGTAAGAATGACTTTGTCTGAGCGTCACTCCAGCCGCACAGGGCTGCAATGTTTTGGCACATTTTCGCATGCGAAAAATGCACCAGCACGTTGCCCATGTCAAAAAAACAGGTTTTTATTTTCATAAAAAGCAGAGTGAAGCGCGTGGTGGATAGTTTTTAAGTGTCCGCAAAAATCGATGCACGCAGATACTCGCGATTCAATCTGGCGATATGAGCAACGGAGACTTCTGCGGGGCAGGCGGCTTCGCATTCAGAGGTGTTGCTGCAGGATCCGAAACCTTCTTTGTCCATCTGCGCCACCATGTTAATGACGCGTGTGTTGCGTTCAGGATGACCTTGGGGCAGGATTGCGAGTTGCGACACTTTTGCGGACACGAACAGCATAGCTGACGCGTTCTTGCAGGCCGCGACGCAGGCTCCACAGCCAATACAGGCTGCGGCATCCATCGCGACTTCCTGCCGAAGACCAGGCACTGGAATCGAATTGCCATCCGGTGCATTGCCGGCGTTGACGGAAACAAAGCCACCCGCCGCAATAATGCGATCAAACGCTGAACGGTCGACAACTAGATCGCGAAGGACCGGGAATGCGGCAGCGCGCCACGGCTCAATTGTCACGGTGGCGCCGTCATCGAATCGGCGCATGTGCAGTTGACATGTGGTGGTCGCATTGTCCGGGCCGTGAGCCTGCCCGTTGATCATTAAGCTGCACATGCCACAAATCCCTTCGCGGCAGTCGTGATCGAACGCCACCGGTTCTTCTCGTTGAGCAATCAATTGCTCATTCAGCACATCGAGCATTTCTAGGAACGACATGTGCGTGCTGACGCCGTTGAGACGATAAGTTTTGAAACCGCCTTTGTCTTTGGGACCAGCCTGACGCCAGACGCGGAGATTTAAGTTTAACAAATCAGTGCTCATGGTTATTTATAACTCCTGGTCGAAGGCTTAACGTTCTCGAAGACCAGCGGTTCCTTGTGTAAAATTGGTTCAGCACCGCTACCTTGGAATTCCCATGCGGCCACGTACGCATAGTCTGCATCGTTGCGTGACGCTTCACCTTCGGATGTTTGATATTCTTCACGAAAATGACCACCGCAAGACTCTTCGCGATTTAGAGCATCGATCGCCAGTAATTCGCCAAACTCCATAAAGTCAGCCACGCGGCCCGCTTTTTCCAGACTTTGATTGAGCGTAGCACCAGACCCAAGAACGCAGACGTCCTTCCAGTACTGCTGACGCAATTCGCGGATTTGGCCGATCACCTGCTCGAGGCCGCTGCGGTTGCGGGCCATCCCGCACTTCTCCCACATCAACAGTCCTAGTTCGCGATGGAATGAATCGACAGAACGTTTCCCCTGCACACCCATCAAGCGTGTGATACGATCTTCAGCATCTTTCTTCGCTTGCAGACATGCCGGATGATCGTCAGAAATTTTCTCCAGCTTCGTGGTTGCCAGATGATCGCCGATCGTGTACGGGATGACGAAATATCCGTCGGACAAGCCCTGCATTAAGGCACTAGCCCCAAGTCGATTAGCCCCGTGATCTGAAAAGTTAGCTTCACCCAAAACATACAGCCCTGGAATGTTACTCATCAAATTGTAATCAACCCACAAGCCGCCCATTGTGTAGTGGACAGCCGGGAAGATTCGCATCGGCTGCTGATACGGATCTTCTGCAGTAATCTTGTTGTACATGTGAAACAGGTTACCGTATTTTTTACGGACGACGTCTTCACCATCTCGCTGGATGGCGTCTCGAAAGTCCAGAAACACGGCAAGGCCCGAATCACCCACACCATGACCCGAATCGCAACGTTCTTTTGCCGCGCGGGAGGAAATATCGCGTGGTGCCAGATTGCCGTACGACGGATAACGGCGTTCCAGATAGTAGTCGCGTTCTTGATCCGGAATCTGATCCGGTGCGCGTTTATCGCCCTTGGCCGCTGGCACCCAAACTCGCCCATCGTTGCGTAGACTTTCGCTCATCAGCGTCAGTTTGGACTGATAATCTCCAGTAACCGGGATACAAGTAGGATGAATCTGTGTGTAGCAGGGATTTGCAAACAGGGCACCTTTCCGCGCACATCGCCACGCTGCCGTCACGTTGCAGCCTTTCGCCATTGTCGAAAGATAGTAGACGTTGCCATAACCTCCAGTCGCAATAACTACGGCATCAGCGGTGTGGGTTTCGAGTTGCCCCGTAGCCAAGTTACGCACTACGATGCCGCGGGCAAGACCATCGACGGTCACCAATTCCAGCATTTCACGGCGGGGGAAAAGTTTCACCTTGCCGGTCGAGACCTGGCGCATCATCGCCTGATAAGCCCCCAAGAGCAGTTGTTGTCCGGTTTGACCGCGGCAATAAAACGTTCGCGAAACCTGAGCGCCGCCAAAGGAGCGGTTTGCAAGGGTTCCACCGTATTCACGCGCAAACGGAACACCTTGTGCCACGCACTGATCGATGATGTTGTTCGATACTTGAGCGAGACGATGTACGTTGGCTTCGCGAGCGCGATAGTCGCCACCTTTCAGTGTGTCGTAGAACAGACGCCAGACACTGTCACCGTCGTTCTGGTAATTCTTAGCCGCATTGATTCCGCCCTGAGCTGCAATACTGTGGGCTCGGCGAGGGCTATCCTGAAAGCAGAAAGACTTGACGTTATATCCGAGTTCACCCAACGACGCTGCAGCCGCTCCCCCAGCTAGTCCTGTGCCAACCACAATGACGCTGAACTTGCGTTTATTGGCCGGATTGACCAACTTCATGTCAAAAATATGCTTGTCCCACTTCTGTTGAAGCGGACCATCGGGAACTCGCGAGTTCAGTGTGTCACTTGCCACGCGAACCATCGGAAGACCTCAGAATTTCTGTTGAAACTCGGTCGACTGAAACGCAGTCAACCCTGATACGAGAATTGAAGAATGACAAGTTCGATTGATTGTCGGCGGCCAATGAGTGGTCTGTCTAGGCAGCTCCACGATCACGGCGTGTTCGGTGACATACGCATTAAACACGGGCCTAACCTCGATACGCCATCGCCCACACCACCAGACTGATAAATCCAGTTGCCACACTCCATGCGAACAGGATGCCCCCGATTTTTAACAGGAGATTCCAACGCTTGTGATTGATCCCGAGCGTCTGTAACGCACTGCGAACGCCATGCGACAGATGGATCCCCAACGCAACCAGTCCGGTGATGTAAATCACCGCGTTCAGAGGCGTTGAGAGCACCGCCCTTACGGTCCGAAATTCATTATCAATAACCTGATCAGCATTCATTGCGGCAGAATAATCAACGCCGGGGTTTGCCTTGAGCTTCATGTCCAGAATGTGAGTGAACAGAAACGTTAAGATCAGCAACCCTGTCAGCATCATCCAATTCGCGGCTCCGCCACTTGGCAGAATAAACAGTCCCTGCTTGGTTTCCTTAATCGCATATTCTTTGTGCCGCGCAACCTGATTCATAGCCGCAGTGGAAATTGCGAGACCGATATGGAGCGCGAAGGTCGCGAACAGTCCCACTTCCGCTGCCGCCAAGATCGGTCCCAAGCTATGCAGTGCGTGCGCATAGTCGTTGAATGCCTGTTCACCAGCATACAACTTAAGATTGCCACCCAGATGGGCGACAAGGAATCCGCAGAGCGACAGCCCTGTGATTGCCATGAGGATTTTTTGCCCCACAGTGGTCGAGAGAACTTTCACGAAAGGCCCCAAACCTGGAACCTTCGAGAGCAGTTGAGCGGGTATGCTCAGAAATCGAAGCAGAGCGTTCAAGAGTCCCGCTCCTCCCCCGTAAAAGCGTTATAAAGAATGTACGTTCAGTGTATCACGGGCCAAGCTTTGATCGTCTGACTTCAGTGATACCTCGGATTATAGAACGACACGACCGAACTGCAACGCGGTCGGAAAAACGATTCCTCGGTTGAGAGAGTTGTGCGCATCGGCACATTATGCGCAGTTTCATTGATTTCTGGCGTTTTCGGCATTGCGCTCGAGTGTGGGCCTGCAGTTTTTGAGGGAGCTCGCACCCAAACACCCGGTGCCGTCGTTAACCACGTTGTTGCGTTTCTGAAGATTGGACTACGATTCTAGGGCGATCTTGGAAACAGGACGCACTTACCACTTTTCAGGAACTATGTATGCTCAGCAGATTCGCCAACGCGAACGTTTGGATCTCGATTATTTTTGCGGCGAGCATGCAGGCTTTGACCGGCTGCGCGACGACACCGTACACTTTGGGGGCAGCTCAATCGTATCATACATCGGCGGAGCTCGCGGCCCGCACGGAGACGCAGATCGAACGCGGCAAGCCGAATGTCGTCCTTGATTCTCTGGGCTGGGTGTGGGGAATTCCGCGGAAGATTATACTGTTCGATCGGCGGGTTGAGAATCATCGAATTGATTCTGAGACCGAAGCTGTGCTCGCGGCGTACATGAACGACAACGAAATCTCCACCGTCAAAGTTCGACTGAATCAGTATCATCCGCTGGACGACTGGAGGCGTCTTGCTGCCAATAAATCCGTCGGTGTCGGCTGGCGTTACTCGTTCGGTGCGATCATTTTGTTGGGTGAAACAATTTTTCCCGGACGAGTATTCGGGGCTGACCACTACAACCCTTATTCGAACACGATTCATCTTTATTCCAACGTGCCCGCGTTGGCGCTTCACGAAGCTGGTCACTCCAAAGATTATGCACGTCGGAAATGGAAAGGCACCTACGCCGCTACCTACTTTTTGCCTGCGGTATCACTCTATCATGAAGCCCTCGCCACAAACGACGCGCTGGGTTACGTGGTGACGACGGGCGATCTAGAGGCTCAACAGGCAGCCTACGAAATCCTGTATCCCGCTTACGGAACGTATGTCGGCAACGCAATCTCCGGGACCGTTCCGGGCGGATACTTTGTGGGCCTGATTGGCGGCCATATTGCCGGCCGTTGGAAATCAAGGGACCTTGCTAGAACCTATAACGGCGACAATGATCCGTCGCTGCACAGTCGGCAGCCCGCAGGGATCGACTAAGAGTCTGTCCCGATACCTCGTTCGACCTGGAAATTATTGAGCCGATCCTCAAAAAAAACCGCCGCCGCTGCTGTTGCGTTTGATTTTCAACAGCTTTCGTCAGCCGTTTTTCGCGCGACGTGGAGTCGAGGTCAAGGATGAGTCGAACGTTTCGTGAATGGAGTCCGGATCAGAGCTGGCTGTTTCCGCCATCGCCGCAGGACTGGCTGCCGGATGGCCATTTGGTTTATTTCTTGATG